>HF989450.1 GCA_000432175.1 Eubacterium sp. CAG:786
CAGTTGAGAAGCGTGGATTTCCCGGAGCCGCTCGTGCCCTGTATAACGCACATCTGTCCCTTTTCAACGCCTGTGCTCACGCCCTTCAGGACCTGAATATAGCTTGCGTCGGTTCCGTAGCTTTTCTTTACGTCTTTGATCTCCAGATACATTTTCTTTCCTCCGAATTCTTAAAAGTTAACCACATAACGCTGTTATGCAATATGCGTATTATTTGCCGCCCGAAAGCGGCTTATATATGCAGAAACGCTCTTTCGGACGTTTCGTTTTACCAAATGGCAATCTCTGAAGTTAACCCAGGATAACGCTGTTATGTCGAACCTATTATTTTAGCCGCCGACCGGCGGCTAAAATTTCAGTCCTGAACTATCATAGTGAACCAGATATTTATCAGGAACTCCATTATCCTCCTCATGTGGAGCTTTGCCTTTTCCACATCTCTTTCATGCGTCAGAAGGTGCGTGTATGCGTCAACGCTGATGTGGGTTATCCAATGGAGCATATATTCGTCAACGTGATATCCCGGCATTTTCTGCGCTGCCCTGTCAGCCGAAGCCCGAAAGCCACGCTCAGTCATATCGACCACCATATCGACCGCGTTTTCGTACTCTGAACCCTGCGCCTTTGTCAGCAGGAGTATAAACACATCATAATACTGATACATATACTCGACAAGAGCGTCAAGTCCACCGTGTGTTTCAATGTGGTATTCCGCTGTCAGAACCGCCGGATCGTCGCTTGCCATTTCCTCGGCGTCATTCATATAATGCTCGTTCAGCAGCCGGCAAAGCTCTTTAAGCGGCGGATCGACAATGGCGGCAAAAAGGTCGTTTTTATTCCTGAAAAAGAAATACAGAGCCCCGGTCGTAACGCCTGCGTCGGCGCATATCTTTCGCAGCGAAGCTTTCATATATCCCTTTTCAGAGAATTCAGCCAGCGCGCTTTTCAGCAGCTTTTCTCTAGTTTCAAGTTCGTCGCCCATTTTGTCACCTTCCTTCCCGCTTCACATAACATTGTTATCTTAGCACAAATACGCGCTCTTGTCAATAGCCCTGCACTGATTTCAGCATATTATACAAAGGAACAACATAACACTGTTATGTACATTGTATACTTCAACAAATAAAACTTCAGCTTATGGTCACCTCCAAAAAACTCATGTGAGCAAAACCGGATTTTAATGGTTCCCTTTCAATAATAAAAGCACCGGAAGTGAACGAAAACCACTTCCGGTGCTGTTTATTATATCAGGGTATAATCAGAAGCCGCCGTAATGTTTCAGGGTTTCTGCTGCTATCTCAGAACCAACCCTCATAGCCTTTTCAATATCATTTTCAAGCATATATGAGCATACAAATCCGGCGTGGTAGCTGTCGCCGCACCCGGTCGTGTCAATTACGGCATCGACCTTTTCAGCCTGCACTCTGAATTCCTGCCCTTTAAAGTATGTGACGCTTCCCCGTTCTGCAAGGGATATATTGAACAGGCAATCATACTTACACGATAATTCCCTGAACTTCGGCAGTAGTTCCTCCGAGCCGCTTATCATAAAGAAATCAATGTACGGTGCAAGACGTTCCATATCAGCAAAATCCCTGTAGACGTCAAAATCCACTGCAAGCTTAAATCCGGACGTTTTCTTCAGTTCAACCACCTGCGAAAAACACGAAGCCCAGAAGTGAACAAAGACCACATCGGATTCGGATAATATTCTGATTTCGTCATCGTTCAGAATGATGTCATCAAGTATTTTTCCGTTCCATGAATCATCTTTATAATACCTGTCGCCGTCTGCTGTAAGGTATGTCATATTATTGGCAGTCTGATACCTTCCATCAGTGCGTATATGGCTTTTATCAATATCAAGCCTTGATATTGAATCCATTATCGCTTCCGCATATTTATCTTTTCCGACAATTCCAAGCAGCGTAACGTCTATCTCATCAAAGCGAGAGGCGTGGGCAGCAAAATTCAGCGCTTCTCCTCCTGGTCTGATTATGTCTGTGCCGTCAAAAACATCGGCGCATATACACGGCAGCGCAGTAAGCTTTATTCTTTTCATTCTACAACCTCGCAAAATTCGACATAATAACACAAATCAATTATATCACAAAATGTAAATCAAGTCAAGGGCTATCATGGGACTTATCGTCGGAATTCTCACTGGTCTGCTCGGCATGGGCGTGTGGGTGAACCTCACAATGCCGGTTTTTGCACTGATTGCAGACCTAATAATGCGTTCCGGAGAGTACAAAAGCGCCGTTAAGGGCGTTATGGGCTACGGCGTTTATTCCCTTGGCATGATCGGCAACTATAGAGCGGCGGCGGGATACTCATTGCGTCCCTGCGCTGGGCGCTGACCGCAGTCCCGTTTATTCTCCTGCTGTCGAAACGGAAATTCCGGACGGCGTTAATCTACGCCGGAGTTTATACTGTGGCTTACATCTCGCAGACACTGCTTATGCCGATAGCTTCCGGCGCGGTGAATTTCCTGTTTGTTGCGCTGGGTATCGCGGCGCGGTTCATGCCGGGTATCGCGATGGCTTCCTATATGGTCGGAACGACCACTGTCAGCGAGTTCATGGCTTCCATGGAGCGTATGCACATTCCGCAGAAGATAACGATCCCAATGTCGGTGATGTTCCGGTTTTTCCCCACGGTCGGCGAGGAATACGGCAGCATCGCCGACGCCATGCGAATGCGCGGAATACGCTTCGGCGCACGGGATATTATCGCGCTCCTGCTGTGCGCCGCTGCATTCGCGGCGGCAATGATATTCAGCAAATTCATCTGACAGGTAAATAACATGATCGAAATACAGAATGTGAAATTCAGGTACAGCGGCGGACGTGACGAAGCCGGTCTGCACAACATTACGCTTACAGTTCAGAACGGCGAAGTTCTGATGGTCTGCGGCGGCTCCGGCTGCGGAAAATCCACGCTGACGCGGCTCGTCAACGGGCTTATCCCGCATTTCTATGACGGGGAGATTTCCGGAAAGTTCACCGTGAAAGGTCTGGATATCGCGGAGGCTCAATTATTATGATACCGCGAAACTGGTTGGTTCAGTGTTCCAGAATCCGCATTCGCAGTTTTTCAATGTGGACGCCACCAGCGAGCTCGAATTCTCCTGCGAAAACATTTGAATGCCGGAATCCGAGGTGCGCTCCCGGGTGGAAAGAGCGGTCAAGAACTTGATCTCCGGCCGCTGCTGGACAGGAGCATTTTCGAAGGGGAAGTCCCCGCAAAGCCATGGCTCTGTGGGGACTTTTCATTTTACAAGGCTCATTTCAGCAATTCCAGTATCTCTTCGGAGGTCATGCTCATGATATTTCCGGAGTTCTCCCCTCCGCTGAGTACGATATCAGCAAGCCCGGATTTTGCCTGCTGTAACTCGCGTATCTTCTCCTCGATGGTATTCCGGGTGATGAGCTTATAGATCTGCACGTTTTTCTTCTGCCCGATTCGGTAAGCGCGGTCGGAAGCCTGATTTTCAGCCGAGCTGTTCCACCACGGGTCGTAGTGTATAACAACGTCCGCGCCAGTGAGGTTAAGCCCCGTGCCGCCTGCTTTCAGCGATATCAGGAATACGCTGGTGTCGTCGCCGTTGAAGCTGTTCACCATTTTCAGCCGCTGCGCGGGTTTTGTGGAACCAGTCAGCATGAAATACCGTATTCCCATGCCGTCCAGACGCGCCGCGACAATATCCAGCATTGACGTGAACTGCGAGAACAAAAGCAGCTTGTGCCCGGAATTAACGCAGCTTTCCACAAGCTCCACGCACTGCTCCAGCTTGGCGCTTTTCCCGGTGTAATTATCGTAGACCAGCGCCGGGTCGCAGCAAATCTGCCGTAATCGCGTCAGCATTGCGAGGATCTTTATTTTTTCGGTGTTATCACCATTTGAAGCCGTCACCGCAGAGCGCACCTCCGCAACGTTCGCGGAGTAAATTCCGCCCTGCTCCTTTTCCATTTCCGAAAGCAGCACCGTTTCCGTTTTTTCGGGAAGCTCGGTCAGCACCCCGGACTTCATTCTGCGCAGGATAAACGGCTTCACAATGCGCTGCAGCGACTGTTTTGCCTGCTCGTTTCCGTCCTTTACGACCGGGGATTCGTAGTGCTGCCGGAAATACCTGTAGCTGAAAAGATAATCCGGCATGATGTAGTCAAATATGCTCCAGAGTTCCGCAAAGCTGTTCTCTACCGGAGTTCCGGTCAGCGCAAACCGGCAGCGGCTGTTCACGGATTTCACCGCCTTTGCCGTCTGCGTGGAGCTGTTCTTGATGTACTGCGCTTCGTCCAGAAATTCATAGCGGAATTCATGCTCCTGATACTCCGCGAAGTCCCTTGCGATAAGGGAATACGAGGTTATCACAACATCGTATTTTTCCATTTCTGCGAACTGCGCGGCGCGCTCGGAGGACGTTCCCATGACGGCAAGCACCCGCAGTTCTGGCGCGAATTTTTCAATCTCGCCCTGCCAGTTCAGTACAAGGGAAGCCGGACATACGACAAGGCTTCTGCCGCCTTTGGAGCGCTTTTCGTCAAGCATCAGCGCTGTCGCCTGCAATGTCTTTCCAAGTCCCATATCGTCCGCGAGAATACCGCCCAGGCCGTACGCAGACAGCGTTTTCAGCCACCGGAAACCGTAAATCTGATACTCGCGCAGAATACCGTCAAGCTGTTCCGGAACGCTGATTTTATCGGAATAATCCAACATTTCACGGTAGGAACTTACCTGCCTGCGGAACTCAGAGCTGCGTTCAATTCTGACATTCTCAGAGGTACTCCCAAGGCTGTCGAGATACAGCATTCTGAACGCCGGTACCCTGATTTTTTCTTTCATAAGGGACTTATCCGAAATGTCAAGACTTTCCGTAATTTCAAACAGTTCGGAAAGCCCATCGTCAAGTATCGAGAAGCTTCCGTCTTTCAGCTTGTGGTACTTTTTCCCCAGACGATAAGCCGCGAGAAGCTCCCGCAATTCCTCCGGAGTGTAGCCGTCCGCAGTAAGTTCCAGTTCAAGCACGCTGCCGCTCAGGCGCACTCCCAGAGCCGGGCGGACCGCAGGACGTATTACTGCTTTTCTGCTGAAACGGTCGGTCGTGTATATCTCCATTTTCTCTGAAAGCGAGGGTATTCCCTCGGTCAGCAGGCGGTAAATTTCATCGTCGCCGTCAATGTAATACGGATTCTTTTTATCGTCCCGAATGTCAAAATAATTCCCGACTGACAGCTCGCAGGAAGCCTCTGCAAAATGGTCGCAGAACGGATTTTTTCTTTTGCTCTGCTCCGGTGTAAATTTCTCGTCGCCGTAAAGATACTCAAGCCTTGCAGCGACTTCTCCGCTTGCGTTCATGTCGATATAAAGCCGCGCGCTCAATTCCGGAGGCGTGAAATCCGAGAGCACTTCCAGTCCGGAGAATTTCACATATTTGCTCACCGGACGGATCACCGCAGTGTAGAATGCCGCAATCTCCTTTTCGGAAATCAGCAGTTCTTCCTTTAATGCGGCGTAAAGCAGCGCTCCGACTGCGTTTGTGAACTCCCTGCCGCAGACGAAAATCTGCTTTTTGTCGCTGTCGATGATAATGCAGAAATTCTGCTCTGCATTGAATATTTCTATTTTCCCAACCGGGCGCAGAAAATAGCGTCCCGTGTCAGTTTTCGCGATGTCAAAGCTGATTTCCGGGTCGGAAAATTTCACGTCAAAATGACTGCGGCCGTAATTAACTCCGCTTTCCCTGACTATCTGGAAGAAGCGCACTGCGTCCTGCCCCTGTATCAGAAACCTGCGTTTTCTGTCGGCACCTTCTTTGAAGGTCATGAAAATACTGAATGTTAATTCAAGCAGCGCCGAGCTTTGCTCGTCCAGTACTTCCGGGCTGTGTACGAACTCCAGTTCCTTTCCGTATTTCTTGTTCAGCCTGCCCTGGAAAGCCTGATACATGTCATAAATATCATTCACGACATAGAGTTTTTCGCGCCCTATTTTCAGCGAGTACTTAAGCCCTTCGAATGTTGCTTCAAGCTCCGGCACAAGCCGTATTCCGTGTTCCTGCGCGTTAATAACGGCTCTTTCGGTATAGTGACGGATAAGTCCCCTGGCGTAATTTGAACTGCGGTTCGATATCGTTTTGTCATATATGCTCTCAAGATATATGAGCGCAACGGCAAGGTGCTTGCAGTATCCGCGGTCGTACGGGCAGTCGCAGGAAAGCCCCGAAAGCTCGCCCTCCGGGGTTATCGACGCTGTAACGTTGTAGTTCTTCGTTCCTTCGACGATGAAGCGGTAGTTTCCGCTGCCGCAGTATATCACTTCTTTCAGTTTTTTCTGGCGGAAATATGTCTGTCCGCGCTGAAAAATCGCATAGTTGAAATCGCCCTTGTATGTCCTTATATTCACGTGTATTCCTTTTCCGGCGGCTCTGGAATCGTTTTGTTTCCATTTTATCACAAATACACGCTGTTGTCAATTGCTTTAGCAGTAAAACGCCGAAAACTCACCCAAACAAAACATTGATATTGTCAATATAGCTTTAAACATTTTACTCAAAAATTTTGAACAGCAGTGCAATGGATTAAATATCTGATGTTGTATAATAAAACTTGACACCCCA
>HF989451.1:0-4910 GCA_000432175.1 Eubacterium sp. CAG:786
TATTGGCATTTACACGGTTCGGCATTCAGCCTCCTGAATGCATCAAAATGTACCCAGAGTTCACTGATTTCTCTAAGTGGACTGACGATTATGCCTTGCTTTGGTATAATTCCGTCAGACCACACTCTTTCAATCATGTTCTTACTCCTTGTAAGAAAAGCTTGTCTTGATCTTTTGGGAAAAGTGTTACAATTTTGCTTGATAAGAACAAATTCATGATGATCATGTAAAAAGCAGCAAGGGCTCGTGCTCTTGCTGCTTTATGTTTGACTGTTATCCGTCAATGGAAGCGCGAATTGCACTGCATTCGTGCAAGAGTGAATTTATCTGGTCGAGGTGGATTTTGGCAATGTCAGAGCGCTTTTCTTCCTCTCCGAACTCCTTTTTGAGAGAATCCAGTACAGGCGCAAAAGCGTTATCGACAAGCTTCGAAACATTTGCGGAATAGGAGCTTTCCAAGTCGGAGGCAGCCGCGCGTATCCTGCGGTTTATCTCGACTATCTGGGTCACCATGGAATTTATCCGTTCCTCGCTGCGGCGGTTCATTTCCTCGACCTAGCGGCGCATTTCGTATTCGCGCTGTTTCTGCTCCTCGGCTTTTTTCTTGCTGTTTACGAGAGATTTTATCAGTCCGAGCAGCACTAAAAATCCCGTTTTTTCCGGCGCAGGCGTGATTGGGAACAGTGTAGGTACTATCCCGCCGTCAGTGTTATCCGGTAAAGTAAACCCGCCGGGCAGCGTGATATCGGTGATTTTTCCGAGCCAGCCGAGCAGTCCGTCGTCGTTACAGTCGTCAGGCTCTGGCAGGTCTAGTTTGAAATCCGACTTATCAAGCTTGACGAAAAGCTCTCCCAGGTCAACGCTGCAAAGCTGAAATTCTCCCTGCAAGGATACGTTCGCATCACTGAACGCCTGACGTATAGTCTGCTCAAGCGAATTTCGGATCTCTGCGACATCGACTGTATCTCCTGTAGAAATGGAAGCTGCAGCTTTGTCGGCGAATGCATTGATTTTAGTACGCCCTTCGGTCAGCAGGCGTTTGTACAGGCTGTCTTTCTGACGCAGGATATTGTCACGGGGGGAATAGTACGCTTTCTGGATATCGGATTTAATTCCGGACTTCATATCCGCCGAAAGCCCGTTCAGCGCTGAATCAATGATATCCAGAGCCGGGATAAGCATTCGTACTCCGTTGGAAGCGTTCAGCACTGACTGCATCTGCTTCAGCAGTTCGTCAATGTTGCTTTCAGCTCTCATGTGCCGTGCTGCTGATTCGGGAAAATTACGGGCTACCCATGCGGTCATTGCGTTGACCGGGATTATTCCCCGGAAGCATTTGTTGTGTTCAACGTCTGTAAGTCCCTCTTCATTTGCGGCATATCTGATATTCGCAACTATCTGTTCACGCAGTATACTGATGTTTGGCGACTGTTCAACCGGTCCGTCGGCGTTCTTCTGATTTATAACGATGAGTGTGGGTTTATTCTTTTTCAGCACATTTATAAATGCGTAATAGAAGCTCTTTTCGTCAACGTTCATGTCGTCGGTTACGAATACAACTACATCACTTTTGTCGATCTGGCTGTCTGCGGTGAGAGTGTGTTCGGTCTGCGCGTTGAGACCGGGGGTATCAACGATAAGGAACCCGTTCCAGTTGATATTCTGCACCTGCATAGTTGTTGGCACATCGCCGACCGCCGCGGTCTCCTCGCCGGTGAGCGCGTTGATTATGCTGCTTTTTCCCGCGTTGTAAAGCCCGTAGAACATCAGGCAGGGAGTGCTCCGCGACAGAACTTCACTGGTATCCCTGATGAACTGCTCAGTATCCCTGCCGCATTCTCCGGAAAGCGCGGCGCATTTGTCGCGGAGTTCCAGCACTTTTTTCTTGTGGTTGAATAATTCAGTCATGGTTTCCTCCATCAGTATTTCAGCTTTTCAAGGCTGTCAGCGGCGGTTTTGATATCAGAGTACATTTCCTCAATTGACGTCCTCATTCTTCCGTAGGTCTCGCGGGAAAGCTTTGTGATCTCATCAGAAACAGTCTTTTCTATCGAATCCAGCGACAGCTCAATTACCCGCTGCGCATACTCGCTGAAGTTGTCGCCGATATCTATTTCGCGGGTGCGCTTTTTTGTCCTGACTGAATATTCGGTAAATTCCTTGCCGAAAAAATGCTGGATATGCTCGATAAGACCGCGTGGGTCGCGGGTGCGGTTTCTGCCGTCAAGGTATTCGTATTCTATCGTCTTTGTGCGGTGCTGGTAATCTGCGTCGATTATAAGCTCTGCGGAGGAAAGCTGAATCTGCTGAAAGTCGTTCAGTTCCCGGGCTGCTGCCTCGCTTATTTCGCGCGACAAAACATTGTTGATTATTTTCTCTGACTTGTCAGCTGCTGCGGATTTATCCGCGATGTTCCCGCTGTTCTTCTCGCTGACAAGCATCGAGTATATCTCGTTTGAAATCTCGCTGCGCGCGGAAGTCAATATGCTGCTTTTCAGCAGCGACAGCCTATTTTCAGCCTCGGAGATTTTTTCGAGCGTGTGCGAAAGGTTATCCAGCAGCGCGTCTGTACCGATAAAGCTTCCCTGGCAGCCGTGCAGTAATTCATTTATTACCGAGTTTACCTCGTCGCGCGGGCGTTTCATTTTAAGCTCTACCGACTTATCTGAAATCACCTGCCCGATAAGCTCCAGAAAATCCGGGATATTGCTCTGCCTGAAAAACTCATCGTCATTCCGTTCCATTGCAGTTTTAGCAATAAGGGTGGAAATGGAAATAAACCGGTGCTGGCTGGCAAAGTTTCCTTTGCAGAGTGCGGCGCACTGTTTCTTTCCGAGTTCCTCGTGAGCGGCGCGGGTCTCGTCGTCCTTGGGTGACAGCTCATACAGCACCTTTCCGCTCGTTTCATCATATCCGGTCACTTTCTGGATATCGGATTTTGTTACGGCAAGCAGCATTGGCTTTCCACTCTCAACAAGCCTTGAAATTTCATCGCATTCGTCCATCTTGAACGCGTTGTTTGACGGCGTAAGGTACAGAATGAGATCGGCGTATTTGATGTAGTCCTTTGTGAGCTGTTCGTATTCGCTGGTCAGCGAGTGTACGCCGGGAGTATCCACCCAGGTAAGCCCGTTCAGCAGCGTGAAATACTGTATACTGGATGTCGCCTGAATCACGTTTTCCACGAAATGCCCCTCCGGAATGGGCTTTTCAATGCAGCTTCCGAGAGTCTTGTCAGTGTGGTCGTAAACGTAATATTCTGGATTCGTATATAGGTTCCCGAACGGCGTATTCCTGAACGAATACCCCGAAACAAAATTGCCGAGTGTGCTTTTACCGGCTTTTACATCCGCGAAGACTATAAGCAGCAGCGAACGCTCGAATTTGTTGACAAATTCTTTGCTGGTGAGGTAGCGACTGACGGATTTCTTCCACTGCTCAATTGCCTTGTTGAATTGCTGCGCCTGGGACTGACACAGCTTTTCGATGTCGTTATTGCTTTCCTGTGATGATTCCTGACGGCTGTTTATGCCGTTGATTATGGAACTTATACTCTCCTGACGGTCGTCAATGTTTTTGCAGCTGGTTTCTAGCTGCGCCGAAGCCTTTCTTACCGCAGAATAGAAGTTCTCAATGGTTGATCGGATACTCATTTTTTACCCCTTTAAGAATCCTTCCAGCTCTGCAATCGCCTTTTTCAGGTTTTCGGTTTCCTTGTCGTCCCCGGAATTTGCTACCGCAGATTCCGCTGCCTGTATCATTGCAGCTTTTCGGGATTCAAGCTCAGCTTTCACCTTATTGCAGAACGTCTGTGAGTTGGATACGGTCTGGCGCCATGCGGAATTTACGTTGCTGTTGAAAGTGCCTTTCATGTCCTTTATCATTTCCTCGGCGCCCTTGTGGAGGTTGTAGCAGCCGTAGGTGTACTTGTCCCTGCCGAACATTCCGCTGCCTGCGTATTCCTCCTCGACATCGCAGTAGTCCGCGTAGGAATCAAGCGTATAATAGCCGCTGTATTCTATTACGTCCTCGGAAATTATGTCGCGGAGTTCGCGCTCGCTGGTGTTGCAGAGCGATGGAACGACCTCGATATCAGCGATGGCGCTGGTGGGCAGGCTTATACCGACCTCTCTGAACATCTTGTTGCACTCCATGACTGCATTAGCGGCGCGGCGGTTTATCGCGTAGTAATAGTCACCGTCTGTGCGCTGATATACGTTGTAGGACATTATCGTTTCCGCAACTCTTGAAGCCGCCTCGCGCATAACCGACTCGCGGCGGTTATACGCACTGCTGAGCTTTTCGCGGATCCTGCGCTTTGCGGCGGACTCGGAGGATTCTCCGTGGAAAGGCGAGAGATTCCGGTTGATGGGGTAGAGAAGCACATCCATTCCGTCGGTCGGAGATATCGGCTCTATCCCTGAGATAATATCGTTGATAAGTTTCTCGCACTTCTTTTCTACCGCCTGGACTGCCGCTTTGTCAAGCTTGGTATCCGCGTTTGGCAGTTTCTTTGTCAGTCCGTCAAGGAGCGCCGAAAGACTCTCGGAAAGCGCCGACTCGGAAGCTGAGATACGGTCGCTTGAAATCGCGTCAGAATTATCGGAAACATTTTCGGCGCGCTCGGATATTTTCTTTTTCAGCGCGGGAATGCCACTGGCTTTTATCAGAGCTTTCTGATTTGTGGAAACACCGGTCTTATAGGTCACGGCGTCGTACAGCATGATATCTTCCGGGGCAAATCCGAATGCTTTCTCAATGTTGCCTCGGTGCTCGGCGGATATCTCGGGAGCCTGTCCATCCGGAGTCTGATGCAAGTTCGACATTACGAAAAGGGTCTGCCTGCGGAGGTTTTCCTTGCCGCCGAGTATCTCGGAAAGCGCGGTCAGGTACTTCGCCTCGGCGCTGTT
>HF989451.1:4929-13586 GCA_000432175.1 Eubacterium sp. CAG:786
CTCGGCGCTGTTCAGACCGCCGTTCATGAGATTCGATACGAAAATTATCAGGTCTGCATCCTTGAATGCCTTTATTGCAGTCGCGTTGTCCATGTCGTTCGCGTTAAGTCCGGGGGTGTCAACGTATGTAAGTCCGCCCACCGTCAGTTCGTCTATCGCGGCGGTAGTCGGAACATCGCCGACTTGGAAATGCTCGCTGTCGGTGAGCGCGTTCAGCAGGGAGCTTTTCCCCGAATTGTACACGCCTGCGCAGGTCACGCGGAATGATTTTCCGTGGTCACGGCTGAGGTCATCGATAAGCTTGTCCAGCTCTGACGTGATTTTCTTTGACTGTTCGCTAGATATAAGTCCCTCGGATTCGAGGCTGTTCAGCGTTTTACGAAGTTCCTCACCGTTGCCTGTTTTGCTGATGTTGATTTTCGACATAATGATTCTCCTTTTATTGTTTTATGAATTGTCACAACTGAAATCAAAAATCCTTGAAATATGAGCAAACGGGATCATATCTTGATCTTTTAGTGTTGTTTCGTTCACATTTCCCGAACGCGTCATTGAAATTTTTTGATGTGTAATAGTCGCACTCAAAGCAATTGTGACCGCCATCGTCTTCAAGGTAATCGGAGCATACCGGATGCTCAAATGCGTTAAATTTTCCATGATGTTTGTCACAAGTATACATGAAGTGACCTGTTGTGGGAGAAGCATACCTGCAATCAATGCATTGTTTCATAATAAAATACCTCCAGAAATTTGTTTTATATAGCTATTAGCTATATTTTCAAGGCTTATTATAACACAAACCGACAAAAAATGCAATATGGTTTAAGTCAGGTTTGTGTTATTTTTATAGAATTATTGCACGGGCTGCCCATTCGGAAAACAGCATTTCAAACTGCGAAACAGCTTTGCTGCAAAGGAAAGCCATTGCCATGTACACATCGTCCGAGCGAATCTCGGACAGAATACCGGAGCTTTCCGCCAGTCGGCGGATGAATTTCCGGCTGTTATCTATCAGATAATGAATATCGCCTGGCTGAATGGACTGCACTGTGCTCTCAAAAAGTTCGGTCAGCCCTGAATGAGCAAATCCCCACTGCTCCAGCTCGCTGTATGTGACATTCGAATTTCGCAGCAGTTCGACGTCGTTCCACGGGTTTGAGAAAAAATCCGGCGAGAACCGCTCGACGATACCAGCCGCCGTTGATGGAATACCGCAGCGGTAATCAACGAAGTCGCAGCACCACTGGGATAGATTCAACGAAGTCGCAGCACCACTGGGAGAGATTCGAGCATTTCAGGAATCCCATGTCACAGAGCTGCAAATCAGTGCGCGGAAACGATTCTTTCAGGTCAAGGTAAAGGTTGCAGTACTGCTCGTACTGGTTGAAGTTTTTCCCGTTGTCCTGCGTGATGTTGTACTCCTGATAACGCAGGATATTCTGCGGATTCACGATGAATCCCGGCGTGGAACACAGCTTTTTCTGATTATGAATTATCACAAGAAACCATATCAGCGGCGATACGTTTTCAAGCCCTGCGCCATGTATGAACGTGGATATTCCTGTCAGGTTGTCGCGCAATGTTACCGGGTCGGTGTTTTTGGAGGTACAGCCACTTTTCATCATCAGGGTGAATACTGAGTCAGCGTCAGTGCCGGGTTCGCCATTAGCAGTTTTGCAGGATCTTATCCGCTCAGGCAGTCCGCTGAATTGCCGCGACTGCGCGGAGTACCACTCCTCCCATGCTGTAAGCTCATCAAGCCTTTTTCGGGTGACGGCGTACTGAGTGATCCGTTCTTCCGTGCTGCTGAAAAAGCTGCAGTCGGATATGTACATATTCAAAAGCCGGAGCGCGTCCTGATTACCCGCACTGTGCAGTCTGAGCAGCTTTTCCCATCTCAGCGGGAGCAGGTCGGATAGGTTCAACGACAGTTTTCCCGATAGTGTGTTATATTCGTTTTGAAGCTCGTCTGCCTGCGCGGTCAGGGATTCTACTGTGTTGCCGCTTTCTTCGAGAACGGAATTCAGATCCGGAGTATCGTTGATCAGCCTGTCGAGTTCTTTCAGCATTTCAAGCTCATCCATTTTCTTCACCTCTCTGGTCACATTATACTGCTAATTTGCAAAGATTACAATAGATTTGAGTTCCGGAAAAGAATTATTTTTCCGGAATCCGAATGGCTTTTTCCAGGTCAATTCATGTGATAGAATTATCCTAAAGGAGGTCGAAACATGAACCCAGACGAAATGATACAGAAATATCTTGACACTAGCTGCGTTAAATGCGGATTCCTGACGTGTGGCAACAAATCGTTTTACCTGTTCGGAAAACAGTGCTGCGAAGCGAATCTGTTACGCGTGGTACTCCGCAGTGAAAGCGCCGAAATCTCCGCTGACAGCGTAGAAAATCTGCTGGTGACAATGCGGGACGACTGCTGTGAAGCCTACCTCGGCGGGAAGAAAATCCTGCGGCTGAAAGAGCTGATTTTAAGCTACGAGATACCGCTGGAATCGTCGCCTATTTTCGGAATGATATCCGGCGGGAGAGCGTTCCCGGCGCAGTCGGTGCAGTTCAGCGACATTAAAATCGCGGTGCTTTTAAACGCACTTCTGGACCGCCGTAAAGCTGCTGACGAGTTCCACAGCCGGGAACTCGCGGAACTTGCGCGCAGCCTTGAATCCCACGAAGTAAAGGCGCTCAGCCAAATGTACGCGGCAGGTAAACCAATTACGCAAAAATAAGGAGGAAGTAGTATGAAATTAAGAAGAATCATAGCGGCAGTGCTGTGCGGGGTTATGCTCACAGGCTGCCAGGCAGACGAAAAACCGCAGAGCAGTGTGGCAGAAAACGTATCCGCCACAGTTCCGGAGGTCACGACCACAGCAACAACCAAAACGAGCAAGCGCATTACTACAATTCAAACAACAACTGCTCCGCAGACTACAACAGCTTCTAAAATCAATATTGAAACCGTAGAAATATCAAGCGTAGTTCCAAGCGAGTTTGTATCAACCCTTTGTGAGATCAACTACTACTTGCCTGTAAATACATATCCAGATGGATCAATGATTGAGGTGTACTGGGGCGATTCTCCATATGATATGTCGTATTCCTGCAGTGGGGATATTGGCGAGCCTGTTGTTGGAGCGTTATATAAAGGTGAAAACTACTATAAAATCAGAATAGCAACTCCAGATGAGAAAGGCGAATTTTCATCAGTATACCATTATAGCAATGTGCCTAAGACAGTAATTCACCAGTACACCCACACATTTGAAACTACCTATGATGGCTGGACTATCATACCTGATTACAGCCTTGCGATTGAAGACATAAACAACGGCATTCAGCCGACTAAATTCAAGGTTTCAGCTCAGTGGACATGCCCGATATGCGGATTTAAATTTCTGCCTACGATATACACGCTCAGTTATTCCGAAAACGATAGAGTCTGGCTGTATGACACGAAATGCGGTAAGAGCTCCTGCCCTAACCGAAAGAGCGACCACATCTATAAGAATTATCTGACATCATACGCAATACAAATCTCATAAAAAACAGGGGGACTTCGCGTCCCCCATTTCTATTTAAGATACGGTAGTAAAGCCGCGAACGCCTTTTCCGCGCGCAGGCGTTTTTCCTCGCTGAGTTCCTCCAGCATTGCAAAAACGCTGTCGTCAGGATTGTGGTACTTCCCGAAGAGAATGTAGTCTGAGGAAAGCTCCAGTGCCGACGAAATGTTTGCAAGAGTTTCAAGGGACATTGCTTTCATTCCGCGTTCTATCTCGTAGATATAGTGCGGCGTTACGTTCACGATTTCAGCGAGCTTTTCGCGGGTGAGTTTGTGCTCTGTACGCGCAGTTTTCACGCGCTTTCCTATTCCGATAAGGTCTATCATCTGAATACCTCCATTTTTGTGGCTGTGTATTCAGTATAGTATATCCGGAAGATAAACTAAATAATCCATAAGATATAAATAAAGTCGCTTTTAGATAATGATGTGCATATATAAAAAAGAACATAGATACGAGGCTGTTCTTGATTATCACAGAATAATAAATAAAAACGTGATAAAACTCACATAATTATATAAAATAATGTGACAAACGCTTGACTTGCTGACTACTAACTGCTATAATAAAATCATGGGGGTGTCTGAATGAAACGACTTGTATTGAATGAATTGCACAAATGGAAGGATTCAAAACGCAGAAAACCGCTGATAGTAAAAGGCGCCCGTCAGGTCGGGAAAACCTGGGCGTTACAGGAGTTCGGGCGCAGTTTTGCGGACGGATACGCATACTTCAACTTCGATAAGGAGCCGGAATATCATCAGTTTTTTCAGTCAACAAAGGACGTTCGCCGTATAATGCAGAACCTTGCAATGGCAAGCGGTCAGAAAATCACACCGGACACGCTCATTATTTTTGACGAGATACAGGCCTGCCCGGAGGCACTCAATTCGCTGAAATACTTCTGCGAGGACGCTCCGGAATACTATGTGGCAAGTGCGGGTTCGCTTCTCGGGATAAAACTCGCGCAGGGATTCCCGGTGGGGAAGGTGGATTTCCTTGAGATGGGACCCATGACTTTTACGGAATATCTCATGGCTGACGGTTCGGAGAATCTTGCCGCATATCTGTCCGGGATAAACGATTTTTCACCGATTCCGGACGCATTCTTTAACCCGCTCATTGAGAAACTCAAAATGTATTTTGTCGTTGGTGGAATGCCGGAGCCTGTTCTTGTATGGACGGAAGATCAGGACATCAGGGAAACCGACCGTGTGCTTTCCAATATAATAATGTCATACGAGAACGATTTCGCCAAGCACGCAGAGCCAACGGACGTACCAAAAATACAGCTCATCTGGGATTCGCTTCCGTCGCAGCTTGCGAGGGAAAACAAGAAGTTCCTGTACAGCGCGGTAAAGGACGGCGCAAGGGCGAGGGAGTATGAAAACGCTCTGAACTGGCTCTACAATGCCGACCTGGTTCGTAAGACATTCCGTATCAGCAAGCCGGGGCTTCCGCTGTCTGCATACGATGACCTGACGGCGTTCAAAATCTATATGTCCGATGTGGGACTGCTAAGGAAGCATTCTCACTTAGCGACCAGCGCATTTGCAGAGAACAACAGGCTTTTCACGGAGTTCAAAGGCGCGCTTACGGAAAACTTCGTTTTGCAGAGCCTCTCGCGCCAGTTCGAAACTGCTCCGAGATACTGGACCGAAACGCCGTATGAGGTGGATTTCGTGGTTCAGCTTGATAACGATATTATCCCGGTCGAGTGCAAGGCTGGAACGAACGTCAGGGCAACGAGCCTGAAAAAATACTCGCAGCAGTACCAGGAGCAGACTACGATCATGGTGAGATTTTCACTGATGAATCTGTCATTTGACGGAAAAGTCCTTAATATACCGCTGTTCCTCGCAGACAGGACGGTTGATTTAGTCAGACTGGCGCTTAACCAGAATGCATAAGTTACATTTCTATATAAAGCAAAAGCGCCTGCCACAATGACAGGTGCTTTGTTGTTTTTCAATGCTTCTGCTTATAGTTTATTGTCTGACCTGTTTTGAGAGTTCATCGACAATGTTTCTGTCAATGTTGAGTATCTGTGAGTTTTTCTCGGGATACAGATCGGTGCTTTTCAACATGTTTAATGCAGCTTCACGCTTGGTATCATTTTGCCGGAAGCGATAGCGTTTTCAAGTCAACAACTAGTGACGCAAGGCTGGTCTGTCCGGGCAATTTATTCACGGAGATAATGATTACCCACTTGATTTTTTCGAAAAAATGGGGTATAATATAACCAAATCACGATTCAGTAAATCACGATTAGGGAATGAGGCGCACATATGTTTATTGGAAGAGAATCGGAACTGAATTTTCTCGAAGAGCGTTATAGCAGTAATAAAGGCGAACTGGTCGTATTGTACGGTCGCAGACGCGTCGGCAAAACCGAAACGTTAAAACAATTCTGCAAGGACAAGCCCCATCTGTTCTTTTCCTGCCGTGAATGCACAGACAAGCTCCAGCTGAAGAATTTTTCAGAAAAGCTGTTAAAGGAGAAAATCCCCGCAAGCGCATATATATCTGAGTTTACAGATTGGGAGAAAGCATTCCGCAGCATAACCGAACTGCCTTACGGTGAAAAGAAAAAGCTCGTTGTAATAGACGAGTTTCCTTATATGTGCAAAGGCAATGAGAGCATTCCATCTGTTTTGCAGAATCTCTGGGACGACCTGCTGAAAGACGAAAACATTATGCTCATTCTCTGCGGCAGTGCAATAAGCTTTATTGAAAAAGAACTGCTCGCAGAGAAGAATCCGCTTTACGGTCGTGCAACCGGAATATACAAAATGACCGAGATGGGGTTTTATGACGCAGCAAAATTCTTCCCGGATTATTCTCCAAAGGAAAAAGTGATAGCTTATTCTATTCTTGGCGGTATTCCGCACTATCTGAACCAATTCGATGGAAACAGGATGCTTGAAGAGAATATCAAAAAGAGCATTCTCTCAAAGGGCAGCGCTCTTTACAGCGAGGTAGAATTTCTGCTGCGCCAGGAGCTGCGCGAAACGCCTGTTTATAACTCCATTATTGAGGCTGTTGCTCTCGGAAACACAAAGCTGAATGAAATCAGTATGAAGTCGCTTATAGACGACACATCGAAGACCAGCGTGTACCTGAAAAACCTCATTGAGCTTGGAATTATAGAGCGTGAGTTTTCCATTTCGGAAAGTATAAAGGAAAAAGCAAATTCAAACAAGGGCTTGTATCGGATAACGGATAATTTCTTCCGCTTCTGGTACGCCTTTGTGTTCACGAATATGTCTGAACTGGAAGGCGGAGATGTGGACGGAGTATACAAGTACTCGGTTGAACCGCTGCTTCATGAATTTGCAGCCATGCCATTTGAGGACGTCTGCCGCGAATATGTCAGAGAATTGCAAAAGGCTGGTAAGCTGCCATTCAGATATGCTAAAATGGGCAGATGGTGGGGCAGAACAACAGTAAGACGCGGGCATGACACTGAACTTGCCGATACAGAAATCGACCTTCTTGCAATATCGAGGCAGTCTGACCAGTACCTGGTAGGTGAATGCAAATTCAAGGGGAAGCCATTCAGATATTCAGAATATCTTGACGCGACCACAAAGCTGTCAAACTACAAAGATAAGGCTGAATTTTATTATTATCTGTTCTCGGAGTCAGGTTTCGATGAAAAAATCGTTGAAGAATCCGGGAGAAGTAACGGCAGCATAGTTCTGTGCGGATTAGACGATATAGTCAGCTTCAAATGAGCTGTTCATATTATAGATCCACAGGGATTGCAAACCTGTGATCATATATTATCTACAACTGACAGCTCAATATTTCGATAACATATAGGCACAGTTTTCCTGGAAAACGTTGGTTGCAGTACCGACCACATGACAGGTGCTTTATTGTTATGTATCCTTTCCCGCGGAATTATTCATGTGATTTCGACAACATTCTATGATGTGGAATTAAGGCGGCTCCGTTTTTCTGAAGCCGCTTGCTGGTCATGCCAGTTCCTCGCCGGCTCTCTACTCATATTTCCAGCACCAGATTTACTGACTCTTCATTGTAGTTTATGTCGTATTTCTTTGACAAGGAAACCGAAACTTGTCTTTTCTAAGGTTTTTACCGGTAAATATATTATAACAGGAGGAAAAAAATGAGCGAATTACACCTTAAAGCGCCCCGGGGCTGGATAAACGACCCAAATGGATTCATATACTACAACGGCGAATACCATCTTTTCTATCAGCATTTTCCCTACGCCCCGAGGTGGGGAAGAATGCACTGGGGTCATGCCGTGAGCAGCGACCTGACGAACTGGAAGCACCTTGATATAGCGCTTTTCCCCACAAAGACGGACGACAAGGACGGCTGTTTCTCAGGCAGCGCTATCGAAAAAGACGGCGCTATGCACTTGTTTTATACGGGTGTGAATTACAACGTTCCCGACCCCGAAAATGTGAACTGCTGTCTGGACGATAAATTCACCGCTGCACAGCTCCATATCTCGTCCGAGGACGGGTACAGCTTCGATAATTTCGGCGGCAAGACTACGATTATACCGCCGATTACCGACAGCAAGACTGGCGACCGCAACCACACCCGCGACCCGAAGGTTTGGCAGGGCGAGGACGGAAATTTCTACATAGTTCTTGGAACGACCGTTGACAATAAGGGCAGGCTGCTTTTTTACAGAAGCGCCGACCTTATCAGCTGGGAGTATGTCAATTACGCTGCGGCTGGCGGCTACGGCTGGATGTGGGAGTGCCCCGATTATTTCAGAGTTGACGGCTCAGATGTGCTGGTATTTTCGCCAATGGGTACAAAATACGGAAATCAGGCGGTTTGCACGCTGGTTGATTTTGATGAAAAAACCTGTTCAATGAACATCGGAAGCGATTTTCAGTTCCTCGATTACGGTCTGGACCTGTATGCGCCGCAGAGCACCACGGACAGGGATGGCCGGAGAGTAGTGATCGCATGGCTCAGAATGCCTGAGCCTGCCGATGACAACACGATAGGAATGTTAAGTATGCCCCGCGTCTGCGAAGTTAAGGAAGGACATATTTTCTTCAGACCGCACCCCAGCGTAAAGGCAAGGTTCAG
>HF989451.1:13627-19072 GCA_000432175.1 Eubacterium sp. CAG:786
CTCCGCTCCGGAGGGCATATTCATGGTAAAATCAAGGCTTTCTGACGGAGAGTCGCTCAACATCGGCGGATATGTTGTCAGAAATGAAAACAACCGTATAATTACCGACAGAAGCGCAGTTATAAGAAATCACACGGAGATCTGCAACACCTTTGAAACTCCGGCGCTGGACGGCGCTGCGGAAATCGAGGCTTACGCTGACGGAAATATGATCGAAGTTTTCGTGAACAACGGAGAGTATGTTATAACGAACGCAGTGTATGATCTTTCAGACGAATTGAGCGGCAATGCCGAACTGTTCGGACTTGCCTGCGCGGAGGAATAATTATGGCTGAATTTGACGTATGCGCTCTCGGCGAACTGCTGATTGACTTCACCGAAAACGGTATCAGCGAGAACGGAAATCCTATCATGGAAGCAAACCCCGGCGGTGCGCCCTGCAATGTGCTTGCAATGCTGAATAAACAGGGCTACAAAACCGCGTTCATAGGCAAGGTGGGAAACGACATTTTCGGCAGGCAGCTTAAAGCGGTAGTGCGGGAAGCAGGGATAAATACAGACGGACTGGTAACGGACGAATCTGTAAACACAACGCTTGCCTTTGTCCACACATTGCCCGGCGGAGACCGCGAGTTCTCCTTTTACAGAAACCCTGGCGCGGATATGATGCTGAGCGAAGCAGATATAGATTATAAGCTGGTACAAAATTCCCGTATCTTTCATTTCGGCTCGCTTTCAATGACGGGCGAAATATGCGAAGCGGCTACAAAAAAGGCTGTCGAAATGGCAAAGGAAAGCGGCGCGATCATTTCGTTTGACCCAAATCTTCGTGAAAATCTGTGGGACAGCCTTGACAAGGCACGGGAAAAAATCGCTTACGGAATATCCGAATGCGATATTCTGAAAATCTCGGATAACGAAATACAGTGGTTCACAGGGGAGCAGGATTTTGACCGCGCGGTGGAAATCCTGCGCGGCAGATACGGCAATATAAAGCTGCTGCTTTTATCCCTCGGAAAGAACGGAAGCCGCGCCTATTGCGGCGAAAACAGCGCATTCGCGCCTGCGGTTCCCGCAAACACAATAGAAACAACAGGCGCGGGCGATACTTTCTGCGGTGGGATCCTGGCGAAGGTGCTGGAATACGGTTTGAGGAATTATTCCGCCGAGGAACTCACGGGAATACTGAAATATGCAAATTCCGCAGCAGGAATCGTTACGGAACGCAGGGGAGCGTTAAAAGTTATGCCTTCCCCCGCAGAAATAAACGAAAGAATGGAGAGAATCACCAATGGCTGAAATAACTATCAGAGGAAGTCTGGAGAAAGTAAGCTGAATAACATATCCCCTGCAGGAGCATTTGACCTGTGGGGGAAATCTGTATATGAACCGAGCTCAGGGTGCTGTCAGAAATGGCGGCACTTATTCTTTTTCTGAATGATGTAGAATGATGTAATGTATTTATCAAGTGCATTTTAATATACAATTCTGGTATGATGATTATATTCATCTCACAGTTTACACATAGCTGGGTAAGTGCTATAATAACCACAGAACGAAAAAGCGCTGAGTTCTCAAAGACAACAAGGAGAAGATGAACATGGATACACATGAAGATTTCCTGGGCAGGATAAGGTATCCCGGATATCACGACAAAATAATGACCGCGGAAAAGGCGGCGGAATTCATAAAGCCTGAAATGACGCTCGGCGTCAGCGGATTCACCATCGCGGGATATCCGAAGGCAGTCGCAGGAGAGCTTGCGAAACGCGCAAGGAACGGCGAAAAGCTGGAGCTTACGGTGTACTCCGGAGCCTCCCTTGGTGAGGAGTTCGACGGCGAGCTTGCAAGGGCGGGCGCTCTTAAAGCGAGAATGCCTTACCAGACCAACAAGGATCTGCGTAATTCGATAAACGCCGGTATGATATCCTATCACGACGTTCCGCTGGGACAAATGCCGGTGTGGGTCAAGAACAACTTCCTGAAGCACATCGACGTTGCGATAATCGAAGCCGCTGCAATTGACGAAAACGGCAACATTATCCCCACCACATCGGTCGGAACCTCCAACATCTACGCCGAATACGCGGATAAGATCATCATTGAGGTGAACACCTACGTTCCCCGCTGTATTGAGGGAATACACGATGTTTATTCTCCGGAGCGCCCTCCGCACACGCAGCCCATTCCGATAACAAAGGTCAGCGACCGTATCGGCACTCCCTACATAAAGTGCGACCCGGCAAAGGTAGTTGCAGTTGTCGAGAGCAACATTCCGGACAACGGCAGGACGGTTTCCCCGGTGGACGACGAGTTCCGCAGCATGGCAAATAACCTCATCGGATTTCTGCACAGCGAGGTCGAGCACGGCAGGCTGTGCAATCCGCTTCCTCCGGTTCAGGCGGGCGTCGGAAGCGTTTCCAACGCGGTTTTGCAGGGACTTGCTGAGTCGGATTTCGAACATCTCACCGTGTATTCCGAGGTGCTCCAGAACTCGATTTTCGACCTCATCGATGCGGGCAAGGTGGATTTCGCCTCCGGTACGTCGCTAACCATTTCATGGGACAAGCGCGATGAATTCTTTGAGAACTTTGAAAAATACCGCGACAAGATGATACTCCGTCCGCAGGAGATAAGCAACCACCCGGAGGTAATCAGGCGGCTGGGCGTTATCGCGATAAATACAGTCATCGAAGCGGACATTTACGGCAATACGAATTCCTCGTATATCGACGGCTGCCGCCTGATGAACGGCGTCGGCGGTTCCGGCGACTACTGCGAGAACGCGGGGCTTTCGATATTCATTACGAAGTCCACCGCGAAGGACGGCACGCTTTCCTGCATAGTTCCGCAGGTCAGCCACGTTGACCACACTATCCACGAGATCCACGCGCTGATAACCGAACAGGGCGTTGCAGACCTCAGAGGTCTTGACCCGGTAGAGCGTGCAAATCTCATCATTGATAAATGCGCGCACCCGAAGTTCCGCAAGGCGCTTCACGAATATCTTGACAATGCAGAATCCACCTGCAAATACAAGGAAAACCCCGTAGATATGCAGGCGGCTCTTAACTTTGAAAAAGCAATGTAATGGAGGACATAACAATGGACGAACAGGCAGTAAACATGGTAAATGAACTCATAGCAAAGGCAAGAGTGGCTCAGAAGCAGTTCGAGAGCTTCTCCCAGGAAAAGACAGACGAAGCGGTACGCGCGATAGGCAAGGTAGTCTACGACCGCGCCGAGGAGCTCGCCAAGATGGCGTGCGAGGAGAGCGGCATGGGCGTTTACGCCGATAAGGTAGCCAAGTGCCACGGCAAGTCCAAGTGCATCTGGAACAGCTTAAAGGGCAAGAAGTCCGTAGGCATCATCGGCGAGGACAAGCAGACCGGAATTATCCGTGTTGCTAAGGCAAAGGGCGTTGTTGGCTCCGTAACTCCGGTTACTAACCCGGTAGTTACCCCGATGTGCAATGCGATGTTCGCACTCAAGGGTCAGAACGCTATCATCGTAGCTCCGCACCCCAGAGCGCAGAAAACCAACAAATACGTTATCGATCTGTTCCGCGCAGAGCTGAAGAAGCTCGGACTTCCCGAGGACCTCGTACAGACCGTTGAGCAGTGCTCCATGGACGCGACAACAGCCCTCATGCACGGCGTTGACGTTGTAGTTGCGACCGGCGGCGGAGCAATGGTGAAGTCCGCTTACTCCAGCGGCAAGCCTGCGCTCGGCGTTGGTCCCGGCAACGTTCAGGTTATAGTTGACCGTGGCGTTGACCTCGAGGAAGCTATCCCGAAGATAATCAGCGGCAGAATTTTCGATAACGGTATCATCTGTTCCGGTGAGCAGTGCGTATTCCTGCCGGAGGAGTCCTTTGAAAAGGGTATCGATATCTTCAAGAAGAACGGCGTGTTCTATGTTGACGACGCTGAAACTGCAAAGAAGTTCGCGGACGCTATCTTCCCGGAGAATGGTCCTATCAGCAGAAAGGTAGTAGGTCAGAGCGTGCAGACCATCGCAAAGCTGGCTGGCGTTGACGTTCCGGACGGCACCAGAATGATACTCATCAAGGCAAGAAGCATAGGCAAGGACGAGCCCCTCTGCCGCGAGAAGATGTGCCCGGTAATGATAACCGCTTCCTACGACACATTCGAGAACGCAGTAAAGCTTGCGCAGACCGACCTCGACTGCGAGGGCAAGGGTCACACTGCTTCCCTGCACAGCAACGATATAGAGCATATCAAGTACGCTGGCGAGAAGCTGACAGTAAGCCGTCTGATAGTAAATCAGCCGTCCTCCACCGGCGCAGGCGGAAGCCTCTACAACGGCTTTGCTCCGACAACAACGCTCGGCTGCGGCTCATGGGGCAACAACAGCATTTCCGAGAACCTGAACTACACTCACCTCATCAATGTATCTCAGATAGGTCTTTACAATAAGGACGCGGCAGTTCCCACCGATGAGGAGATCTGGGGCTGAACGGACTAAGGAGTTTTTATGGAACAGATAATTTTCCGCCCGAAACTTTATAAATTCGACACGCTGAAAGCCTTTACCGATGAATTCAAGGTAGGCGGCAGCGACCTTATCCTGACGAACAAGTACATCTACGATCCGTATTCCGATAACAACAAGTGCGGCGCGCAGGTGATCTATCAGGAGGAATTCGGCGGCGGCGAGCCTACCGACACCATGGTAGACGCGATAATCACCGAGGCTTCCAAGAAGCATTTCGAGCGCGTAATTGCCATCGGCGGCGGTACTGTGATCGACATTGCAAAGGTGCTTTCCGTATCCGACGGAGGCTCGGTGGATTCCCTCTACGACCACAAGGACAGCATTACAAAGCTGCACCAGCTCATAATTATCCCGACCACCTGCGGCACCGGCAGCGAGGTCACGAACATCTCGATAATCAACCGCACGCGCCTTGGCGTGAAGATGGGTCTGACCTCCGAAAATATGTTCGCGGATTACGCTGTGCTGGTTCCCGAACTTCTTGCGAAGCTCCCTTTAAAGGTGTTCGGCGCAAGTTCCATTGACGCGCTGGTCCACGCTGTTGAATCCTCGCTCTCCCCGAAAGCTACTGTATACACCAAGCTGATGGGATACAAGGCTATCGAAATGATAATCACTGGCTATCAGAAGCTGGTCAGCGAGGGCATGGACAAGCTCCCGCAGTACATGGGCGACTTCCTTACCGCTTCCAACATGGCTGGATTTGCATTCGGCACAGCGGGCTGCGCGGCAGTCCATGCGCTGAGTTACCCCCTCGGCGGTACATATCACGTTCCGCACGGCGAGAGCAACTACGCGCTGTTCACCGGAGTGCTGTACAAGTACATGGAGAAAAAGCAGGACGGAGAAATAGCACATCTCAACGCGTACCTTGCAGAGCTTCTGCACTGCGACGTGAAGAATGTCTACAACGAGCTTGAAAACCTG
>HF989451.1:19103-30599 GCA_000432175.1 Eubacterium sp. CAG:786
ACCACATTCTCCCGAAGAAGCCGCTGCACGAATACGGCGTTACCGAAGCGGATATTCCGGTATTCACCGAAAACGTGCTCGCAACGCAGGGCAGACTGACTGCAAACAACTTCGTTCCGCTCAGCCGCGATGATATTCTTGATATCTACAAGAAGCTTTATTAAGGCTTCTTAATGATAAATCTTCTCCCCCTATATGCGCTCAGCGCTGCTGCGGCAGTGCTGGGCGTTCTTTCTCAAATGAAATGAAAGGCGAAAACCATGAAATACAGCGAAATGGACAAACAGGCGCTCGAAGCCGAAAAACAGAAGTGCGTTGAACGGTTAAGCAAGTACTCCAAAGATGACATCTCCCTCGACCTCTCCCGCGGAAAGCCCTCAAAGGAGCAGCTGGAGCTTTCGATGAAAATGCTGGACGTTCTCGATCACCACAGCCTGCTGGACAGTGAAAGCGGTCAGGACTGCCGCAACTACGGCGGGCTTGACGGAATCCCTGAGGCAAAGCGCCTGCTGGCGCACATGATGGGCACGCACTCCGTGAACACGATAATCGGCGGAAACAGCAGCCTTACGATGATGTACCAGCTTATAAGCCACGGAATGACGGACGGTATCTGCGGCTCCACGCCGTGGCAGGAGGTAAAGGGCAGAAAGTTCCTTTGCCCTGTTCCGGGCTACGATCGGCATTTCGCGATAACCGAGCATTTTGGATTCGAGCTTGTTCCGGTGCCGATGAACTCCGACGGACCGGATATGGATATCGTGGAAAAGCTGGTAAGCAGCGACGATAAGATAAAGGGTATCTGGTGCGTTCCGAAGTACGAAAACCCCACCGGAATAGTTTACAGCGCCGATGTAGTCCGCCGTTTTGCCGCGCTGAAGCCTGCGGCGGAAGATTTCCGCATTTTCTGGGACAACGCCTACTGTGTGCATAATTTCGACGGAAAGTGCGCCGAAATTCCGGATATAATCTCCGAATGCGACAAGGCGGGAAATTCA
This sequence comes from Eubacterium sp. CAG:786, assembly GCA_000432175.1. Lineage (GTDB taxonomy): Bacteria > Bacillota > Clostridia > Oscillospirales > Ruminococcaceae > CAG-115. The sequence goes on from HF989451.1 coordinate 20,102, forward strand.
GACCTCGTGTATGAATTCTGCTCCACAAGCAAGATAACGTTCCCCGGTTCGGGAATTTCGGCGGTAGCCTCCAGCCCGGCAAATCTCATTGATATCCGGGCGTTCCTGAAGTTTGCAACGATAGGTCCGGATAAGATAAATCAGCTCCGCCATGCGAGATTTTTCAGGAATTCCGCAGGACTCCGCGCGCACATGAAGAAGCACGCCGCGATAATGAAGCCGAAATTCGACGCGATGTATAAAGTCCTCAACGAGGAACTGGACGGGCTTGGAATCGCAGAATGGACGGTCGCAAAGGGCGGGTACTTTGCTTCCTACGATACACTCCCGGGGTGCGCGCGGGCGGTCGTTGAGATGGCTGCGGAGCATGGAGTAAAATTTACTCCGGCAGGCTCGACCTATCCCCACGGAAACGACCCGCAGGACAGCAATATCCGGCTGGCTCCGTCATTCGCAACTGTCGAGGAGATAGAAAGCGCAGTCACGGTGCTTGCGCTCTGCACGAAAATCGTAAGCATTGACAAGCTCTTAAAGTGAAAAAAGCATAGCGCCTGACGAATTTATCAGGCGCTTTTGCCGGTTTAAGGAATAAATGGAGAATTGATATGTACATCAGCTTTGACTACTACCGGGCATTTTACTATGTCGCGAAATACGGCAGCATTTCGCAGGCGGCGGAGGCACTTATGAACAACCAGCCCAATGTTTCCAGGACGATAAAGAACCTCGAAAGCGAGCTTAACTGCACGCTGTTCGTGCGTTCCAGAAAGGGCGTTGAACTGACCCCGGAGGGCGAAATGCTGTACGCCCATGTAGCCGCGGCGGTGGAGCATATCCAGTCCGGCGAGGAGGAAATTTGTCTTGAGCGGACGCTCTCAAAGGGCGTTGTGACGATAGGCGCAAGTGAAATCGCACTGCGGTGCTTCCTGCTTCCGGTGCTGAAGGATTTCCGGCAGAAGTACCCGGGGATACGTATTCGCGTGTTCAATCACTCCACGCCGCAGGCGGTTTCTGCGCTGAAAAACGGGCTTGTGGATATTGCGGTGGTCACTACTCCGACCGGCGAGCTGAACTCCCTGACATCAAAGGAAATATGCGAGGTAAGTGAGATCCCGGTGTGCGGAACGGCATTTTCACAGCTTGCCGGAAAGAAGCTGAGCCTTTCGGAATTGTCCACATATCCGCTTATTTCACTCGGAAAGCAGACGAAAACCTACGAGGCGTATTCCGAGTGGTTCAGGAAGAATAAATGCGATTTCACGCCGGATATCGAAGCCGCGACCGCCGACCAGATACTTCCGATGGTCAAGAATAATCTTGGCATAGGTTTCGTGCCGGAGGAGTTTCTGGAGGAATACCCTAATCAGGGAATTATCCGTCTGGAGCTTCAGGAAACCGTACCCTCGCGGCAGGTGTGCTATCTCAGGAAAAAGGGTCACACCATGAGCGTCGCCTGCCGGGAGATGGAAAAGATGATTTTATCCGTATCTGAATAACGAGAAACATAAGCACCTGCCATAATGACAGATGCTTTGTTGTTATGTATCCTTCCCCGAGGTCTTATCCAGCGCGACAGCCAGCACCTCGGACTGTATCAATGTGTTCAGAGAGGGGTCGCCCTCGCGGATACGCATTGTCCTGCGGATCTCCTTAGGGATAACGATACGTCCGAGGTCATCGATACGGCGGACGATTCCGGTTGCTTTCATATATAAATTCCTCCGTTGTTTGAAAATAACAGCATTTCTGCCTGTGGTGGTATTGTCTGTCTTTTCCGTGGAATTATTCATGCGATTTCGACAAAATTCTATGGAGTGGAATCAGTCCTTTGCCGAGATGTTCCGATATCCAGTCCTGGAAATTCTTGTTCACAAGCCGTGGCTGGAATACGCTGCTAATGTCGGCATTAACAAATGTTAACGAGCTGTAATTAGGGCAACACCGCACAAAGCCCACAAATAAGGAATTAAGCACGATCAGTAAACAAACCAGTTGCTCGGTATAAGGGTCCCGCTAAATTGAATATAATGTTCGCCCTGGCGAATCTGATTGGTAATTCTGATGAACTTTACTACGTTTCACGCTTTTTATGGCAATGCTTTGTCAATTGTGCGAAGCTGCGATAATAATCTTTTTCACATTCATTCCAGTGAAACACTTACTCAAAACAAATTCATCCGTGAGTGGTGATGAATAACACAGCTCGGGCGGAATATATCGAGATATAAAGGCGGTTTGCACTCCTTTCGGCACCGTGGTGCAAGAATTAGCACTATGGCATTTTCAATATATTGTGCAAGTTTATAATGATAATCTTGCACATTTTCTATAAAAATGAATTTTACATATTGACAACTTGCAAATTTACGTGTATAATCTAGACATAAAAACAAATCCGGATAGTCCGGAACACAAGGAACACAGGGAAAGGACAGCTCTATGATACGTTTAGAAGATGTACATAAAAGCTTCGGAGATTTTGAAGTTCTCAAGGGAATCAACCTTCATGTCAAGGAGGGAGAGAAGCTTGTAATAATCGGACCCAGCGGCTCTGGAAAAAGCACGCTTATCCGCTGCATGAACTACCTCGAGGAGCCTACCTCCGGTAAGGTATACATTCACAACCACCTGATGAGCAGAAAGCGCAGAGCGTTCATAAATAAGGTTCACTCCTCGATGGTGTTTCAGCAATTCAATCTTTACCCGCACATGACGGTAATGGAAAACCTGACTCTCGCCCCGATGAAGCTGAAAAAAGTGCCGAAATTCGAGGCCGAGCAGACGGCGATGAATTACCTGAAACGCGTTGGTCTGGAGGAAAAAGCAAACGTCTACCCGACCACGCTTTCCGGCGGGCAGCAGCAGCGAATCGCTATCGCAAGGGCACTCACCATGCAGAACCGCGTGATATTCTTCGACGAGCCGACATCGGCGCTCGACCCTGAAATGGTCCAGGAAGTTCTCGACGTAATGATCGAGCTTTCCCATGAAAAGAACTTCACCATGGTGGTTGTCACTCATGAGATGGGATTCGCCCGCGAGGTCGCCGACAGGATAGTTTTCGTGGACGGCGGCAGGATACTCGAGGAGGGAACTCCCGAGCATTTCTTCACGAACCCCACGAACGAGCGCACCAAGGCGTTCCTCAGCAAAATAATCCGTTGATACAGCCGCAAGGCTGACTATAAAAAAGACTAAATGAGAAAGGGTAATCAACTATGAAACTGAAAAAATTATTTGCAGCTCTTGCTGCCGGAACAATGATCTTCTCCCTTGCAGGCTGTGCCAGCTCCTCTGGCGGCACAAGTTCTTCAAGCACAGCGTCAAACGCAGACAGTTCCTCAGCGGCAGACAGCTCAGCAGCAGATGATACTACCGTATCCGGCGGCGTACTGAAGGTCGGCGTAAAGGACGCAGTCAAGGGCTTCGGCTTTAAGGATCCGCTCTCCGGCGATTACGAGGGCATGGAGATCGAGATAGCAAAGAAGCTTGCTGACAGCCTCGGATATGATGACGTTGAATTCACTACCGTCACCGCTGCCACAAGAACTGAGCTTCTGGATTCCGGCGACCTCGACTGCGTTCTCGCGACATTCACCATCACGGAAGAACGCAAGAAGAGCTGGGATTTCTCCACACCCTACTACACCGACGCTGTTACCGTGCTCGTTGAAAAGGCTGACGGAATCACCGACCTCTCCGGTCTTGTAGGAAAGAAGATCGGCGTTTCCACCGGTTCCACCTCCGCATATGCGCTTGTCAAGGCAATGACTGAAAAGGGACTTCTCGGCGACTATGCGCTGCCTGAGACCTCCGCTGACTTCGATATTTCTTCTTTTGATTCCAACGGAACTTCCTTTGAGCAGTTCGGCGACTACCCTGCTATCTCCAATGCGATGACTGCGGGAACCGTTGACGCATTCTGCGTTGATAAGTCAATCCTTGCTACATACAAGACAGATGACCGCGATTACATCACAGATACGTTCTCTCCGCAGGAATACGGCGTTGCCACCAAGAAGGATTCTCCGCTTTCCTCCAAGATTGACGAGCTCATCAAGGGCTGGCTCGAGGACGGCACCATTGACGGACTTATCACAGAATTTGGTCTGAACTGATACTAAATAAAATCGACAATGGCGGCAGTTGAACAAGCTGCCGCCATTATTCAAGGGAGGGGATAAAATGTTTGACGCAGAAAAATGGGGGCTGGTGTGGACTCATCGGCAGACCTTCATTGACGGAACGATCTCGACGCTGCTGATGGCATTATTCGGACTGGCGCTTGCAATGATCATCGGCGTGGTCGTCGGACTTATGGCTACCAGCCACACAAAGCCGCTGCGCGTTATCGCAAGAGTGTACGTCGAAATAATCCAGAACACCCCGGTAATGCTTCAGGCGCTGTTCCTGTTCTATGCGGTGACTTTTTCCGGCGTGAAAGGATTTTCGGCGCTGATATGCGGTATTATCGCGCTTGGCATTTACCACGGCGCTTATATCTCCGAAGTCATACGCACCGGAATACAGTCAGTGCCGACAGGGCAGTCAGAAGCGGCATATTCGCAGGGTTTCGGGCAGATTGCAACCATGTGGTACATTATTCTTCCACAGACGATCAAGATAATTCTTCCTCCCATGGTGAATCAGGTCGTGAATCTCATCAAGAATACCTCCTGCATGTTCCTTGCGGGCGGCGCGGTGGATCTTATCTCCCGCACGAACGCCTTCGCAGTCGGCGAGGGTACAGGCTCAGCGGCAGGTCAGTGCTACATAATCGGCGGCATCATCTTCTTCGCTATATGTTTCCCGCTGTCAATGCTGGCTTCGCACTGGGAGAAGAAACTCAAGGCAAGGGACACTGTATCTGTTCCGGTTCAGAAAAAGGCTGACGATATCACGGACGCCGAGCTTGACATGATAATCAGCGGCAAAGGAGGCGAGCACTGATGGAAGAACTTATGGGCAGCCTGAGGATGATAAGCAACGGCAATGTACTGCTGTATATTCTGAAAGGCGTAGGTTTCACTTTAGGTATCGCGTTCTTTGCGGTAATCCTGGGAATAATCGTAGGCACAGTGCTTGCGCTCGCGCGCAATTACTGCACAAATGGCTGGACAAAAGTATTCAAATACATCGCTACGGCATATATCGAAGTGTTCAGAAATACCCCGCTCATGCTGTGGATATTCATAGGACTGGTGTTCTTCCCGTCCATCGAATTTCCGCAGGACGTGTCGAAATTCCTGGGGCTTTCCAGAACGGAGCTTGCGGTGCTGTTCAAGGCGATAATCGCGCTGGTGCTGTTCACCTCATCGGTAATCGCAGAGATAATCCGCGGTGGTCTGAACTCTATCCCTAAAGGGCAGTTCGAAGCGGCGTATTCGCAGGGATTCAACTTCTTCCAGACGCTGTGGCTGATAATCCTCCCGCAGACGTTCCGTAATATCGTTCCGACCCTGCTCAGCCAGGTAATCACGACTGTAAAGGATACCTCCTACATCGCGAATATCGCTACTGCGGAACTTATGGGCAGGACGTTCCAGCTTATACAGATCTCCCCGAACTTCACGGGACTCAGCACGCAGAACGTGTCCGATGTATTCGTTCTCTGCGGACTTGCCTGCGTGATCTATTTCGTGATAAACTTCACGCTTTCCTGCGTTGTAAGACATATGCAGAAGCCGAAGAAGAAAACGGCTGTTGTCGCTGTTACTGAGTAAGAAACCAAAAGAGGATACGCCCGTGTATCCTCTTTTTTCGGAGTATGATATGAAAATATGGATAAACGCTCCGTTTTCTGCGGAAAACATGGGGCTTATAAAAAGCGCGGCGGTGGGCTGCGAAGTGTTTTCCGGAACCGAAACCGTGCCCGGCGCTGAGATCATCGTAGGTCAGCCGCCGGAGGATCTTTCCGGCGTAAAGCTGCTGCAATCCACTAACGCCGGAGTTGAAAAACTGCTCTCCGTTATTCCTGAGGACGTAATAATAACGAACGTTACCGGAGCATTCGGCGGGGTAATTTCGGAATACATCATCGGCGGAGTGCTGGCTCTGAGCCGCAAACTGTTCCAGTACCGCGAACAGCAGCGGCGTCATATATGGCAGGAAATCCCGCAGGAGAATCTGCTTTACGCCAGAAACACGCTTATCCTCGGCTGCGGAGATATAGGAACTTCCACCGCAGAAAAGCTCCACGCATTTGGAATGAATGTGACAGGAATACGGCGGTCACCTGTTCCGACCCACGGCTTTGACCGTGTTTTCGGAATGGATATGCTTGAAGATCTCCTGCCGGAAACAGACCTGCTGATATGCTGCCTGCCGCATACTCCCGAAACAGCCGGACTGCTGTCAGAAAAGCAGATAGCGCTGTTAAAACGCGGCGCGCTGCTTGTAAATGTCGGCAGAGGCTCGCTGATAAACGAAACCGCTCTGATAACCGCGCTGAAAAGCGGCAATATCTCCGGCGCAGTGCTTGACGTATTCGCGCAGGAGCCGCTCCCGGAAAGCTCCCCGCTGTGGGATATGGAAAACGTGCTGGTAACTCCGCACATTTCAGGACCGTCTTTCGGGCATTTTCCGGAGGTGGAACGCAGGATAGCAGAAATTTGCGCGGACAACATTTCAAGATACATTTCCGGGAAACAGCTTGTCAACGTTATCGACCGGTCAAGTGGCTACGCAGACAGGGAGAATTGCAATGGCTGAGCTGAATTTTCTGACATTCCTGATAGTCTGCCCGCTGGTAGGTCTTGCCGGGTTCGTTGACGCTATCGCGGGCGGCGGAGGGTTCATTTCACTGCCTGCATACCTGATTTCGGGAATTCCTCCGATAAACGCGGTTGCAACGAACAAGATAAGCTCCGCAATGGGAACTACCCTCGCAACGATACGCTACGGGAAAATGGGGTACATAAACGCCCGTACAACCGCTCCGGCAGTGGCGCTTGCACTGCTGGGCTCATGGCTGGGCGCTGAACTTGCAATGAAACTCAGCGATAATGTGATACGCATTGTAATGATAGTTATGCTTCCGGTAATGGCAGTGTATGTTCTGCGCAGCAGGCGGCTTTCCGATGAATGCGGCAGCGAATACCCACTGAAAAAGACTATTATCATTACAATGGCGATAGCCCTTCCGATAGGAATATACGACGGATTCTACGGACCGGGCACGGGTACGATACTTATGACGCTGCTTGTGGGAGCCGCACATTACAGCCTGAAAAACGCCGCCGGTACAACAAAGGTGATAAACCTCAGCACTAATGTAGCGGCGCTGTTCACCTATCTTCTCAGCGGAAAAACTCTGCTTCTTCTCGGCGTGACCGCGGGGCTGTTCAACATTGCCGGAGCGTATCTCGGAACTAAATTCTTTTCGGAAAAGGGCGCAGCGGTCGCGAAGCCTATGATAATCATAGTTATCTGCATTTTCTTTGTGAAGATAATCGGTGAAATGCTGGGATTCTTCTGAACAGGGGTGAAATACATGAAAGCAGGATTCCGTCTGCCGACTGTGGGCAGCCGCATAATAAAATCCGCTGTGGGAGTTCTTCTGTGCTGGTGCGTTTATCTGCTGCGCGGCAGAACCGGAATACCGTTCTATTCAATGCTGGCGGCGCTGTGGTGTATTCAGCCCTACATCAACAAAACCATGAGCATGGCGCTCCAGAGGACTATCGGCACATTTATAGGCGCGGCATTCGGACTTATCACCATAGTACTTGAAATATACGCGTTCAACATCTACGATCAGCCGCTCGGATTTCTTATCGTTGCGCTGATGATAATTCCGGTGATCTACACGACTGTGCTGATAAAGCGCCCGAACGCGAGCTATTTTTCATGCGTTGTGTTCCTGTCGATAACGGTCATTCACATGACGGACGAAAACCCATTCATGTTTGTGCTTAACCGCGTTCTTGACACGTTCATCGGCATAGCGGTGGGAATGCTTGTGAACTCTGCAAGGCTTCCGCGCCGCCGTATCACGGACACGCTTTTCACCGCAGAGCTTGACGATATGCTGTCGCCGATCTCCGAGCAGCTTACTCCGTTTTCCAAAGTGGAAATAAACAGAATGCTGTCCGAGGGGCTGAATTTCACGCTGGTCACGATGCGTACCCCTGCGTCGCTCATGGATATAGTATCCGACGTGGAACTGAAACGCAGACTATTTAGCGAACCAAGTCTGCACTACGTCAACAAAGGACGGCATTGAGTACACTCCAATTATCAGGACAACACCAGCAATTATAAATTTCAGCATGGCGTTTTTATCCGTCTTTATGTAGCTGTTTTCCGAATCCTTTGATGGGTGATAAGGCGCAGGCGACCATCTGACAAGCGCTGAAATGTACTCTAGCATATCGGCAAGCTGCGGAGAATCATATAACGATATCGCGCCACCGTTTGAAAGTATCAGCATTTGTCCCTGAATATACGAAATATCGGAGATCGGAACACATAGATGATCCGGGCTTTCCGGTTCTTGATCCCTGTAACGTGCCTGTACTCTGTCATTCTTATAGTACGAAAAAAGAAGCTTGTCACTCAGGAGATAACATTTGCCCCTGAGGAAATACAGCCTGTCCGTATGATAGTCGGTTTCGGCGATGTATGGAGGGGCGTCCCGTCGGTATAGCCTGCTGCTTATCGAAGAACCTATCAGCAGAACAGCTATTCCACCGATAAAGCAGGAAAATCCGATATACGCATTCCAGTGCATTACTCCGGTGAACGCAGCAATCAAAAAAGCTATAAAAAGGAATAGCGTTATCCCGGCTGCGACTCCGTTTCGCTTTCCGCGGACCGCATTGCTGCAGTAATATTTGTCGGGATTTATGCTTTCACCGTTCAGAAGTTTTCCGACCAGTTGTTCCATTGCCAGCAATGCCATTGGAGAATTTGTCCTGTCCGCAGCCCTTACCATCTTTATTGTATTCTGAATTTCATACAGCTGCTCAACCGATAACGACGCTACTTTTTCTGTTATAGGGAGCTGTTTTCCCTCAAGCACCTCCCAGACCCATGAAAGCTCCGGCTCATCGTTAAGTAATTTTTGACGGATTTGTTCTATTGTCATTATTATTCCTCCTGTACTTTGATGTCATTTCTGGTGCTTTCCTGCAAGCAGCAGTCCTGCCGCTACCGCCGTTACCGGAGCCACCGCGACTATGCCGAAGCTTCCGGCGACTGTGTGGATTATCTCAGCGGCGATGTACTTGTAGTTCAGAATGCAGTCCAGTGGAGTTCCCTGCGCCATAAAGACCATCAGCTGCGCTATACAGCTTCCGGAATAGGCAAGCAGCAGCGTTGTGGTTATCGTACCCATCGCGGCGCGCCCTACAGTCAGCCCGGATTTTACAGCCTCCCAAGGCTTTATGTCGGGCTTTTTGTGTATTACCTCGTCGACTGCAGACGTGATATCCACTGCAAGGTCCATCATCGCGCCGGAGGAACCTATGAATATCGCAGCCATGAATATCTCCGTAAGGTTAAGATCCTGATAACCGCTGTACAGCAGGCTTTCCGAACCGGTCATTATCGCGCCGTGAATGTTCATCAGTTTCGTGAATACAGCACCCAGGACTGCCGTGAACGCAAGTCCGATGATTATTCCCAGCGAGGAGGAAAGCGCCCGCCGGTCGAAACCGTAAACCAGAGAAACAATAATTACGGACAGCACCGAAATTATCACAATGCCGGAAATTATCGGGGAAACGCTGTTCAGATAAAGCGGCACGACTACCTTCCATATCAGGAGAATCGTCAGAATAAACGACAGCACCGCACGAAGCCCGGTCTGCCCCGCGAAGAATATCAGCACCGCGATGAATATGGCAACCAGCAGTATTTCCCACGGCAGGCGGTAGTGATCGGTCATTGAAACGGAAAGTATCTCCCCGTCGCGGTGGCTTATCCGGACATACGCCGTGTCCCCGGGCTGGAACACCTTGTCTATCTCCAGCGAGCCAGTGAGCATATTAACGGCTGTGTACCGCTGCCCTCTGAACTGCCCGTCAAGGAACTCGATATCGCAGTTCTGGTCGCCGGAACGTACAAGCCCGGTGTCGATTATCATGCTGTCGTCAACGGAGATAACCCTTGCCGGAACGCGCTCAGTCCCCTGATATATCAGCTTGTTCTCAAACCCCGTGGGAACGAATACGAGCACGATTATTGAAATGAGAGTTACCAGCACGGGTGAATAATACCGCAGTCTTTCGGGAGTGAAGAATGTTTTAAGTCTGTTCATAAATGCCTTTCTGTACCCGAAAAACTCCGCTTCCGCAAATCGCAGAAACGGAGCCGGGAGGATTTTTCATTGCGCTTACTTTACGCCGGTGAGCGCTGCAAGCTTGTCGTATATCTTGGTGTTGTCATAATATCCGTTGAAGAGGCTGGCGCCAGCGCCCTTTGCGTATACTGCAACCGGAAGTCCGGTGTGCGCGTAGGAAGCGAAGTTAACGCCGGACTTGTTGTTCAGCAGGTG
>HF989451.1:30664-33947 GCA_000432175.1 Eubacterium sp. CAG:786
AGCAGGTATTCTTCCTGAGTTTCAACCTTTTCACCGCTCATGGTCTTGTCGTAGGCTGCCTTGAGCTTGTTGTACTCATAATCGGTGAGAACGAGGTTCGGGTTCTTCTCAGCGTCCCTGTCGTCTGCGGTCATCAGACCGAACAGGCGCTTTACGTCCTTGAGTACTGCGCTGAAGGAGGTCTTGTTCTCCTTGTACTTTGATACATAGTCGCTGTCAAACTTTGCGTAGGAGAGCTTCTGGTTCTTGAGGTTGGTGAGGTAGGTGTCGTAGTCAGTGCCTGCATAACCGATGGTAAGTCCGCCTGTTTCGTGGTCGCCGGTGACGATGATGAGGGTCTCGTCCGGGTGCTGCTTGTAGAACTCCAGAGCCTTGTCAACGCCCTTGGAAAGCGCCAGAGTATCGGCGATGGTGGACTTGGCGTCGTTAGCGTGACATGCCCAGTCGATCTTGCCACCCTCTACCATCATGAAGAAGCCGTTGTCGTTGTCGAGCATTTCGATTCCCTTGTCAACGTAATCCGAAAGTCTCCACTCGCCTTTCTTGCGGTCGTTGCTGTAGGACATCGAGTCGCTGTCTGCAAGCGTCTCAGCGATGAGAATGGATTTGCCATCCTCCGGGGTGAGCTTTTCAGCTTCGGCGTATGTTGTGATGACATTGTAGCCTGCTTCCTCTGCAAGATCGTATACGCTGGTCTGGTCCTTGTTGTTGCCGGTGGGCTTCTTAAGCGCACCGCCTGCGAAGTAATCGAAGCCGCTCTCTACCATTTCAACGCCTATCTCATAATAGTTGTTCCTGCTTGCCTGGTGAGCGTAGTAAGCAGCGGGAGTTGCGTGGTTCAGATTTACCGAAGAGATAACGCCGATCTTGTAGCCCATCTGGGATTTCAGCTTTTCAGCAATGGTCTCATACTCTGTGGTCATGGTCTCGTCCATGTTGATGGTGCCGCTGTAAGTCTTGTGTCCGGTGGAGAGGGAGGTCGCGGTGGAAGCGGAATCCGGGCAGAAAGAGGAACTGTCATATGTATTTGCGGAGCCTACTACCGGGAATTTCGTAAAGTTGAGGTGTCTGTTTGCCTCAAGGATATCGTTGTTGTTGGCGTCAGCGAGCGCGCTGTAATAGTCAGCGGTGATCTGGGTCTGGGGGAAGCTCATTCCGTCGCCGATGAACATGAATATGTACTTCGGCATTGTCCCGGTGTACTTCTGCGCGCCAGATGTAACGGTGGTCTTGGCTCCGTTTGCCGCGGATACTGCGAGGGTTGTCGCTCCGGCTGTGATAAGCGTAGCAGCTGCACAGACGGAAGCAATGATCTTCTTTGCTTTGGTCATTGTTGTTCTCCTTTTTATTCGTTTGTCGTTCCGTTTTTCGGTACAGTCATATTATACAGGAAGAATATTAAATCCAAAAGCGCTAAAGTGTGAAATTATCGTTAAATAAAGGGCGAAAAATCTCCGAATGATCCGGTTTTGCCGCTTCGGGGAAATTGCCTGATTTACGGTTTCGTGCAGTCAGCATAAATGCCAATGAATTTTGAATATCCACCGCGCGTTATTTATATCGCAGACAACAATGAACTTCCCCAGTAAAAACAGACAATGAAAAAAAGACCCTCCTATGGTATAAAAGAAACCACAGGAGGGTCGTGCTATGCCAGAATAAAACGTAATCTGCCGGTTCAACTTTCCTTCACAAGGTCGTAAAGATAAGCGCTGTCGTCAAGTTTTCTTGTGCGGATATTGTTCATTCCAAGGTGGACATATTTGTCGCGTTTCAGGACAGCGTCCGTTTCAAGGAGAACCGGACAGCCTCTTCTCTGTCCTTCATCAAAGGCGATGTCAAGCGCTTTTCGCATAAAGCCCTGCCCCTGATACTGCTTGCGTACCACCAGCATTCCAACAAAAACGCAGGGCTTTTTCTGCTTTTTTAAGGTGGTTTCGAATGACTCTCCGCCTTTTTTGATGACCGAAAACATTCGCATGGCGCCCTTAAAGCCAAGCGTCCTGAATACGGCTTTCAGCAGAATAATACCAGCGGACGACGGCAACTTATCCCTGGAATATTTATAGGCTACGAACGCCTCGTGATTTTCGCTGGTGCTGAAAAGACAGCCTCCAGCCAGCATCGCGCGGACATAACCGCATATGTATTCCTTTACGCTGTCCCTGCTGTCATAGAGAAAGGACATTCCCCTTTCGCCGTCGGCGTATTCAAAATCCGCGAAAGCCTCGCCTATTTCCTCGATTTCATGCTCGCTGAGTTCTGTAACTCTGACCATAATTCCTCCATTCATTTTGCCGACGGACTTTTATCCCCCACGAACCAGTAATCGCACATCTCACCGCCAGAAGCCAGCGTCTGCCTGCGAATAAGCTTTGCGTGCATAAGACTTGCCGAGATCAGATCGATCTCGCACATGACCGGAAGTACTTCAAGATAGCCCTCCCTGCGCGCGAAATCGTTCAGCGGACATCTGGTGAAATGATAATAGAACCCCTCTGAGTGCTTCGTTTTGTCGAAATTAAAGTCCCACGAAACCCCTTTGTACTGCGGGTGAACTTCAAGCCACTCTGCGTTCTTGTGCATCTTTTTTTCCAGCCTGGCAAGTCCGGACTTGTTGGCGTTCACGAATATTCCCACCGCTTTCATTAGCGGAAATCCCATTACCTCGTGAGTGATTTCCCGCAGGTCGTCAATGCTTATTTTACCGTCTGCCGCTTCCCATATGGCAAAAAAGATCAGACCTTCGTACATGTTCGACGACATCGGATTGTCCTTTCCGATGTCGTCTGCGCGGTTAAGCATATCGCGGTAAATCGCGTCTGCCTTCTGTAACAGCGACGCTGTTTCTTCTTTTCCGAACCGCCTGACAAGCCCTTTTTTGACAATCGGGATTATCATTTTCCAGTACTTGTTCGTGTATTCCATCATAATTATATTCTCCACCTTTCTGCGCAAGTTAGTCAAAACTACCCAAATTCATTATATCACAAAAGTGCAGGCATGTCAAGGAAAGAATTAACAAGGCTTCACATTAAACCAGACGTATGAGAAATTACACGAACCCTGCAAACGAGCGGTGTTTGAGCGCGTTTTCCAACAACTCAGTCAATCTTTCCGGAGGGCATGCAAAGCACGGAATATCCAACGCCGCGACCTTCCTGGCAAGATTCTCGTCGTATATCGGCTTTCCGCTGTCGGATATGGCAAGCAGTACTACGACATTCACGCCGGAACTCCGCAGTTCTACCAGCCTGCAGAGCAGCCCGCTGCGGTTCAGCGC
>HF989452.1 GCA_000432175.1 Eubacterium sp. CAG:786
TCCGAGCCTGCAGCGGAAACTCCCGCTTATACTGAGCCTGCTTACACCGCACCCTCAAAGCCGGAAGAACCCGCTGAGGACGCCGGCGTTGACCTCGGAAAGCTGATCTACTGCCGCAACTGCGGTCAGGATATGTACGAAAAGGAAACAGTCTGCAAGAACTGCGGTTCCCCGAACAAGTGGAACGAAAAGCCGCTCAGGCATTCAGTTTCAGGTGGAACGGCAAAGGAACACAAGGAGCCTACAAAGGTGTTCGGAATATTCCCGATACCCACCGTTATCGGCGCTGGCGTCGTTGTTGCGGGACTTATCGCGCTCATCGTGATAACTACCTCCTCGCAGAATCCGGGCACCGACCCTGACATAGTGCAGAACAGCGTGTCGTTTACTTCAGCGGCTGAGTCTGACGCTACTTCCGCACCCGAAGAGAATTCTGACACCGACCCCGTCGTTACGGAGCCCGAAGATACACAGTCCGACGTGAGTGAGCCTGCGGTAACAGACCCCATCTCCGAGCCTGAGGACACAAACTCCGATAACTCCCGGTCCGATGTTTCCGAGCCGGAAGAAAGCACGGTACCCGAAGAGAGCAGCGCGCCTGAGAATTCCAGCACGCCCGGGCACACCACCGCTTCATCTGCAACTTCCCGCGCAAGCAGCGCCCCTGCAGTGGTTCCTCCGGTAACTTCATCAACAAAGGCGTCTGTGACTTCCAGGGTGACTACACCCACCACAAGCACGCCCGCAGTCAGCAGCAAGCCTTCCGCTACCGTTTCCAGCGAGGATAAGCAGCGCGCAAAGATGATCGACGCTTTCGAAGCGATCTCCGCTGAAGTCGGAAAGGTACACGTTTACGCCCAAGCAACTGAATTTGCTATCGAAGAGGGCAAGACAAAGACCTTCTACACAAGCGCCATGACAAGCACGCTTTCCTCCGGCAAGACCAACGCGGCAAGCCTGCTCAAGAGCGCAAAGCCCAGTTCTTCCGAACTCTCTTCCGCTTATTCTGCGCTTGAGAAGCTGTACGACCTGTATTCCGAGTATTACAATTATGTGACCACCACTTCCGACACCGACAGCAAGTTCACCTCCAACGAAACCAAGAAGTGGGACGCATTCAACACCTCTGTAAAGAACAACTTCAACTACAGCAAGCTGCAGACCAAAAACCAGACCGAAGCCGACAAATCCCGCACATATGCCGACATAATGACCAGCGCTTCCACCGCTGCAAGCAATGCGGTATCCCAGTTCACCACAGTCAAGGGCGCGGTCGAGAACATCAAGAGCAGCAAGTACGACAGCGACGTAATGACAACCATCTACAACAAAAAGACTTCTTCCATGCTCAAGGCGGCTGGTTATGCGCAGTTAGTCACCAACTATTACGGGCTGCTCAATTCCGGTGTTCCGTCTGCTTATTCCAGTGCGAAGAACGCGCTTTCCACCGCTTCTTCTGAAGCCGACGAGCTGCTTGCGGTATTCACACAGGCAGGCTATAATGACCTGTCCGGCTTCAAGACCGAGAGCAACAATTCCATCAAGGCAGTCAACAACGCTATCAACTCCATAAACAAGGCACTTTGATTTAATTCGGAATTCGGAATTTCGGTGTCCGCTTACGCGGACAATATCTAAAAAGGTTTATAATAAAATGCACAGGGCGAGAGATAATCTTTCGCCCTGTAGTGTTTCTGTAAAAGTTTTTTAAATATTATCGCCGGAGGCGATACCATAATTCCGAATTCCGAATTACGAATTCCGAATTAGAATTACTCCTCGTATCCGTCCAGGAAGCTGTGAACTTCGCCGTCAAGCTTGTAGGAGATTATCTTGTTCAGCTTGATGTTCTCGACGCTGCGGAATATATTCATGACCACCTGCGGGTTTTCCTGCGAAAGCTCCGCGATGAGCTGCTTTATCGCCTGCCGCTTGGAACGCGCCGCTCCGTCGGGGTTGCATGTGGTGCAGGTATCCGTGAAACGGCATGCGCACTGTATGAAATGCAGGTCGTTGTACTTTGCCCAGTGCTTTATCTCGTCCTCGCGGATAAAGTACATTGGGCGTATCAGCTGCATTCCCGGGAAATTCGCGCTGTGAAGCTTCGGCATCATGGTTTCTACCTGACCGCCGTATATCATGCTCATGAGTATCGTTTCGATAACGTCGTCAAAGTGGTGCCCCAGCGCTATCTTGTTGCAGCCGAGTTCCTTTGCCTTGTTGTACAGATGACCACGGCGCATTCTCGCGCAGAGGTAGCAGGGGTTATTCTGGACGTTGTATACGGAGTTGAATATGTCGGTTTCAAATACCGTTATCGGAATTCCCATCAGCTTCGCGTTTGCCTCGATGATGGCGCGGTTTTCGCTGCTGTAGCCAGGGTCCATCACCAGGAACACAAGGTCGAAATCAAACTTGCGGTGGCGCTTTATCTCCTGGAACAGTTTCGCCATCAGCATGGAATCCTTGCCGCCGGAAATGCACACCGCGACGCGGTCGCCGGGCTTTAGCAGCTCGTATTCGTTCAGAGCTTTCGCGAACTTGCTGAATATGCTCCGGTGGAACTTCCGCGTAAGGCTGCGCTCTATATCAGCGCAGCGGTCCGCACTGCTCTGCATCGCGATCTTCTCGCCCAGCCAGCGCACATACCCGCCGGTGAGATTTGCCGCGGAATACCCGCGCTCACGCAGTTTTTCCGCAATTTCTTCGCTGATTATGCCGCTGCGGCAGCACACAACGATATCCTTTTCCCTGGGGAATTCCGCGGTTTCTATCTGTTCCGGGGTGATATTCACGGAATTGTCTATATGCCCCAGCGCAAACGCCGCGCTGTCGCGCACGTCAACTATCATAACGCTTTCCGGTGGAAGCTCGCGCAGTTCCCCGACGGTAATTTCTTCGTTCATTATTCGACCTCATCTTTATTGAATGTACTTTCCGACATATTATAACACCTTTCGGCGCGGCTGTCAACCACCAGATCAATTCGGAATTCGTAATGCGGAACTCGTAATTGTGGTTG
This sequence comes from Eubacterium sp. CAG:786, assembly GCA_000432175.1. Classification (GTDB taxonomy): domain Bacteria; phylum Bacillota; class Clostridia; order Oscillospirales; family Ruminococcaceae; genus CAG-115. Next base: position 3,023 of record HF989452.1, read on the forward strand.
TCCCCTGTTGCCCGCTATTGGGCGGCATCGTGCCGCCCTTTTGGAGCAACGGCGCAGACATCGTGTTGCACCTTCTCGTAAGGCATACAGCCTTACTTCGTCGGCTTTCATCGCATTCGGCGCACTCTACCCATTTTCCCTTTTCAAACCGGTTTTTTAGAGGTTCCCTTATAGTAAATCTTTTGAAATAACGTCCCGCGTAGCGGGACACAATAATTCCGAATTACGAATTAAGAATTCCGAATTAGAAAAGCCTCTCTGCCCGACACTTGACAACCTCCCCGGGGGTGTGGTAGAATAAAAGGTGAAATATTTTTATAAGATATAAGGGGTCTGAAATGGATATTCTTGCAATAGAAAGCAGCTGCGATGAGACCGCAGCCGCAGTGATACGCGACGGGCGCGAAATAATCTCCTCGGTGGTCGCGACGCAGATAGAAGAGCACAAGCTTTACGGTGGAGTGGTGCCCGAAATTGCCAGCCGCCGTCACTGCGAAAGCATAGTCGGCGTAGTACAGGAGGCGCTCGACAAAGCCGGAATGAAAGCCCAGGACGTGGACGCGATAGCCGTCAGCTTCGCCCCGGGACTTATCGGCGCGCTGCTGGTCGGCGTGAACTTCGCAAAGGGACTGGCGCTCGCGCTCAACAAGCCGCTTATTCCGGTGCACCACATTCGCGGGCATATAGCCGCGAATTACCTCGCACACCCGGAACTGGAACCGCCTTACCTGTGCCTGGTGGCTTCCGGCTCGCACAGCCACATAGTCCGCGTTAAAAACTGGACGGAATTCGAGACCATAGGGCAGACCGTGGACGACGCGGCAGGAGAGGCATTCGACAAGGCGGCGCGCGCCATGGGGTACCCCTACCCCGGTGGAGTGCACATCGACAAGGCTGCGCAGTCCGGCGACAGAAAGAAGTACCAGCTGCCGCACCCGCACACCGCAAATCCCTACGATTTCAGCTTCTCGGGACTGAAAACCGCTGTGATAAACCTTATCCACAATGCAAACCAGAAGGGCGAAGAAGTGGACGTGAACAGCCTTGCAGCCTGCTTCCAGTACACGGTCGCCGACATACTCACGCAGAAGTTCATCTCAGCCGCAAAGGAATACGGCTACAGGACCATCGCCCTCGCAGGCGGCGTGGCAGCCAACTCCGGGCTGCGGAATATGCTGCAGCAGCGCGCGGACTACAACGGCATGAAAGTATACTACCCACCCCTCGCGCTGTGCGGCGACAATGCGGCTATGATAGGCTGCCAGGCCTATTATGAGTTCCAGGCAGGGCACACCGCAGGCACGGACCTCAACGCAGTTGCTACCATGCGGCTCGACCGCGTTACATGGTGATTTTCAGGGGGACATATGAAAAACATTATTCTTATAGGAATGCCCGGCTGCGGTAAGTCCACCATAGGGGTGCTTCTCGCAAAGGCAATGGGCTTCCGCTTCATAGACACCGACATAACGATACAGAACCGCACTGGAATGCTCCTGCAGCAGATAATCGACCAGAAAGGGCTTGACTGGTTCTGCATAGAGGAAGAACGCGCTATAATGTCCGTAGAGGAAAGCAGCGGCTGCGTTATCGCGACCGGCGGCAGCGCGGTGTATTCCCGCAGCGCAATGCGTTACCTTAAGGAGAACGGGTTCGTGTATTACCTCTCGCTGCCGGTGGAACAGGTGCAGAAGCGCCTTTACAACATCAGGACCCGCGGCATAGCCATGCGCCCCGGCGACTCTATAGAGGACGTGTTCCGCAGACGCCGCAAGCTGTACGAGGAATACGCCGATATAACCGTTGACTGCGCCGGAAAATCCATCGAAGAAATAGTCGGCGAGATATGCGACGAGCATGCCCTCATCGCCGGAAAGTGACGAAAGGAGCAACATGGAAGAGAACGTAACAGGCGAATTCCCGCAGGAAGAAAGCGCTTCCAGAATGCCCGGCTTCAAGCTTACCTGCCTTAAGCTCGGCATAATGCTCGTGGTGATATTCGTTTCCCGCGGGGTGGAAAGCATTCTGCTGTCGCTCGCGGTGAACGCGGGAATGTTAGATTTTATAAGCGACAACATATCCTATCTGATACAGACGCTGTTCAGCTTTCTGTTTCTTTACATCATTCCCCTGGGCACCGCGATACTGCTGTTCAAGCCAAAGGGAATGTGCTCAAGGGTCTACAAGAAGCCCGTCTATTTCAGTAACGCAATGGGAATGTTCCCGGCAATGTACGGGCTCTCGTTCATGGTGAACATGCTCACAATGCTTGTTTCAAAGCTGTTTGAGGACACCGACCTGTACAAATCCTTCAACACCGTCAACGAACTCAAGCCGGACAACATATTCTGCGCGATAGTGCTGCTGGTGCAGCTGGTGGTCATTGCCCCGCTGTTCGAGGAATTCTGGTTCCGCGGAGTGGTCATGGAATCACTGAGACCTTACGGCAACGGGTTCGCAATAATTGTTTCGGGGCTGCTTTTCGGGCTTACCCACGCGAATTTCAACCAGTTCTTCTACGCTGCGGTGCTGGGAATATGCCTGGGCTACATCGCGGTTTCCACAAAGTCGATAGTCACGACGACCATCATGCACGCGATGTTCAACGGAATTTCCGGGCTGATGCTGCTTTTCATCACTTTCGACGACGTGGGCGATTACCTGATGGGGACGACCGATGAGAAATCCCCCATGGTGGTGTGCTATCTCGTGTTCTGCTTCATCGTCGTTATGCTGATGATAGTCGGCGTGTTCATGGCTATCGCAAAGCTGCGCAAGATAAGGCGCTACAAGGTCCCCAGGGTGTGGGACGTTTCTGCGGGCAGGCGCTGGGGGATATTCCTCTCGCGGTTCACCGTCATCATAGCGCTGGTGCTGGCTGCGGATACATTTACGTTCCAGTTCATTCCGCAGGGAATATACAGGCTCCTCAGTTCGCTGGTAAAATAAACAAAACGCCGTCACGCAATTCGTGCAATCATACAAATCCGACATACAAAGGTTGACACCTCCTGTTTTATGTGTTATTATGGTAACATGAACAGGAGGTGTTTTTATGAAAATCGCTAAAACCTATATTTTTGACGCATTCGTCAATCTCATCGGGCAGTCGGTGCTGTTCCTTATCGGGGCGTTCGTGTGGGTCAGTGCTGCGGCTGAAATTATCTGGGCGCTTGTCGCTGTCGGGTTCGCGGTGTTCCTGTCGATAATGGAGCGCGGTGCCGAAACTCGTCGCGGCGCGGATTTCCGGCACTATATGATGTTCTCGGTGCTCCCTGTGAACGTCATTGCGCTGGTGGCTGCCGCGATATCCGGGGTCATTGAATATCGCATATGGGCAGGCGGCGCGATTATTTACAACTACACCCCGCTGTACCCCATCGGCATCGCCGTCGGGACCATCTGGATAACGTTTGCTTTCGTTGCGATAAACCGGCTTACACTGAGCAAAACTACCTAGGGAAACGCTGATTAAATCAAATTCGC
>HF989453.1 GCA_000432175.1 Eubacterium sp. CAG:786
TTATAATAGGAAAAACGCTCCACCTAAAATTATAAGGTGGAGCGTTTCTTAGCACAGACGCTTAGTGGTAAAGTCTCCATGCTGCATAAGGAACAACAATGCTATACATTATCGAGAATGCCAGAAATCCCATTTGAACCACCTCCTTCTTTGTACTTTAATTATACATCAAGTCTAAATATTATACAACATTATATTTTACAATCTCAGCCATGTAAAACAAACACCATTTTCCCGGAATTTGTTCATGCCTCTAACACAATCCTGTAAACATATGCTTCGGAGATATGTTTCAAAGGGAGATTCCCAAAAGAAAGCTTATGGGAACGTTTAACGGGAGAACGAGGAACATAACCGTGATCATTCTTTCCATCGCCTGAAAGATAAAGTCACGCAAATTATCTTTCATACTGATTCTTTCCTTTACGATACCGATCAGCATGAATGCAAAAACAGCTGCACATTCAGCGGCAATTGCAAGCGGGCACTTCGCAAAAACAAATATTCCAAAAATCATACCATAAGGCGCAAGGCCTGAAATAAGTGCATAGGGGGCAGTAAAATCTGTACTCCTCGTCAAGCTAAGAAACAGGAAGAAAGCAAATAGTCCCAGTATCGTGAACCAGATCTCGTCCGGTGGGACAATTGCTTTTATCCTAAGCATAGGATATATTAGTGAGAATATGCCGGAGCTTACCAAAAAGATTGCAGCCATTATCACAATGTGCGTCCTTGTAGATATGTGTTTTTTAAGTGTCATAATTTACCTCCTTATTTATCTGCCAGAATTTTCATTAGATCCAAGCACCACATTTCGTCGACAAAAAGCTCCTCATCGTAATCGTGTATGTATTTCACAAAAGAAATTATACAGTCATATTTTTGCAGTAGCTCAATTGCCTCTTTCTTGGTGAATACGGCGGTTACAGCTTCCTCATAAGCGAAAAAAGCAAGATATGCAAAGCTGTGGATAATCGGTATCAGCATACTCCTGTTGTTTTCGACTTTCTCTATCATATTATAGCAGACTTTCTTGACGTTGCAGACATATTCCGTGGTTATGTTGTTGAAAATCCATCTCATGTTTTCCATTTCGTCAAGCAGGAAAGAATACATCTGTTCTTCGTCTGTTGGATGATGATTTGGAAGCAAAAGTACATCGCAGTTCCCGAGCACGCTGTTTGCCAGAATTTCCACCGTATGAGGTTTCCCGTGAATCTCTTGAAAGAGATTGTGCACAAGGCATGGTTCGTTCAGCAGAACCGGCTGAGAGCCATTCTGTATGCTGGTCAGAACATATTTTTCTAAGAATCTTGCCCCATTTAGCTCATACATTCCTATCACGCTCCTTTTCAGTTATGAAGTCATCAAGTTCCTTAGCAACCTCATTGTAAATGTCGTCAAAATCCATCATTGTATTGTCAGGCAGGCGTTCGGCGATTTTGTTGAGGAAGATATCAAGCACTGCTTCAGAGATATCATTGCTCTTGTTGTCCTCAAATGGAAGCTGAATCATGACATGAATTTTGTCTGATGTTTCAAGAACCAGTTCTGTTTTATCGTCATCTTTCCTTGTATATATTGAATAGTCGCCGTATATGTTCAATATCTTGTTATCTATACGGAAAATCATGATACGCTCCTTTCACATTTGCCACGCTGCCCGGAGGAAATGGGCGGCGTGGCGGTTCAATGTATGTAAGACAAAGATAGCAACATGGGGAAACTATCGGTCAATCGTTATTGGTGCATTGGAATCGCCTTCTTTCGACTTTATATATTTAGTATATCACATTTCGAATATTATTGGAATTGATTCATTTACAAGGTTTGGCCTTGTAAAATGCCATTATAAATTGTAAAATGTAATCTTGTAATTTGCTGAGGTTTGGTGTATAGTATAAGTAGCACCAAATATTTTTATTTTAATTTGTAAAGGAGCGATACTATGAAGAAAACTGGTGTTGGAGCGTTTAACGATTTGTTTGAAGGCATTAAGAGTGCATTAAACGAAGAAAAAACATACTTTTTAGGGCATTCAAAAGGCCCAAATATGGATACATGGCTGAAAAAACCACACTCCCAAACAATGAATATGGTGAACGGCATTGATCCATATATGTGGCTGACTTTCTGGCTGGATGACATATGGGTGAAATCCCAATCATGGAATTCATTAATTTGGGATCAGAGCTCAAATTCGAGAAAAAATACTGGAGTTCTCATTAGAGATCCAAACAAAAGCTGTGTGCTTCAAGACCTGCCAGAATTTAAGGAGAATCCTCTAACTTGTGGAGAAATAGGGAATATCTATATTAAAAAATTTCGAGACGCAGGCACGTTTGACTCAAAATTTATTAACTATGCTACATGGTTTTTGTTTAATGAATTCTATTCCGAGGGCGATAATGGAAACTTGGTATCTCTCCCCGAAGAGGACAGTGATAATTTTTATAAAGCGGCGCTTGTTTTATGGCACAAATACTATAGCCTCTTAATAAAGTCAATCAAAGATACAGATGTGGATTCATTTCTCGCTTCACTAGATATAAAATGGAAACAGCATGGCAATAATATAGACACTGTCGATGGATTGCTTTCGCATTATGATCTTCCAGAAAAGCTCCCTGACGATACAAGTTATCGTAAAAAATGCGATGAAGCCGCAAATCTCTTCTGGAGTCAGGTCAGAGCCGCACTGAAAACACTCGAAGTAAAACCGATAATACCCTGCATTTTTACCATAGGAGGCAACACTATGAACACACCAACCTACGACGCATTCACAATCTTCAACAGCAACCCGGTATACCAAAAGTGCCGTGCTGTCCTGATGGAGGATCAGCCTCTAGTAGAATCCGGAAAGCCCGGAAAGGTTATGGAGACCTGTTCTTCTGCCGAGCTGCTCAGCTATCTGAGCTTCTTTAACACGCTTGCAAATTTCGAGGATAAGGATATCCAGGTATTCTGTACATACCTCGGAGATGATTTCGCAAGAGCGGTAAACAACCCCACTGTGCAGAAAGAGGTAATCTTCAAGAACCGCGAAATGCTGTCAGGACTTACTGGTCTGTATTTGCGGTATATATTACGGGTTTACATGAATGAAAAATATGAGGCGGTCGCCGCACATTCTTCTGAGCGTGAGTTCTTGAAGAAGATACCACTCATACGTTTCAGCCTGAATGACAGCGCTGCTGCGCATGAGTTTATTGAGAAGAATGAAGTGACAGCAACGATCCACAAATATGGCGATTGCTACGGAACATTCCGTTTAAGGTATGCAGGTGAATCTGATATAGATAATATTCTTTCCATACAGAACGCTGACGGCAGTGATGACAAGAATATATTTATCCGTGCAGGAGAAACCGAGATCCGGCGTGCATTACTGAATCGTCAGCTGTTTGTGGTCGAAGATATGCACATGGATGTTGATATAAACGCCAAAGCTACGAGATTTAATAACGGAAAATCCAAGTCCGAAACAGAAAATCCGCTTGCGGCGTTTGCTATACTGTGCTCTGATATTCTGCCGTACTCTGAAAATGGTGAAGCGGGAACCGCAAACTACAACGGGAAAATCATTGAGAGGCTGGAAACGCTCGGTTATAGCCGTAATGATTACTCCAGTTTCAACACGAACTTTGTTGCGAAAGATTACCGTGGTTACGGCTTACAGCGCCTGTTCCTAAGGCTGCTCAGCGAACTTTCGGCTAATGCGGGAAAATCGGGTGTCGTATGCACGGTTTCTGCCAATAATAAAGTATCCTACGACAACTTCGAACGTGCGGGATATGAAAAAATATCCGATGTAAATTATGTTTTCGACGGCGTAGAATATCATCGTGATTTTCTGATGCTGAAACTCAAGTAATTCGCTCAATGAGATTTTATAATTGATATTTTACAAGACTTCATCTTGTAAATGATTGGGTAGATATAAGCTTCTTGGTATGATATAATTAATTCAGAGGGACAGACAGCCCTCTGAATTAATTTTTTCAAGGAGGATAAATGCCATGAAAAAGATTCTGGTATCCTTAGCAACAGCACTGGTTATCACACTCACCTCGGTCGCTGCACCGCTCACCGAAGCGTCCGCATATGTCAAATATCGCGTAGGCACTCATAAAGTGTCAGCCAGGTCGGGGCTGAATGTGCGGTCATCGCCTGTAAGCGGCAGTGTACTTGACGTCCTCGACTGCAATGAGGTTGTCGAAATTGTTGAAGTTAAGAACAATTGGGGCAGACTTCGAACTGGCGGGTGGGTGTGCCTTGACTACTTGAACTGCGTTTCATATTACGCAGACCTAGATATTGACGCTCCCATAATGGTGAATGCCGATGAAGACCACAGTGCTATCATTGAATTCACCTTCAAAGGCATAGGCATTTCAAGGCTTTCAGCTAAATGCAACAGAGCAGTAAAAGGACAGTGGCATTACATCAATTGGGTGTCATATCCAAATTACTGTTCTGCGAGACTCGACCTTACAGATTTGAAAGACGGCGAGACTGAAATCTATCTGAACCTTATAGGCGATGACGGCTCGGTGATTTTCAGCCGGACAGTAGTCGTATATTCAGGTGATTACGCTTATGAACCAACCGCCGCAGAGAAGTACAGAAGCAATGTTCCTGATATTGCCAAGCAGCATCTCGGCAACACATACACTGCATATCTCAAGAAAAACGACGTGCAGCAATGGTGCGGTTATGCTGCGCGTGAGATAGCCTTGGAGGCTCTGACTGCCTCAGGCTTTTCCAGCACGGAAGCCCAAAACAGCATTGGTTATAGATACCTAACCGGTGCTTGTACTGCTGCGTGGTCTTACCAGCACGAAGATAATATCGGTTCCATTTTCACGTTCTTGCCGTGGTCTGTTGAGGAGTATTACTCGTGGACGGCGCAGAGAAGACTACACCCAAGTGGGACTCCTGACACGAGCGCAGAATCCTTTTACCCGCAGGTCGGAGATTTTATAATTACGGAGACAAACTATCAACTCGAAGATGGTCCCGACCACGTTGCGCTGATAACATCTGTGAGCGATGATGGCTCGACTTTCGTTACAGTCGAAGGTAACACCGGCTCGGAAGTGATCTCTGCTAGAACTGTGAAATATCACACATATGAACGTGTCACAGTCAATGTTGATGGCGTGAAATATAACACATATCGGAGGACTGACACCAGCGGCATACTTTGTGCAGTTACCACAATTCTTCGACCGGCAATCAATTAACACCTTCCCTCCATAAAAATAAAGCTGCTGCCCCCTGTGTTTCGATTAAGACACAGGGGGCAGTG
>HF989454.1 GCA_000432175.1 Eubacterium sp. CAG:786
CCTACCAGATAGAGCCGTTTTTCTATCTCTAGATTTAATTACCAGCTCAAACTTCTCAACTTCCCGTCAACGTCCCATCAATGAGTTTTCAGATAAAATCAAGTAGAATAAACACATCGCCGAAAGTGCAATCACCGCGGTGGCAGAAAGGCGAAATATATCAATCAGAGGGAAACTCATGGAAGAAAACAACTACCGCCGATTAGGCGAACAGTACGAAGAGGACATCGGCGGCACCAAGTTCATTGTGACCTCGTACAGTAATCAGTCCGCGCAGAAAACTTCCGAACAGCTCATCATGCAGCTGCTGGAAAGACCAACGGAAATCATGGAGGACAAACATGAAAACACTTAACAACATCAGAATTATCGGAATAGACCACGGCTACGGAAACATCAAAACCGCGAACACCATCACGCTCACAGGCGTAATTCCGTCAACCACCCGCCCGGTGTTCGGCTCGAACATTCTCCGCTGCGATGGAATGTATTACAGCTGCGGGGAGGGGCACAAGGCATTTGTTTCGGACAAAGCGAGCGACAACGATTACTACCTGCTAACGCTCATGGGCGTGGCGAAAGAACTCCGGCGCGCCGGGATTTCCGAGGCAGACGTTTACCTTGCGGCTGGACTCCCGCTAACTTGGGTAAAGTCGCAGCGCGGGGAGTTCACGAACTACCTCATGCGAAACGAGCGCGTTGAATTTGAGTTCAACGACCGGC
>HF989455.1:0-3912 GCA_000432175.1 Eubacterium sp. CAG:786
AGGACAGGCAGCTGGGAATTCTCGAACGGCTGGGGAAGTGCGCGGAGTTCGGCTGGCGCATTCAGCAGCAGATAGAGGGTGGAGAAAAAGCCGATATCCCCACCGAATGGGAGAGCATTCTCACCCCCGAGGAAATTTCGCGCCTGCTGGAAACGCTCTCAGAAATGGAGAGCATAAACGACGAGTGGACGCAGACTCTGGAACGGCTGAGCAGGCGCCGCGAGGAGCTTGTCGGCGCGCTGCCCGGGTACCTTGAGGCAGCGGGGGAGTGGCGTTACGAGCACATCGCAGCGTACGGAATATTCAGGCATTACACCCAGAGCCTTGACGACAGTGCGGCTTACGCGCGGGTGACGCTTGCGTGCTGCTCCGCGCTTACAGTCATGCTGATGGACTGCATGCGGTGGCTGGACGCGGGCAAAATCACCGAATGGGACATGATACTTGACCTGAAACTGTATTCAAAGCAGGTGGAGTATTCACAGGAGAATATAGACGCGTTCCTTGAAGAGTACTATTAACAAAAGCGGGCTGTAGTTAATGTACAGCCCGTTTTTTTATTCGTTTTCACCGGTGATGGTATGGTTGAGATGGAGTATCAGCGCGCGGCGTGTGACTATACCGCACAGGCAGCCCCTGCCGTCCACTATAGGTACGTAGTTCTGTTCCAGCGAGCGCGAGATAAGCTCCTGCAGGGAAGCGTATATCGGCAGCGGCGCGCAGTAATTCGGCCGGAATATTTCGGAGATGCGGTACTTTTCGTGCGCCTTCATTTCCGTTGTTCCGGTGGCGAGAATGTGCCGCAGGAAGTCGCCTTCGGTCACGCTGCCGAGGTAAACGTCCTGTCCGTCGAGAACAGGTATCGACGTGTAGCGGTGGTACTTCATTATTTCAAGCCCCTGGCGCACGGTGTCGTTTGCGTGCACGGCAGCGACTGATATTTTCGGGATCATTATTCTTGCGATGTTTACCTGTGAGTCTGTGTTTTCGTTGGGCATTTCGTCCTCCTTGTCCGCTTTGTGGTGATTTCATTTTATCACTTTTGCGGTGGTTAGTCAATAGCTCTTTCGGGGATTTCACAAATAATTCATCAGGACAACAAAAGGGCTGCGAAACTCGCAGCCCTTTGCTTGTGATTTCAGTGGATCATACCTTGACGCGCTTAACGCTGGTGTAATCGCTGTAGACCTTCTTGCCGTTAACGGTGGTGTAGGAACGAACCTTGAAGTAGTAGGTCCTGCCCTTTGTCAGACCGGACTTTGTGCAGGAGAGAGTCGTGGGCTTGGAAATGGTAGAGATCTTTGTGAACTTGCCCTTAGAGGAAGTAGCCATGTAAACCTCATATCCGGAAGCGCCAGAGGACTTGCTCCAAGTGATCTTGGCAACGCCAGCCTTGGACTTCTTTGCAGTGATGGTAGCGGGTGCGGGTGCGGCAGCTTTTACGGAAACAACGGAGCTGTAGTTGGAAATAGTCTGACCGCCGTTGGCGTTGACATAAGCTGCGACCTTGTAGTAATAGGTCTTGCCCTTTGTCAGACCCTTGTCGGTGTAGGAAGTGCTTGTGGAAGAGCCTACCTTCTTGTATGTGCCTTTTTTGGAGGTGGAGCGGTAAACATTGTAGCCGTCAACGTTGTAAACGGACTTCCATGTGATGTTGGCGGAAGTTGTTGTCTTGGATACTGCGTCAACACCGGAGGGTGCGTCGGGTTTTATCGCAATGTCAACAGTCTTTGTCAGACCGTTGATGGACGTGATCGTGATGGTCGTGGAACCAGCGGATCTTGCAAATACATCGCCGTTGCCGGTAACGGTCGCAACTGTCGGGTTGGAGTTGGAAAGGGAATAGAGGTTGTTGAAGTCGCCGTTGGTGGAGATCTTCAGGTTGACTGTCTGACCGGGGTATGCGGTGGTAGTACCGGATACGTTGATAACGGAAGGAACCTGATAGGACTTTGCAGGTACGGAATAGAAGTTTGCCCAGTTAGCGGCATACTTTGCAGGGTAGTAAGCGGTAGCGTTCAGGGAAGCCGTGGAGAGATCGTTGAAGTTGTAGTTGTCGCCGCCGAAAATGATAGTTTCAAGCTTCTGGCAGTTACTGAAGATGTTGCTCTTGATGATCTGTACTGAGGAGCTGATGTATGCCGTCTTTAAGGAAGTGCAGTCAGCGAAGGCGTCCTTGTTGATGCTGCGGGTCTTGCCGGGAACATAGATGCTGGTAAGGGAACTGCAGTTTCTGAATGCCTGATCAGCTATGGTCCTGAGTTCGCTGGGCATGTTGATGGAAGTGATACCTGTGCAGTTGGAGAAAGCGCTGGTGTCGATGGTGTTTACTCTGTCAGGAATGTTGACATTTCTGAGCGCACCACAGTTGAAGAATGCAGATTTACCGATGGTTTCGGTGTATGTAGGCAGCGAAATGGTGTTGAGTCTGATATCACCGGAGAAGAGCTCGTCGGGGATAACAGTCGCCTTGCAGCTGAGGTCTGCGCTGAGCAGCTCCGTGCAGTTTGCGAATGCGCTCTGGCCAATGCTGGTCACAGAGTTGGGCACCTTGATGGCAGGCAGCGAAGTGCAGCCGAAGAAAGCGTCCTTGGCGATGGTGGTGAGCGTATCAGGCAGGGAAACTCTTGTCAGACCGCTGTAGCCCTTGCACACGCTGTCGCCCAGTTCCTTGATGCCGTTGGAGAATGTAACGGAAGTGATGCTTGTCTTGAAATAGTTGGTGGAAAGCGCGGATACCTTGATAACGTTCAGACCTGCAACCTTTGCAGGGACTGTTACAACGCCGTTTGCACCGGTGTAGCCGACGATGTTGGCTCCGGAGCCCCACTGCTCGTAGGTCCATTCGCCGTCAGCGAGCGCGCCGGCTTTCTGGAAGCCGAACACTGTGTTGAGTGCCAGTAGCATTACGAGAGTGAGCATGAAGCTGAGAACTCTCTGCGATTTCTTTAAAACCATGATAAAACCTCCTAGAAATTTGTGGATAATTACCTTAAACACTTTATATTATAGCACGAAAACAGCGTATTTTCAAGTGGTTTTCACCTATTGCCCCTTTCGAAAACATTTATTGTACATATTTCATAATTTTACAGGGCGTTTTTTTATGATTTTAATAAAAAGCATGGTGCAGAAAAATAATACCGAAAACATGTCAGACTTCGGGGGGCTGGATAGTTTTATTAAGTGAAAGGCGGAAATGATCCGCAGGAAAGGTGGGGATCATATGATCATGATAACTCAGGACACAATGAGCGAACTGTTTGACAAGCATGCCGACATGGTTTACAGAATTGCCCTGAATATCGTAAAAAACCGTGAGGAAGCGCAGGATATCGTGATGGACACGTTTGCCGCGCTCATCAGGCAGGATTGCTTCAACAGCAGCGAGCATGCCAAAGCATGGCTTATACGCACGGCTGAAAACAAATCGCTGAATGTCATAAAATCGGCAAGGATAAGACGAAATATCCCGCTGGACGAACTGTTGGAGAACACCCTCAGTTCCCCCGCGACGGAAGCGGAACACGATATCCTTGACCTGGTGATGCGGCTGCCGGAAAAACTACGCACCACCATCTACATGTACTATTACGAGGACATGCCTGCAGCGGACATCGCGTCAGTGCTCAGCATCAGCGAAAACACCGTATACAAGCGGCTGGAGCGCGGGCGCAGCTTACTTAAAATGGATCTGGAGGGGGACGCAATATGAACAAGAACGATTTCAGAACAGCGTATGACAAGATAGTCCTCCCGGAGGACGTCAAGGCAGAGATGAAAAAGAAGCTCCTTGCGCGGATGGCAGAGAACAAGGCTTCTGACAATGCTGACGAAGCGGAATTCCACCCCGCGGCCGAGATAAGGATAGAGCCGAAAAAGCGCCACACCGGACGCGCGGTTGCCATAGCC
>HF989455.1:3934-6965 GCA_000432175.1 Eubacterium sp. CAG:786
TGCCTTAGCCGGTTCCGGGGCGGCAGGGGCGCTTGCGGTGGGGGTCGGTTTCTGGTTCAACCGCGACAGCCTGCTCCAGAACCCGAATGTAAATCCCGCAGTCACACGTGAAAGCACCAGCGAAGCAACGGACGAAACCACCGAGGAAGCAAGCTGTTTCAGCAGGGCGTATGCGCTGGGCGAGCTGAAATTCCAGGAATTCACGCCCACTACCGCAGATCATCTGCAGCCCTCTTCCAAAGCGGATAACGACGAGATCGTCAGATATTTTTCGGAGAATATGGGCATTTTGCTGGAAGAGTTCGCGAAAAGCGGCGGCAAGCCGGGTTATCTTAACGGAATGAGCGTTTCCGAGTGTTACACGGACGACAACGGCTGGACGGTGATTTTGCGCAGCGAGGACGGCAAGAAGCAGGTGAATTTCAGCATTTCCGGGAAGGAAGGCGACTTCACGCCGATAACCCTGCCCGACGGAAGCTACATCTACGCCGCGGGCGAGCCGAAGAGCAGCTTTGCGTACAGCTGGGTGAACTTCATCGACCCTGAATGCTGGAAGCTTGCGGCAGGTTCGTATGAACACGACGGCAGCGTTTATTACGCGGCTGAGTATGATTTCGCGCTCTGCGACAGCCGCTGGTACTGCAGGATAGACGCAAAGGACGTCACGCAGGAAGAGTTCCTGGGCTGCATCGACGACGGTTCGCCCGCGTATCTTTCCTACGATCATAAGGGGTGGTACTGCGAGAACATTTCCGCTGCCGACCAGGAGAATATCTATGACAACTGGCGCAAACCGCAGACCGGCGTGCAGCTTCCGCAGACGTCGTGCGTTGACACCGCATGGGGGACGCTCACGCTCAGCCCGCTGACCGCTTACCCTGCGCGCAGATACGGCTCCGACGGTTACTGGAACGTGTTCTGCGACAGCGGCAGTTCTCTCCCCGAGGGAATGTCCTATTCGCTTGCGGACGCGGCTGAATATTCCGGGCTGGATGTGCTGAGCGGCATATCGTCCGACAGCATTTTCGGTGTAAGCGGGAATACCACGGTGCTTTACACCGCAGCGTACGACGGCATTACTTCCGGGCTTGCCACCGATGAGCGCATGGGAGCGAACCTCGAAATGCTCCCGGGGGACGACAGACAGCAGTTCGACGAAGCGCAGAAGTACGTCAATAAGGGCGTCTACACCGACGGGGACGCTTCTGCCGAGGTGGAATACGGCGAGTACTACTCCACCGACAAGCTGCCGTATTTCAGCGGAAAGGACCGCACTTCAGTATGCTATGCTGCGTATATCAAGCCGGAAAACGTGAACTCCAGCGCGTATATCGCGGTTTTCGACGACTGGAACATGGCGTACGACTCTTACATGGACGACGTGATCTTCGCGCGTTATCCTGCGGAAAGCAGCGGCTTCACTGACGGCGTGAGCGGCGCGGGAAGCCTTTACACCGCGTTCGGCTATGACGATGGCGGAATGCCGCATTACGTCGGCGGTTTCAGCCTTGGCAGCGGGAAATACCTGCTCCTTGACATGTTCAACGCGGACATCGACGAATTCTCGGAGCTGATAGCTAAGCTGTATTCCAACGGAAATGCAGTACCGCGCCAGGACGTAACTGACGGCCGCACCGTGCTGGCAAACGGCGAACTCGTCTATCATGACGGCGACGTATCCGGCAGCATATATTCAAGCCCCAACCGTGAATGCACCGCTGAGGAAGCCAACAGCATGTTCAGGGAACTTGTCCCGAACGCTGCGATGCCTGGAATGGACGAGTGGTTCCGCAGCCAGCTGAGCGACATTACGGAGCGTGCCGGCGAGTCAGCCGCAGATAGCGTGAAGTCCACCAGACCGCTGGCAGACGGGCTTGAGTTATCCGGGGCGTATTACAACGATACCGGGTTTGCTCTTGAATTCTCGCAGGGAAGCAGACAGCTGACTTTCAGCGTTTCCACCCGCGGGGACGAGTTCCTGCCCGTAATCATTGATGGCAGCAACTACCTGGAATATAACGGCGCATACGACAGCTGGGCGACGGTGAACGGCGGCTACGACTTCATCGAACCTGAGAAATTCTCGCTCGGTCTGTGCCAGATGAACAACGACTATTACCTTGCGAAATATTCGCTCAAAACGGGCGGAGTTACAAGGTATTTCAGGCTTTACAGCAAGGGACTGACGAGAGAGCAGTTTGAAAAGTGCCTTGAAGCGGTTTCCCCGGTGAGGACAGGCGACCATATGGGCAACTATTCCCCGGACGGTTCCTATATTATCGACGTCCAGGCGTCCGTCACCTATGACAGGGACGACCTGAAATTACCGGAAAGCACCACCGCAGAAACCGAATGGGGAAAACTGCAGCTTGATACGCTGACATACACCGCCTCCCCGCTGAATGCAACGAATTACAACGTTCAGGCGTTCTATAACGTCAACGAACTTAAAGGCAGCGGCTACAGCCTTTCTGAGATAGTGGAACTATGCGGCAAAACGGTGCTTGACGACCCTGAGAAGCTTTTCGGCGGCAGCGAGATACATTTCGGCTATGCGGCTTCGTATGAGGGCATAAGCAACGGTGCGTTCGACAGCGACCACGGTATAAATTCCGGGATGCTGCCGGGCGACGACCCGGCACAGTTTGCGGAAGCGCAGCAGCATGTCGCCGAGGATATGTTCTCGTCGCCGCTGGTCGACGCGGAACTCTCACGGTACTACGACACCGACAGGATAGATTACTTCAAGGATAAGAAGCGTACCGGAGTGCGCTACACCCTGAACCACTGGATAGACGATGAGCGCAGCGTCAGCGTGACAGTCACCGACGCCCCCGCAATGCTTGACGCCGGCAGGTATATTTTCGGCAGGCTCCCGGCGCAGTACACGGATAATTTCAGCAAGGCTCAGCAGCGGGTTTACGCAGGCTACGGGCAGATAAGCGGAAACGACGTTTACATGGGCGGTTTCAGGTCCGGCGGCTGCTATATCGTCGTTACGGCGAAGAACACCGGTCTGCGTGAGTTCGCG
>HF989455.1:6993-16465 GCA_000432175.1 Eubacterium sp. CAG:786
CGGGTGCTGGCGGCGCTCTGCGAGGACAGCGCGTCCCCTGAAACGGTGCAGTCTGCGGAATACCCCGAGCCGACATATAACATGACCGGTTCCCTTGACAATCAATATGAGGCTGGCAGGGTGTTTGTCTTCAATCAGATGAAACTGACCGACAGACAGGCAGAATGCGACGACCTGCATTACTTCGCAACTGCCGATGAGGCAGCGCAGACATTCACGCAGGTGCAGAATGCCGACGGAAGGACGCATTCCACCGTAAGTCTGCTTGAAAACAACGGCTGGACGCTGGTTCCTGAGAAATCAGCGGCAATGGACTACAACAGCGGCGTGCCGACCTGGGTATCGCTGTATTTCGAGAAAGACGGCGGCAGGACCGGGATCTACGTCAAGACCGGCACCGGTGATATGTTCAGCGACCCGCTTGGGTTCACGCTTGCAGGCGGAAAGCGCATGGAGATAGGAGGCGTCGGGCTGGAGTGCAGCCTGAAGTCCTACGAGCAGCTCATACTCAATGAAGCTTCCGGCGACGATTATCAGTTCGGCATTGCGGGAAGATATGAGAGCGGTGTGAACTGTTACATCGCGGAAACCACAAGCAGAAAGCCCTCGGATAATACCCGCACACAGGTGCAGGCAATGGGAAGTTCCATGACCATCGACGACGTCATGGACGTATTCGCGGCATTGCTTTACGACCTCCCTGAAATGAAATAATGAAATGAAATAATATGATCCCCCTTTGCCGCTGAACGGTAAAGGGGGATCGTGCGTTAAATCATCTGAAATATGTGACCGCGAGGGAATTCAGCTTAGCCGCGAGTTTATCCGTCGTCTTGCCGGGGAGCATTCTCCAGCGCCAGTTTCCGCCTACGGTGGAGGGGAGGTTCATGCGGCTTTCCCTGCCAAGCCCGAGAATATCCTGCATGGGAATGACAGCCAGCTGAGCCGGGCTTGCGTACACCGCCCTTATGCAGCAGCTGTTGAATTTCTCGAACAGCCCTTTGTTGAGATAGCGCTTCGCCATCTGTCTGGAAGCGCTGTCTGCTTCGCGGTACCACTGCATGACCGGCATGTTGTCGTGGGTGCCGGTGTAAGCGCAGCAGTTCACGGGGTAGTTGTGCGGCAGGTGGTCGTTGTCGGTGTTGTCAGGGTTGAAGCCGAACTGCAGCACCCGCATTCCCGGGAAGCCGGTGTCTTTAAGCAGCTGCTTAACGCTGTCGAAGATATCGCCCAGGTCTTCGGCGATTATGTTCACGTCGCCGAGGTCGTTCTTTATCGCGTTGAAAAGCTCCATGCCCGGTCCCTTTTCCCACACGCCGTGTTCAGCGGTCTTGTCGCCGAACGGTATCGCATAGTAAGTATCGAACGCACGGAAGTGGTCGATACGCAGCATGTCGTAATTCTCGCGGGACTTGCCCACGCGCTTGAGCCACCATTTGTAGCCTGTTTTGTGCATTTCCTCCCAGTTGTATAGCGGATTTCCCCACAGCTGACCTGTCGCTGAGAAAAGATCCGGCGGTACTCCCGCGACCCGCTTCGGGTCACGTTTTTCGTCCAGCTCGAACAGCTCCGGCTGAGCCCAGACGTCCGCGCTGTCAGGAGAAACGTATATCGGAATGTCGCCGATTATCTGTACGCCGTTCTTGTTGCAGTAGCGGTGTAACCTGTCCCACTGGCGCCAGAAAATATACTGCACGAACTTCTGGAACTTTATCTCGTCCTTGAGTTCGTCGGTCCAATTCTTTATCGCCTCCGGCTTGCGGAACTTTATGTCCTCGTCCCATTCAGTCCAGGATCTTCCGCCGAATTTGTCCTTTAGCGCAGCGAACAGCGCGTAATCATCAAGCCAGTCCTGTTCGTCCATGATGAACGAGGTATAGCCCACGTCGTCCGTGAAGCCGGAAAACGCCTCTTTCAGCAGCGCCGTCTTGACCGCTCTTATCTTGTCGTAATCCACGAACGTCGGGTCGGCGCCGTAATCCGCGTCTGCGACTGATTTCTTTGCGAGGTACCCGTTCTCTGCCAGCTCGTCTATGTCGATGAGCAGAGGGTCCCCTGCGAACGACGAAAACGGCTGGTAGGGGGAGTCTCCGTACCCGGTAGGTCCTATCGGGAGCACCTGCCAGTACTTCTGCCCGGCGCTCTTGAGCCAGTCGGCAAAGCGTTCTGCCTCCGTGCCGAATGTGCCTATCCCGTAGGGCGACGGCAGGCTTGTTATGTGCATGAGTATTCCGCAGCTTCTCATGGTAGTTCTCCTTATCTGAAAAGATATCATTATTATATTACTTTTGCCTTACATTGTCAAGTGGAACAGCGGGTTGACAATTCCGGGCGCAGGGGGTATAATATAACCACTGACACAGGGGGGCTATATGACCGAAATAACCGTAACAAAAAACGACGCCGGGCAGCGGGCGGACCGCTTCCTGACCAAAGCATACCCAAACCTTTCGCTGCCGCTTATCTGCAAGCTTATGCGGAAGAAGCGCATCAAGCTTAACGGCGCGCGCACCGAACCGAATACCAAGCTTGCGGAGGGCGACGTGTTCCGCTTTTATCTCAGCGACGAACTGCTTGACACCGGTGGGCGCGAAAAGCAGGCGGATTTCCGCAGCGTGCCCGCGGAGCTCGACATCATCTATGAGGACGAGAACATACTTCTCTGCGACAAGCCGGTGGGAATGGTGGTGCACGAGGACAACGACAACACCTCCGACACGCTGATAAACCGCATAAAATGCTACCTCTGGAAAAAGGGGGAATACGACCCGGACAGCGAGCGCAGTTTTGCTCCCGCGCTGTGCAACCGTATCGACCGCAATACCGGTGGCATCGTCATCGCGGCAAAGAATGCAGAGTCGCTGCGGGTACTGAACCAGAAAATACGCGACAGGGAACTTGTCAAGCTGTACCTCTGCCTGGTGTGGGGAAAACTCCCGCAGAAGTCCGCAACGCTGACTGCGTATCTCGAAAAGCTTGCCGATGAGAACCGCGTGATAGTTTCCGACAGGAAAACCCCTGCGAACCGCACTATAAAGACAAAGTACCGCGTCCTGCAGGAATTCGGCGACCGCAGCCTTGTGGAGGTAGATCTCCTGACCGGGCGCACTCACCAGATAAGGGCGCACTTTGCGCATATCGGGCACCCGCTGCTCGGGGACGGAAAATACGGCAGCAACAAGGACAACAGGCAGGTGGGAATGGACTGCCAGGCGCTGTATTCCTACAAGCTGCGCTTTGAGTTCACTACCGACGCTGGCTGCCTCGCGTATCTCGACCACCGGGAATTCACCGTTGCAGACCCGAAAAGGATATGGTTCATGGATAAGGCAAAATAGCCCTTGGTCACCTCTAAAAACCTTGTTTGAGTGGAAATGTGTATAGCACACCGACTGCTTCTTCAAACCTCCTCGTAAGGCATACAGCCTTACTTCGTCGGCTTTCATCGCATTCGGCGCACTCTACCCATTTTCCCTTTTCAAACCGGTTTTTAGAGGCTCCCTCTTGCAATTTGCCGTAAAAAGGTGTATAATGAAATCGATACGGCGGTAATGCCGCAATAAAATCATTCGGAGGAAATGAAAATGGCAGAGAATGAAGTACTTATCGAAACATCTGCTCGTCACGTACATGTGACGCAGGAAACGCTGGAGGCGCTCTTCGGCGCAGGCGCACAGCTCACAAAGAAGAAGGATCTGTCCCAGCCGGGTCAGTTCGCGAGCGAGCAGCGCGTGACTGTCGTAGGCCCCAAGAAGGAGCTTGCAAACGTCAGCATCTTAGGTCCGGTACGCCCTGCTGACCAGGTAGAGCTTTCCGCCACCGACGCACGTTCCATCGGTCTTGGCATAGATATCCGCGAGAGCGGCGACATCGCAGGCACACCCGGATGTACGCTGCGCGGCCCTGCAGGCGAAGTCACCATCAAGGAGGGCGTTATCGTTGCAAAGCGCCATATCCACCTCACCCCTGAGACCGCTGAAAAGCTCGGCGTCAAGAACAAGGATATCGTTTGGGTCAAGACAAACACCAGCGGCAGAAACGCTATCCTCGGCGACGTTGTTATCAGAGTGAGCGACAAGTTCGCTGACGCTATGCACATCGATACCGACGAGTCCAACGCTATCAGCGCTGTTCCCGGTCTGATGGGCACCATCATCAAGAGCCTTTGATCTTTATACCCCCTGTGCTGAAAAAGTTCAGGGGGTATTTTGGTATTTTGCCTGTTTTCGTGGTTCTGCGACTTAATTTCCATTGACACAGGCGCGTGGATTTGTTATAATAAATAGGTAACCTCTAAAAACCGGGACACGAGCAGATTTCGTACATGACTTATATCAGATGCTAGGCGTCAAACCGCAGTAATACTGTATGTATTTCAAGGTTTGACAACGACGCAGATGATATAAGTCATAGAAATCTGCCGTGAAGGAGGTTTTTAGAGGTTGCCAATATGTAATTGACCCTAAGGTGGAACAATTACAATAACGCAGAAAGGAGGACAAAATGCCTACAGAGCAGGAGTTAAAAGAAAAGAAGCCGCAGCCTTCCGGCATGGACGGGCTTTCAGAAATGCAGTTTTCGGCGCATATCACCGAAGAATTCTCCGCAGAACTGCCCGAAACCGACGACGCCCTTGATGACGAGCAGGAAGAGATGTACCGGCGCGACCAGGAACTTCTCGCGGCGCTGGACGAGGTGCTTAACAAAAGCGCCGAAATTCCGCAGCCAGCCCCCGAGCGAAAAAAGCGGATCGACCTGAAAAGATTATCCACTGCGATAATGAAACGCGGCGCGGGGATAGTTTCGCTTGCCGTCACGCTTATTATGATGGGTGTTGCGCTTATCTGCCTGTTGTTTTCCAGCACGCCGGATTTCTCGCTGCTGATAAAGCTGTCGCCGATAGCCGCGGTGCTGCTGGGTGTGGAAATACTGCTGAGCTGGCTTGCTTCAAACAGAAAGATACGGATACATATTCCCAGCGTGTGCGCAGATATCATTATCACTGCGGGCTGCTGCATTATGGCAGTCGCCATGAACAGCACGATAACCGAGACCGAGCAGCAGTTCAGCGACCGCAGCGCAGAAGCCGCAATATACGACATGACCTACCCTGAATTAAAGGAAGCGGCGGAAATTTCAAAGCTGACAGTCAGCGTGGATCTCAATCTTGAGGGCGGAAAGAAACGCACCAGCGGCGAACTCACCACAGCCGACGATATCAGCGTTGACGTAGAACTGAACGGCGCATATACCGAGCCGTCGGAATTTGCAGCGGAATGCGGCAGGGTGATCAGCGTTTTCAGGCAGCTGGAGATACCGGTGGATATCATCAGTTTCTCTGCGGAAGAAAGGCAGCGGTCGTTCGCACTGACCGTCGAAGGAAAATACCAGCAGGACTTCACCGACGAAGAACTGGTGAAAATGGTACGCTATGTTTTTATTGAGGATTACGACTATATTCAGGATCTCGCAGACTTCACCGAAGAAACGGGTGAAAACGTTACGGAAGATCAGATTTAATGAGTTTTTACTGGAAAGGATATTTTAGTGTTAAGTAAAGAAATGACAGAAGAACTGGGCAGCTGCATCGCAAAGCAGTTCCCGGACGAGGGCGTATACCGCATTTCAAGGGTAGAGGAGTGGCTCTCTACAAACGGCTACACACTTGAAAAGCTGGGTCTTTCGGATTTCCACCAGCTTATCGCCGCAGCCCCGGAGCTTTTCGGGACGCCGCGCTACAACCAGGATACATATGTGATAGTAAAGCGCTGCCGCAATTCCGAAGAGCACGGGCACCCCGCTGACAGCTTTTTCGGCAGCAAGAGCATCAATCTCAACGACGATATCATTGAAATGTCTCAGCAGTCCCTTTACGCGCTGACAAAGGTACTCGGCAGCGGGCTTTCAGTGCAGGAGATGAAGCAGGAGATATACGACAGCTTCACCCGCGCAAGGGACAGCGGCAAGCTGGATTTCATGTCGGACAGGTATACGTTCCCGATAGCGTACTGCAGCGACGGCTACCTCGTCAACGGCATAATCACCAAAAACCTCAGCCCCCGCGGAAAGAGCCTGTATTTCTCGTTCGAGAAAACCAACATATTCAGCAGCACCGCGCTTGAACTCAGGCGTCCCTCTCCCGAGGCGGCAGAAATAACCCGCGAGGACAAGGCTGAAATTTACCGCCTGCTCACCGCGAACTTCCCGTTCGACGTGCCGCAGCACATGGCGGCAGTCAGCAAGCTGCTCTCGGATAACCACATCGACCGTTCCCGCTACGGCTTCTATAAGATGAAGGACATGCTGTCGCAGATAGATTTCCTGGAGCTGAACGATGTGGTTCTTGGAGGAGTTCCGCAGGTAATGGTGACCCTTCGTCGTTCACCGGATTTCACGGCTTCCACCTACGACCCGTCCAGGATCTGGCAGCGCAGCGACGACCGCGCGTACGTTTCCCATGCGGATCGCTACATACGCCCGGAAACAGCTTCCTTTGAAAGCCATCAGGCAGCGCCTGTCGTTCCCGCTGCGCCTCTCGAGGAATTCTGCAACCTGCCGCCCAAGCCGCTGCTTATCCTGACGCAGTTTCTGGAACGCTGCGGCATACGCAGATCAATGACGGACATCAAGCAGGATCTCAGCGACGATTTCAGCGCTGCACGCAGTGAGAACCGTCTGCGCTTCTACGACGGCAAGATGATATTTCCCTGCCGCTGGATGAGAAGCGACGGGACCCACGTCGAGATCACGCTGAAACCCTCCACATACGAGGGCAGACCGTGGTTCCTGAGCTTTGTGGATACGCTTTCCCGCGACCCTGCACAGCGCGCTGTACAGCCAGGCAAGCGGCTCGAGAATTTCGCGTTCCTGGGCAGCTGGAGCGCATTCCTGTCAGAACTTTCAGACAAGGCGCTTGCAGAGAACTGGGACTTTGTCGGTTCGGCCCAGAAAGATAACCATATCCTCATTCAGTATATAAAGTACACATTCTACAGACTTGTCCGCGAGGATAAGGTTTGCGTTTCTTCCGACAAGCAGTTCGCGTGCTTCAACACCGGGCTTGTTGACAAGCATTACGACGATATTTACGCGTGCTTCATGCCCAACGATCCCGACAGCGAGACCGAGTGGAAGTTCAGCGGGTTCTGCACTGCGGCTTCCGGCGCCCTGGGCAAGCAGGTGGTGAATTATTTCAGCCCACTGCCGCAGCCACCGGTCTACTTCAACAAGGGCGAACAGCTGTTCTATGACGTTTCGCGCCAGCTGCTGACGGATTTCGACCACATCATCATCGACAACATCAGCCGTCTGCCGGTGCAGTTCCTCTGCGACCAGTTCAACGACTGCCCTGAGGCGCGTCAGCTTGCCGAGGAACTCCGCACGGCAGATCACCGCAGACAGTACGATATCTATGAGCAGCTCAAGAAGATAGTCACCGACAACACCCGCCTGTTCATACGCATTCAGAACCGCCTGAAAGACTCCATCGAGCTTGCAAAGAAGCGCGTCAGCCGCAACTACAAGACCGCTATCCCGTCGTATTACCCGAAGCGCAACACCATGTCGCTCATGCTGCCGCTGTGCCTGCTTGATGAGGAGAAGCCGGATATTGCGCTGGTCGTGGAGCAGACGGCTTCTGGTAATTACCAGGGACAGACTATACTCACCCTTTCGCAGGCGTATGTTGACGCACGCCTGCTCTGCCAGCTGAACAGCGAATGGCTCACGACAAATATCCGCACAGACGACATTGACGATGCAACGGAGGATATCACCGCAGAATGAGTTACCCGGAACACATGCAGATGCTGGGCTTTTCGCCTGAGGATTACGACAATCGTTTTAACGGGCTGGATTTTCTCTATGCCGAGTGCATGGAACTTTATATCCAATCCAACCAGATAGAAAATCTGAGAAATTCCTTTGCGGCAGGCGACTTTAAGCGCGCTGCAGAAGCCGCTCATGCGCTTAAAGGCTCCTCCGGGAACCTGGCGCTGATGGAAATGAACCAGCTTTACAGTCAGATAACCATTGTGCTCCTTGGTGAAAACCCCGTGGACGCCGCTCCGCTGATAAGCAGGGTTTCCGCTCTTGAGCGGGAGCTGCGCAAGGCGGCCGTGCTCGACGGTTACATCAGCTGACCTGCAGAATTCCATAATACAAAAACAGGGCTGCTTTTTGTCAGCCCTGTTTTCGTGTTATTGCTCTGAAAGCCCGTGCTTTACGCGGTCGTGCTCTTCGGCGCGCTTGGCGTTGTTGAAGCGGTCCAGCGTGCCGACAAGGTAGCCCGTGATGCGCCGGATACGCTCAAACGGCTGGTCGCAGAAATGATAGGTGCAGTTGACGTAGTCCCCGTCAACGTCCATGTCTATCGCTGTGATGTTCCTTTCGGGGTACTTTTTCAGCGCTGCCTCGGCGTAATAATCGATCTCCTGCTGGGGTAAAGTTCCACCTGTCACGTTTATTTTCATGATATATCTCCTCTTTCCTGATAGAACTTGGTTTTGAATATAGGTAACCTCTAAAAACCTCCTTCACGGCAGATTTCTATGACTTATATCATCTGTTGCGTTACCAAACCTTGAAATACATCCAGTATTACTGCGGTTTGACGCCTAGCATCTGATATAAGTCATGTACGAAATCTGCTCGTGTCCCGGTTTTTAGAGGTTACCTTTAGTATATCACTATATATTGAGTTTGTCAAGAGGCTGAGGCACAATATCTTATATTTTTTCGTGGGACTTTCGCGTCCTCTTTCTGTCGGACTGCAGATAATACACCGGCACGAACCCCACCAGAATACACGGCACCCCGGTCAGCAGCTGGACTGCCGACGCACCCTGGGGCAGAAGTTCCCGCAGCGAAGCCAGCATGAACCCGAGTATCACCAGGAACGTGCCGGTCTGGTGCCTTTGGATAAGCGCTTCCAGCAGCTTTGCGGTCATGAATGTTCCCACGACCACCCCCGCGGCCATGGGCAGCAGCGGAATGAACTCCAACGAACTAACATGCTGCATCACGCTGTCGTAAATCCCGAGCATGCAGAGGAAATGCGACGCGCTTATTCCCGGCAGGACAAGCGCGGCGGCAAGGAGAATTCCCCCGGCGAACTGGACTGTTACCCCGAAAAATCCACCCGCGCCCGGTGCGAACACCCCGTCGGGGATTGCAGCGAGAAGAAGAACCGCAGCCGCACCGGAAAGTACCAGCACGAGGTTCCCGACGGTCAGCCCGCGCACGCCTGCCCTGCGGAATATCAGTGGGATTCCACCTGCAACCGCGCCAAGGAACAGGAATCTCAGCGGAACCTCCAGCGGGGTAGTGAGCAGGAATGAAATCAGCCGCGCGATAATGAGCATTCCGATGACCGCGCCGGCTGCGAATTTTGCCAGCAGCGGAATATTTTTGCGCGGCTCTGAAAAAATCCGGCTGACTGCGTTTATCAGTCGGTCGTATATTCCCAGAAGCA
>HF989455.1:16506-36874 GCA_000432175.1 Eubacterium sp. CAG:786
ACCCCGGGCACCGTCATCGCGGCACCGACCGCCAGACCTCCGGCGAATGTTCGTATCGTTTCCATGGTACTCCTTTCAGGCTTGTACTCTAATATATGCAGCGATTCGAAAAAAATGCCGGAGCGTGGTATTTCCACGGAAATAACCTACGGACACGCTGAATAAAGCGAAGCGTATCAAATTCAGCCGCGTGAGTATGCTCGTTTGAACGGGGCGAATTTGATTTATTCAGCGTTTCCCTACTCAAAGCTTAACAATACACCTCAGAAATGTCGTGCCAGAGCAAAAGCCGCTTGTTATCTGGCACACGTTTGACATCATATCCGTTTGCGGGAATTCCGCGCTGCAGATCATGTCATTCAAAAAAGTGCCGCCATTTCTGACAGCACTTTTTTGTATTTTATCAGACGAGAATTCCGGATACAAGCGCGGAAATCTTCCCGGCGATATAATCTGAATCCACGCCGTAGAAATGAATCCTGTCAGCGCCGCCGGACAGCAGCGTAACTATCTGCTCGTTTGCAAAGGCGATTCCCGCGTCCCGCAGAGCCTCCGGGGAAGTGCGGTACTTCACGATGAACCGCAGCAGCTTCTCCGGGAGCGCAGTTCCGGCATTGATAAGCCGCTCAGCCTGGGATTCCTGAGTCAGCACCATCACGCCTGCGGAAATCGGCGCGGTTATTCCGGCAAGCGCCGCGCGCTCCATGAAATCGTGATATTCCTCGCAGGAGAAAAGCGGTCTGGTTATCAGCGCTTCAACGCCGTTTTCGGTGAGAGATCTCACACTGTGCAGCTCGTTTATCCTGCTGACCGCCGGGATCTCCGCAATCACCCGGAATTCTCCGGAAACGCCTGCGAGAATGCGCTCCGCCGCCGCAAATCTGGCAGGTGAATTAACCCGGAGGTACAGCGTTTCTACGCCATTTTCGCGGCAGAGGGAAAGCGCGTTCGAGTTATTCCCCGTACCGTCAGCGGAGATTATCACCGCAGTCCGGCAGGGTATGTCGCTTATTGCGCCGACGTTCTGCGGAAGCGCGCTGGCAAGGTTTATTCCCGGCAGCAGCGCGGAATGTTGCGAAAGTTCCATTGAGAGAAAAGGTTCATTTGATTTCATCGCGCACTTCCTTTGCAGCATTCACGAGATTTTCAAGGCTGGGAATGGTCTCTGCCGCGCCCCTTGTTTTAAGTCCGCAGTCGGGATTTACCCACAGCTTCTCTTTAGGAATACGGTCGAGCATTTTGCGTATCGCTGATTTTATCTCATCCTTTGACGGAATTCTCGGGGAGTGGATATCGTACACGCCGGGTCCGACCTCGGTGCGGAAATTGTTGTCGCGCAGCACGTCAAGTATCGTGAGGTCTGAACGGCTTGCTTCAAACGTGATGACGTCGGCGTCCATGTCGTCGATATCGCGGATAATATCAGCGAACTCACTGTAGCACATATGCGTGTGTATCTGCGTTTCCGGCTTTACTCCGCTGTGCACCAGCCTGAACGCCGGAATAGCCCAGCTGAGGTAATCGGAGCGCCAGTAAGAACGGCGCAGCGGCAGTTTCTCACGCAGCGCGGCTTCGTCCACCTGGATAACGCTGATTCCGTTCGCTTCAAGGTCGAGTACTTCCTCGCGTATTGCAAGGCCTATCTGGAGCGCGGATTCCCTGAGCGAAATATCCTCTCTCGGGAACGACCAGTTGAGTATCGTTACCGGTCCTGTCAGCATTCCTTTCATAGGTTTGTTTGTAAGGCTCTGCGCGTACTTCGACCATGCAACGGTCATAGGTTTTGCGCGGGAGATGTCGCCCCATACCACCGGCGGCTTTACGCAGCGGGTCCCGTAGGACTGCACCCACGCCTTTTCGGTGAAGATGTACCCGTCGAGGCACTCGCCGAAATACTCAACCATGTCGTTGCGCTCGAATTCGCCGTGTACCAGCACGTCAAGCCCGATTTTCTCCTGCAATTCCACGCACTCCGCGATTTTCTTCCTGTTGAATTCGACGTACTGCTCCTCGGAAATCTCGCCTTTCTTGAATGCGGCGCGGTTCGCGCGGACCTCCGCAGTCTGCGGGAACGAGCCTATCGTTGTGGTCGGGAGAAGCGGCAGCCCGAAGCGCTTTTTCTGTATCTTCTCGCGCTCCGAAAATTCGGGAAGTCTTATGAAATCCTTATCGGAAAGCGACTTTACCTTATCCTGCACGGATTTGTTTCCGCAGATTCGGCTGCCGTTGAAAAGTTCCTTGTTCGCGAGGAATTCAGCTGTTTTTTCGGGTTCGTCTGCGGTGAGAATGGTTTTCAGTTCGGCAATTTCATGCAGCTTTTCTTCTGCGTATGCGAAATGCCTGCGGTATTCCTCCGGCATTTTGACTTCGTTTTTCAGCGTGTATGGAACGTGCAGCAGCGAGCAGGATGTGTTCAGCACGATATCTCCGCACAGCGGCTTTATTTCGTTGATAAGCCTTACTGCGTCCGCGTAATTCCTGCGCCAGATATTCTTGCCGTTGACGATTCCGGCAAAGAGCGTTTTTGACTTCGGGAAGCCGTTGGATTTAACAAGCTCCAGCGTCTTTTTGCCCTCGATGAAATCCAGACCAACGCCATCAAAATCAAGCGCGCACACGTCGGAACAGCAGTCCCTGATATCGCCGAAATAGGTCTGTAAAAGCACCTTTACGCCGCCCTTTGCGGAAAGTATCTTCGTGTACAGCGCCCTGAAAAGCGCGATATCCTCTGCGGTGAGGTCGGTGACAAGCTCCGGCTCGTCGAACTCCACCCACTCCGCGCCGAGTTCTCCGAATCTGCGGAGATACTCACAGTACGCAGCAGCGGTCTTGTCGGCGAAATCCACAGCGTTATTGCCGTCGGTATATCTTGCCAGCCGCAGGAATGTGAACGCTCCGATGACCACCGGCTTTGCGTTTATACCGAGTGCCTTCGCTTCGGTATATTCATCGAACGGCTTTGTTCCGTTCAGCTTAATTTCGGTATCGCGGCTGATTTCCGGCACCATGTAGTGATAGTTCGTGTTGAACCACTTTTTCATTGCGAGCGCCTTTACGTCGCCGTTATTCCCCTGATAGCCCCTTGCCATTGCGAAGTACTCGTCAGGCGCCGGGAGATTCAGCGCCGCGTATCTCTCCGGAATTGCATTCAGCAGCACCGCGGTGTCCAGCATATTGTCGTAGAACGAGAAATCTCCGGTGGGGATAAGGTCTATCCCGGCGGACTGCTGGGTCCGGAGGTGCGTCCTGCGGAGTTCCTTTGCGGTGTTCTGGAGTTCCTGTGCTGATATTTCACCGCGGAAGTACTTTTCAGAAGCGAATTTCAGTTCGCGTAATGTTCCTATTCTGGGGTAGCCGATTATCGTAGTTTTCATAATGATTACCTCTCTGTTTTTTGTTGTGTTTATTTTATACTATTTTTCGGTATTTGTAAAATACTAAAAAACTGTTGCTGGATATAGCTTGTGACTATATCAAACTATGCTGATAAATCCGGAAAAATAAAAATTTCCCGCAAGCTATGATCGCTTACGGGAGGTTTGATGCTGTTTTGCTCAGATATGCGCGTGAAGCGCGTTGATATATTCCTCGCCGAGTTTCGTAAGATTTACTCCGCGGCGCGTGACTGTTCCGACCCTGATGTATTCGTCAACGGCAAGCGGGCGCGAAATAATATTCTCGCCGTTAAGTTCCGTGCTGATTATTCCTGTGCATATCGTGTAGCCGTTGAGTCCCACCAGCAGGTTGAACAGCGTCGCGCGGTCGCGGACCTTTATCGTCATGCTGCGGCTCACGCGGCTCATTATCTCCTCGGAAAAGTAGAACGAATTGTAGCTGCCCTGCTCGAACGACAGGAACGGGTATTCCTCAAGCTGCTGCGGAGTTATTTTCCGTTTCTTCGCGAGAGGGTGTTTAGAACTGATGAAAACGTGCGGCTTCGCGGTGAATAGCTCGTCGAATTTCAGCCCGCTCTGCTCGATTATCTTGCTCATGATGTACTCGTTTTCGCCGGAGAGGTACAGTATCCCGACCTCGCTGCGGAACTGGCTCACGTCCTGTATAATTTCGTAGGTCTGCGTTTCCCGCAGCGTGAAGTCGTAATTCTTGTTGCCGAACTGCTGTATTATATCCACGAACGCGCTCACCGCAAAGGAATAATGCTGCGTGGAAACCGAAAAAATCTGCTTGTGCCCCTCGCCGCTGAGGTATTTTTCCTCCAGCAGCCCTACCTGCTGCAATACCTGCCGCGCGTAACCGAGAAATTCGCTGCCCTCGTTGGTGACGATAATTCCCTTGTTGGTACGGTGGAATATCGTTATGTCAAGCTCCGTTTCCAGCTCCTTAATTGCGTTGGTTAGGCTCGGCTGCGCGATGAAAAGCGACTGCGCGGCTTCGCTCATCGTTCCCTTGTCGGCAGCGGTAACGGCGTATTTCAGCTGCTGTATTGTCATGGCTCTGACCTCTTTCTGCGAAAATTAACTAATGGTAACCTCTAAAAACCTCCTTCACGGCAGATTTCTATGACTTATATCATCTGTTGCGTTACCAAACCTTGAAATACATCCAGTATACGCATTATCGCTTCGCGAAAACGCTGCGGTTGATACTAATTCCAGAAACACGTTTCGGTTGTGCATATTGTGTGTAATTGGAATTAGTATAACGCCTGGCATCTGATATAAGTCATGTGCGAAATCTGCTCGTGTCCCGGTTTTTAGAGGTTACCTTATTGAATTATAACACAATTTTATTTGGATTTCAACGTCAGAATTATTCCGGAACAGCAAAAGCGCCCTCCGGAAAGGGCGCTTCTATGTTATTCACTGCACTGTACCGTAACAGGTTCTTCCTTGCTGTCATTTCTCCAGCTTCCGGTTCTGTAAAACAGAATGGAGATCACCATTGCAACGGTCCAGCCGATAGGCCATGCCAGCCATATTCCGGTGGCGCCAAGTTCCGGTATTCTCGAAAGAACCTCCGCAAGTACCACGCGCAGAATAAGGTCGGTGAACGTGGCTATCATGAACTTTTTCATCATGCCCGCGCCGCGCAGAACTCCGTCCGCTGCAAGCTTCGCGGAAACCACGAAATAGAACGGGGAAAGTATACGCAGTATCTCCACGCCGACGTCCATTGCAGTACCAGTCGGGTTATCCATGAACACATAAACGAGATAATTTCCCGCAAAAAGATACAGCAGCGTAAGCGGAATACACAGCAGCCAGACAAGCTTCAGACCCGCACGGAATCCCTCGCTGACGCGCTTCAGCTTGCCTGCGCCAAGATTTTGAGCAGTGAAGTTTGAAATACCGTTGCCGAGGGTCGTGAGCGAAGTAATGACCAGATTGTTAAGTTTTATCGAAGCCGAATAGCCAGCCATGACAGAAGCGCCGAAGTTGTTTATAATGCCCTGGATTATGATGTTTCCGACGGAAATAAAGCTCTGCTGTAAAATGCTCGGGACAGCCACAACAGCAATTCTCTTGAAAAGATTCCACGAGAACGCCGCTGGCTTTTCCTGCGTTTTTATCGTTGCAAGTCTGCGGAATACGAACAGCATTGCAAGCACGCAGCTTACCCCCTGGCAGATGAATGTCGCCCATGCCACGCCGGAAACTCCCATGTTGAACGCGGTAACAAACAGGATATCCACCCCGATGTTTGAAAGCGACGAGCACACAAGGAATATAAACGGCGTTTTGGAATCGCCCAGCGCCGAGAAAATTCCGGTGGCGATATTATAGAAGAACACGAACGGAAGCCCGAATATGTAGATGTCAAGATACAGCTTTGAATCAGCCATGACAGCTTCCGGAGTGTTGATGAGCGTCAGCAGGTCGGTGCAGAATATTAGCCCGACCGCCATAAGCAGAACGCACAGCACGCCGCCGGAAATCAGCGTTGTGTAAACTGCAGTTTTGAGGTCCTTGTACTCCTTTGCGCCGAAAAGCTGCGACACGATGACCGAGCAGCCTATGTTACAGCCGAATGCTAACGCAATGAAAATCAGCGTTACCTCATAGCTGTTGCCGACTGCGGCAAGCGCGTTCTCACCTACGAATTTTCCTGCGACAAAGCTGTCCGCGATGTTGTACAGCTGCTGGAAAATAATACTTCCGAACAGCGGCAGGCAGAATTGCCACAATACCGTTGAGGATTTTCCTACGGTAAGGTCCTTATTCATGTTATCTCTTCCTTTTGTTGAAATATGCCTTGGGTCGTTTATATTATAATACATTGTCTGAGATATGTAAAATGTATGATGGATATTCTGAATATATCATTATTACATGAATAGGGCAATAAAAAAGACGGCTGAAAATAAAATCAGGCGTCTTTTTTGTATTCAGAAAACCTTTGAAAAAATCTGATCGTGTCCCGGTTTTTAGAGGTTACCAAATAGTGTTTTCTGTTTCATATCCTTATTATATCACTTTTTCCTCTTTTTCACAGGGTTATTTAGAGGTTACCTATAGAAAATATTACAATACCCCTTGACAAAATGGGAAATGTGTGATAAAATCAACTTGTACATAAAAAGCACATAAACCGTTGAGCAGGATTAGTAGTGTCTGCCGATGCGCCCCAGAGAGCCGTGCGTTTGGTGCGAGCACGACGCGTAAGCATTCATGAATGGACCTGCGAGGGCAAACTGAACCGGCGCTGTTCCGCGCAGTATCGCTGCACAGGCAGAGTTCCGAAGTAGGGGCGACGTTTCCGCACGTTACAGCGGGAAGTGTTTTGCATTATCTTTCTCATCTTGTATTTTGCAGAACGCAGGCGAGTGCGCCCGTGAGGGCGAATTTGGGTGGTATCGCAGGTTGTTCCTGTCCCATGTTGTGGGACGGGTTTTTTTATTTTCCGGATACTGCCGCAGGACAAAAGGAGAAACATCATGAAAAAGGCAAACTTCGCAAAGGTACTCGGCGCTGCAATGGCGCTGACAATGGCACTGACCGGCTGCGCTTCCGGCAACGGCAGCAGCACGGCTGACAGCGGGGACTCCAGCGCTGCCGCAGAGGGCGTAAAGAAGATCGGCGTTTTACAGTACGCTGCTCACCCCTCTCTCGACAACTGCTACGAGGGCATCAGACTTGGCCTCATCGACGCTTACGGCGAGGACGGAGTTGAGATTGACCTCCAGAATGCTCAGGCAGACGGTGCTTCCTGCGATTCCATTTCTGCCAACTTCGTATCCAAGGGCTACGATATGATCTACGCTATCGCTACGCCGGCTGCGCTTTCCGCTTATTCCGCAGCAAGCAAGTCCGATATCCCGGTAGTTTTCTGCGCGGTATCCGACCCGGTAGCTGCCGGACTTACCGAGAGCCTTGAAGCAGGTATCGAAAACTGCAACGGCACCTCCGATATCCTCGACTTCTCCGCACAGGTTGACCTGATACAGTCCATTCAGCCGGACGTAAAGAAGATCGGCGTTCTCTACACAAACACCGAAGCAAACTCCCTGTCCCAGCTCAAGTCTTTCAAGGCTGTATGCGAGGGCAAGGGCATCGAGGTTGTTGAATCCGGCGTAAACAGCGCGGCTGATATTCCTCAGGCTGCTACAACGCTTGCTTCCCAGGTGGACTGCATCAATAACTTCACCGATAACAACGTTGTAAACAACCTTTCCGTTGTTCTCGAGAAGGCTGACGCTGCCAATATCCCGGTTTACGGCTCCGAGGTCGAGCAGGTAAAGAACGGCTGCCTGGCTTCCATCAGCATCGACTACATCGCTCTCGGCAAAAAGACCGCTGAGATGGGCGTTGAGATCCTCAACGGCACAGACCCCAAGACAATGGCAGTCGGCACAATTTCCGACGGCACACCCGTTATCAACAGCGAGGTCATTGAAAAGTTCGGCTTCGCAGTACCTGAGAAGTACGCAGACGCCGAGATGGTAACAACAAACGCAGCTGCTGAATCCGACGCAGCATAAATCAAGGTAACAGATCCGGCAGTTCAGGAAAGGGAAAGAAATGACACTGGTTATCAACATTCTGCTTGATATTCTCAACGAGGGATTTATGTATGCGCTCCTCGCAATGGGAATGTACATCACTTACAGCATACTTGACTTCCCGGATCTGTCGGTGGACGGCACGTTCCCGCTGGGCGCAGTGCTCAGCGGTGTGCTGATATTGCAGGGCGTTGACCCGTGGCTCTGTCTGCTGATCTCATTCGCTGCCGGCATGGCTGCCGGCGTCCTTACGGGACTGATGCACGTCAAGCTCCGCATAACTCCGCTTCTCTGCGGTATCATCATGTATACCGCGATGCTTTCCGTCAACCTCGTTATTCTCAAGGCCGGAACGG
This sequence comes from Eubacterium sp. CAG:786, assembly GCA_000432175.1. Lineage (GTDB taxonomy): Bacteria > Bacillota > Clostridia > Oscillospirales > Ruminococcaceae > CAG-115. The sequence goes on from HF989455.1 coordinate 24,823, forward strand.
ACGGCGGCGCGGTGGCTTCGTTCTTTACCAAGGACACGATTTTCAACTCAGGTCTTGCGGGATTTATTCCCAAGAGCGTGGGTGGGTTCTATATCAGGACTGCAGTCATCTCGTTCATCATCGTTGTAGTGTGCAAGCTGCTGCTTGACCTCTACCTCAAGACGAAGCACGGACTTCTGCTCCGCGGGACCGGTGCGAACGACAAGTATACCGTCATGCTCGGCAAGGACCCCGGCACCATCAAGATTTTCGGTCTGGCTCTGGGCAACGGATTTGCGGCTATCGCGGGTTCAGTCATCGCGCAGAACAAGGGTTCCGCAGACCAGCAGATGGGCGTCGGAATGGTCGTGCTGGGTCTGGCTTCCGTTATCATCGGTCTGAGCCTGTTCAAGCGCGTGAAGTTCATGAAGGGCACCACTATGGTGATCCTCGGCAGCCTGATTTATAAGGCGGCATATCAGATAGTGCTTTCTCTGGGACTTCCCACGGATTACAACAACCTCATGAAAGCGCTGATATTCCTGATAGCGCTCGTGCTCGGCGGCGGTGAGCTGAAGAAGCTCATCAGCTCCATTGGCAGAAAACCGGAGCCGGTGCAGTCAGCCAACAGGCTTTCACTCAGCAAAATAACCAAGATATTCAACCGCGGCACGGTGGACGAAAACAAGCTGTTCGATGAATTCAGCCTGGACGTCAAGGACGGCGATTTCATCTCGGTGGTAGGCTCCAACGGAAGCGGCAAGACCACCATGCTCAACGTTGTCTGCGGAGGCGTAGAGCCTGACAGCGGCGCGGTGGTATTCAACGGTCAGAACATCGCGATGATGAAGGAATTCCAGCGCGCAAGGCGTATCGGGCGCGTCCTGCAGGATCCTAAGATGGGCACCTGCGGCAGCTTGACGATACTTGAAAATCTCGCGCTCGCCGACAACAAGAACCACTCATTCGGGCTTACGCCTGCGGTCAACCCGGCAAGGGAGCAGTACTACAAGAAGCTGCTCGAAAGCTGCGGAATGGGACTTGAAAACCGCATGGGCGTGCTTGCAGGTTCGCTTTCGGGTGGACAAAGACAGGCGCTGGCTCTGATAATCGCGACGATGTCCGACATAGACCTGCTGATACTTGACGAGCACACTGCGGCTCTCGACCCGAAATCCTCTGAAACGCTGATGAAGATAACCGACAAGGTCGTAAAGGAAAAGCACATCACCACGCTGATGGTGACGCACAACCTGCGCTTTGCCGTGGAATACGGCTCAAGGCTCGTTATGATGCACGGCGGCAGGGCTGTGATGGATATCGACGGCGACGAGAAGCAGAAGCTCGTGGTTGACGATATCCTCGGCAAGTTCAACGAGATAAGCATTGAGTGCGGCAATTAAGGAAAATAACGGGGCGGTCAGCAGCTGCCCCGGCTTTTTTGTGAGGGAAAAATGGAAAAGACGGAAATTCTAAAGCGGTATTTCGGGCACAGCGAATTCAGACCCGGTCAGGGGGAGGTCATCGACCACATCGTTTCCGGGCAGGACTGCCTTGGCGTAATGCCCACCGGCGCCGGAAAATCCATGTGCTACCAGATACCCGCGCTCATGCTCGGTGGGACGACCATCGTTATTTCGCCGCTTATTTCGCTGATGAAAGACCAGGTAGAGGGACTGCAGCAATCCGGCGTGAGCGCTGCGTGCATAAACAGCTCCCTCACCACGGAGGAATATTTCAGGGTGCTCGACGGGGCTTCCGCGGGGGAATTCAGCATAATTTACGTCGCGCCTGAGCGACTTACCAGCGAGAGCTTTCTCAGAATGTGCAGCAGGCTCACAATACCGCTGGTGGCTATCGACGAGGCGCATTGCGTTTCGCACTGGGGGCAGGATTTCCGTCCCAGCTACCTGAAAATAACCGAGTTCGTGAGTTCCCTGCCAAAGCGCCCGGTGCTTGCGGCATTCACTGCGACGGCGACGGATATAGTCAAGCAGGATATCGTGAGGATACTGGGGCTTTTCCAGCCTTTCTGCGTCACCACTGGGTTCGACAGAAAAAACCTCTATTTCGAGGTAAGACCCACGGAACAGCGCCACAAGGACGCAGTCCTGCTGGGAATAGTGCGGGATCTTTCCGGCAGGAGCGGCATCGTATACTGTTCCACCAGGAAGAACGTTGAGGCGGTGGGGGCATTCCTGCGGCTGAACGGCGTGGAAGCGCGCTGTTTTAATGGGGGGGTCCCCTGCTATCATGCGGGGCTCCCCGACGAGGAACGCAGGCAGGCGCAGGAGGATTTCATCTACGACAGGTGCAGCGTGATGGTGGCGACGAATGCATTCGGGATGGGCATCGACAAGTCCGATGTGGCTCTGGTGGTCCACTATAACATGCCAAAGGACCTTGAAAGCTACTATCAGGAAGCCGGCAGGGCAGGGCGCGACGGAGGTCCCGCAAGGTGCATTCTGCTTTACAGCAAGGGGGACGTGCGCACTGCGGAATTCCTGATAGACCACGGGCACGAGGACTCCGGGCTTGAACCCGCTGAGCAGGAGGAGATACGCAAGCGCGACCGGGAGCGGCTCAGGCAGATGACGTTCTATTCCACCACCACGAAATGCCTGCGGCACTTTATCCTGAGCTATTTCGGGGAGCAGTCCCCGGCAGCGTGCGGTCACTGCGGAAACTGCGACGCCGAGATGGAGACCCTGGATATCACCGTGGAAGCGCAGAAGGTGCTGTCCTGCATATTCCGGCTGAAACAGCGCGGGCGCAGCGGCGGAAAGGTGCTGGTCTCCGGCATATTGTGCGGAAAGACCACGGAGCAGATAGAACAGGGCGGTTACGAAACTCTTTCCACCTATGGCATAATGAAGGAATACAAGACCACCTACGTCCGCGAGATTATCGACCATCTTGAGCAGCAGGGGTACATAACCACCGGGGGAGAATACCACACACTGGCGCTGACGCCTGCGGCAGACGAGCTTGTGCGTTCCCGCAGGACTTTGCTGATGAAGCGCCCGAAGCGCGCTGGTGCAGTCACAGCTGAGACGGTGCAGAATTCCGCAGACGTACAGGAGGATACGGAGCTCATGCAGCGCCTGAAGGAACTCCGCAAAAAGGAAGCCTCGATACTCGGCGTGCCGGCGTATGTGGTGTTCACCGACGCTTCCCTGCGGGAAATGAGCGTGAAGAAACCAAGGGATATGCACGCGTTCCTGAATATTTCAGGCGTGGGCACAATGAAGGCAGAACGCTACGGAAGGCAGTTCATCGCAGTGGTGGAGAAGTATATTTCAGAAAAAGGCTGACATTTTTCTAAACATACTTGAAAAAATCTATAATATATGTTAGAATAATATTAATAATAAGTCTGAAAAGGAGGCTTCACCATGGTTGACAGCAGAGATAGCAAGATCATTCATTCTGAAGCGGAGATTTCCGTGGATCCGAACTGCACAACCGCGTTCATGACTATCAGACCACCGTCAAACGGGGGGCTTGATATCACTGTCGATAAGGCTCTTGCGGCTATTGCTGAAAAAGGCATCTGCTTCGGCGTGCTGAAAGAAGAGGTTATTCAGGCGGTTAACGAGCGGCGCTATGGCGAGAATATCTGCGTGGCAAGATGGCGCGCTCCTGTCAACGGCGAGGACGGCAAGATAGAGTACTTTTTCAATCGGGAAACCACTTTCAAGCCGGTCGAGGACGAAAACGGCAATGTCGATTACAAGAACCTGGGGCTTGTGCGCAACATCTACAAGGGCACTGCCATCGCGAAGATAACCATGCCCACCGAGGGCACTCCGGGTACTGATATCATGGGAAAGACGGTTTCGCAGAGGGTAGGCGTGCCGGTGTCTTTCGCTGTCGGCAAGGGTACTGAACTTGTTAACGACGGCACTGAGATAGTCGCGGTGACTGACGGCAACCTTACATACACCGGAGGAGCTTTCTGCGTTGAAGAGTCGCTGCTGATACGCGGCGACGTGGATGTTTCCAGCGGTAATATCGACTTTATCGGCGACATAATCATAAAGGGAAACGTGCTGGAGGGATATGCAGTCACCTCGAAGAAGAACATCACCATAAACGGCAGCGTCACCAATGGAACCATTACGGCTGACGGCAATATCACGGTAAAGCTCGGCTGCATAAATTCCACGCTGCACAGCGAACTTGGCAGCATAAAGATGGATTTCTGCGAGAACAGCAAGCTTTATGCCGGGCAGAATGTCGAGGGTTCTTCCTTTGTGGGCGGCGAGGTCTTTGCGGGCAAGAACATCATCGCGAGCGGCAAGGGTGTTATGATGGGCGGCAAGTACACTGCGCTGCATAATATCACGGCTTCCGTCATTGGCTCTGAAAGCTACGCAAAAACCATGGTCACCCTGGGCAATAACGCGGTCCTCAGCGAGGAGATGGAGGGGCATAAGCACACCCTTTCCGGCATTGAGGATAAGCTTGACCAGCTTGGCAAGATAATCACGGCGCTTGCGGAAATGGCAAAGGTGAGCAAGCTTTCCCCGGAGCGCGAACAGATGAAGATCGAGGCTATGCGCTCAAGGTTTAAGCTGCAGGGTGAAGTAAAGCGCCTGAACAACAGAATAAAGGAAATAGAAGCAACTCTTGAACGCAAGCAGGACCTTTCGGTTTCCTGCAAGCGCGCGTTTTATCCCGGAGTTATGCTGCGCATAAATTCCTATGTATATCAGGTGAATGTGATGACGCCGCATTCCAAGGCGACTATAGGCGATGGCGAGATCGTTATGGTCCCGCTGTGAAAAATAACGAGGGGCTGCGTTTTTGCAGCCCCATTTCAATTGGAGATCAATATGGAAATAAAGACAGAAAGACTGACGCTTGAACCGCTTTGCATGAAGCACCTGAATACCACGCATGAATATGCTTCCGACCATGAACTGACCCGGCTGATGGTATTCCTGCCGGTGAACGACATCGCAGAAACGGAACGCTACCTCAGAAAATGCGGGAAGGAGATGTCCGCGCCGGAACCGAAGTTCCTGGAGATGGCGGTCATGCTCGGGGAAAAGCACATCGGCTCGGTGAGCGCTTACCTTGAGGAGAACGGCGCAGCCTGGGAACTCGGCTGGATAATCGCCCGTGGATATCACGGGAAAGGCTACGCGTTTGAAGCTGCCCGGGGACTTATGGAGTACCTTGAACGGAACGGTGCAAAGAGGTTCATTGCCCATTGCGACACCGAGAATGCGGCTTCCCGCAGGGTGATGGAGAAGCTGGGGCTTTCGCTCGCGGGTGAGAGCCGGGACAGAAAGAACCGTTCCAGCGACGAACTGCGCGGGGAATACTTCTTTGAACTGAATTTACCTTAAAGTATCTTCCAGAGCGTAGGCGTCTGCATTTCCCTGAATAATTCCAGCTGAGCCTGTGCGCGGTCGCAGGCGGCGTAAAGTTCGTCGTCGCCCTCCTCCGCAAATGAAGCTATCTCGGCAATGCAGGAAGTTATCTCCATTGCGTGCCCCAGGTCGTTGACAAGAATGCTGTAATGCAGAATGCTGTCCCATGATGAGTGGAGCTGCTCGGCGTATTCAAGCGCTGACTTATCGTCGCCGTCGGAGTGCGCCTGTTCCACCTGGTCTATCAGCCCGGAAAGTTCATTTGTGCGCTGCGTTGTGAGATAAACTGAATAAAAGCACCCTGCCGCCATTGCGGCAAGCAGAACTATGCTGAGGATAAGTCTGTTCATTTAAAGCCCCCTCTGCCGGCGTATTATTGTGTTCTGACCGTTTTTATCGGCTGTCATGAGGAACACGTCGCTTATAGAAAGCTGCTGCTGTCTAAGCTGCTCATGGAGCCAGCCCATTCCCAGACCCATGAACTTCATCTGCTCGGGGTCCTCTTTTCCATCGCGGATTATAACGGCTGGCGGGTCGTCCGAGGAGCCACCGCAGGAAACGTCCGCCTTTTCCGCGGACTGGTAGTCCTTCTTTTTGAGGAAGTGTATCTTGCCGGTGGTTTCCACTATCGCGTAATATACCTGCGTGATGTCGAAAATCTGCTCCTCGCGCATGGCTTCCACCAGGTCGTCTACGGTGTAGCGCAGGCGCTTCATTTCCTTTTGCATGATCACGCCCTCGGACATTATCACCCGGGGGCTTCCTATCATCAGCCTGCGGAATTTCGGGAATTTCAGCATTATCCCCGACATGATAACGTCAAGGCAGACCAGCGTCAGTATCGGCACTACCCCCATCAGCATGGGCATTGAGGAGTCCTCCACCGGCACGGAAGCTATGTTTGATATCAGTATCGTCACCACAAGTTCCGACGGCTGCAGCTCGCCAAGCTGCCTTTTTCCCATCAGCCGCAGCGAAAACGTGATTATCACGTACAGAATGCATGCCCTTATCAGTACAACTGCCATTGTGTTACCTCTCTTTGTCTTTTTATGGGTATTATTCCTCTGCGGGCGCGGTTTATTCAGCAACATCACGGCAAATGCTTGACAATCGGCTGGTTCTGCTATATAATTAAAATAGTAATTTTTGAGGAGAATTGATATGACTGCTAAATTCCATATACCTGATTTCTGGCGCCACTGCGACCTTAACCTTCATCTTCTTGATCTCATGAAAGAACACCCGGAGTACTTCCGCGATGTGGAGATCGTTTCGGCTTACGGGTGCTTTCCGCCTGCGCTGTGGAACGGTGGGCGCGCTATAAACGGCTTCATTCCCAGGGAAGAAATAAAGTGGACGATTTCCGAGTTCAACCGCAGGGGCGTTCCGATACGATATACATTCACGAACCCCACGCTGACGGAAGCGGACGTTTCTGACGAGTTCTGCAACTTCCTCTGCCGCGCCGCTGAGAACGGGCTGAACGAAATAATTATCAACGCGCCGTTCCTCGAGAATTATATCCGCGAGAAGTACCCGCAGTTCCCGCTGACTTCATCTACAGTCAAGCAGATAGAGGATCACGACCTGCTGATGAAAGAGTTCGCGAAGGATTACAAGCTTGTGGTTCTCGACTACAACTGGAACAACGATTTCGAAAAGCTTGAGAGTATCCCGGTGGAACTCAGAAAGCGCTGCGAAATTCTCATCAACCCCTACTGCGTGCCGCACTGTAAGCGCCGCAAGGAGCACTATCAGGTCCTTGGAAGATGCCAGCGCCGTGCCAGCGACCTTACAAAAGTGTCCCTTAAGGATATGCTGTTTTCAGGTCAGACGCCCGAGGACCCGCTGAGGGAAGCCAACGAATTCGAATGCCATAACATGTTCATGGATTTCGACCAGGTGGTTGGCTACAAGACGTTCATAAACAGCGACCAGCTGTTCGGGAAGTACCTTGAAATGGGCTTTGACAACTTCAAGATAGAGGGCAGGATAATCGACCCGGCTAACGTTATCGAAAGCTACGGCTACTACCTCGCAAAGCCGGAATACCGTGAAACGGTGGAGAAGCTGCTTTCTTCCGCAGAGCCGATAGAGCGCCCGGACTCCGCGCGCCCCAAAAGATTTTTCGTGGGCTATGACGGCAGCAATCTGTCACGCAAGTGAGCAGCGGCTTTGTGAAGATTTATATTTTTCCGCTGAAAATGAACCGCTTTTCCTTGTAAATTTATAGAAAATGCCTATTGAAATAAAATAGGGTATATGGTATACTTACATAGAGAGGAAATAGACAGCCGTAATACGCTGTTGAATAAATCTGGCTGGTGGCGCTCGCAGCGTCCGCTCAAGCCAAGATGTTGCTCATCACAGGAGGTTTCTATCATGACTAATACAGAACTCGCTGAAAAGATCAATGGCTATCTCAAGGGCAGCAAGACCAAGGCTAAGAAGTATGAGGATCTGGTCGTTGCTAACTTCACCATTCTTGAAGAAGACGGAGATGTTTACGTTGAGGTAAAGGACGGCGTACTTACTGTTGCTCCTTATCACTATGACGACCTCCAGGTAAATGTTACCGGTTCCGCTGAGAACATCGACAAGCTGTTCGCTGGCGAGGTTGCATTTGAAAAGGCTATGGCTGAAGGTTTGGTCAAGGTAGACGGCGACGTTGCAAAGTTCCTGGCTCTTGAGCCGCTGGTTCCTGCAAAGAAGGCTGAGAAGAAGCCCGTTGCTGAAAAGAAGCCTGCCGCTCCTGCCGCTAAGACCGAGACAAAGGCTGCCGCTCCTGCTGCAAAACCCGAGGTAAAGCCTGCTGTTCCTGCTGCAAAGCCTGAGGTAAAGGCTGCTCCCGCTCCCGAGAAGAAGCCGGAAGTCAAGGCAGCTGCGCCTGCTCCCAAGGCTAAGAAGCACGGCAAGAAGTAATTCTCAATCGTGATATCAGGACGCCCGTGTTTTATTATAGCGGGCGTCTGTTTGCTTTAAGGGCTGTGTAAAATTTTCCAATGCACTTGTGTGCGCCTGTCCGGCCCGTTTTCCAGACTTACTATCCAGAAGGATTTGATATATAATGAAATACAAGTTATACAGCGCTCTTACGGCAGCGTGTGTATTACTGACCGGGTGCTCTTCCACTGACGAGCGCTCTCAGCCAGGCACTGTCATTCAGGACCTTGTCACATCATCGACCACGGCTTCCACCACTGCGACGGGAGATATTTCTGAGCATTCCGCGTCGGAAAGTTGCAGCACGGAGCCTGCTGATACGGTCTCCACTTCAGCGATACAGGTCCCCACGGCAGAAGTCACCACCACGCCTGACGCAGACAGTGATTTCGATATTTTTTACAGTGAAGTGCACGAGCAGTTCGACCTCAGCGAGGAAGAACTGAAGTTCGTTGATTATACCCTGTTCGTCGGGGACAGCATATGCAGCGGTTTCGCGGAATATGGCATTGTTCCCAGGAAACATGTTGCGGCTAAGGGAAACCTTGGTTCCCGCAGCTTTTTTGACTACACGTTCAAGTTCCGCGGCAAGGAGGATCAGACCTACGAACAGGTACTGAAAGCCGGAAAGCCGCGTTACGTCCTGCTTTCCATGGGCATGAACGACGTGAACATGGTGTACGAGGAAACCTACTGCGAGAATTACCGCGGCGTAATTCAGGCGACTCTTGACGGCAGCGACGCGGACGTTTTCGTTGCGGCTATAACGCCGGTGTGCAGCAAGTTCTGCGCTAACAGCGTTATCGACAGCTTCAACGATTACATGCGCAGGTTCATCGAAACAGAATTCCCCGAGAGGGTGCATTTTGTCGATTTCGGGCAGTACCTGAAAAATGATGAGGGAAAACTGCGCACCTGTCTGCATTCCGGCGATGGGGTGCATTTGGCTCCCTATTGCTATTATATAGCCCTGTGGGAACTGCACCGCGCGCTTATGGAAGCGGGATTATGGGACGGCACCAAGCCAACCGATGGCGCTGAGCCCATGCCTGCGGTTGCTTCAACAACGGAAAGCAAACCGGCAAAGACGACCGCAGATAAGCCGGAAACCGTTGAGCCGGAGGAAACGACGACTTCCTCAAAGCCTGCCAAGACCACCAAGCCCGCAAAGACGACTGCAAAAACCACTAAGCCGAAGCCGTCTAAAACCACTTCAGAAACAGTGACGGAGCCTGATGAAACCACGGCTGACAGCACGCTGCCTGCAGAATCTGAGATACCAGTAGAATAAAATCAATGCCGGACTGAAAAGCCCGGCATTCGTTATAAAGATATCGCCCTGCAAAACGCAGGGCGATGTGTTTTATTCGGAAAGTTTCTTTCTGATATATTCCTGTATTGCCTTCGGGGAAGCCTGTCCCTTGAGCGCCTTGTTTGCCTGTCCCATGAAGAAGCCGAATACCTTCTGGTCGCCGCTGCGATACTGCTCGGCTGCCTTGGGGTTGTTCGCGATTATCTCATCGACGGTCTTGGCAAGTAGGTCGTTGTCCTCCTTTATCCAGAGATCCTTTGCGTCTGCGATGGACTTCGGCGTGCCGCCATTTTCTATCATCTCACCGAGTATGGCCTTGGCGTTGGACTGCGAAACCTTGTCGGTCTGGAGAAGTTCTACCAGCTGTGCGAATTCCTTGCCGGAGAATTTCAGGTCGTCCATATCGACTTCACCGAGGTTCTTTCTGCGGAGAAGTTCTCCGGTGATGTAGTTTGCGACTGCCTTGGGGTTGTCGTATTCCTGGATAGCGACATCGAAGAAATCGCATATCTTCTTGTCGGAAACGATGAGGTCGGCGTCGGGCTTTTTGATGCCGTACTGCTCGACGTAACGCGCAACTCTCTGCTCCGGCAGTTCCGGAATGGAATTGCGTATTTCCTCGAGTTCTTCCTCGGTGAAGATTATCGGGGGGATATCGGGGTCGGGGAAGTAGCGGTAGTCGTGAGCGTCTTCCTTGCTTCTCATTGCGGTGGTCTCACCGAGAGCCTCGTTGAAGCGGCGTGTTTCCTGGATGACCTTTTCGCCGTTGTCCAGGAGCTCTTCCTGGCGCTCTATCTCGACTTCGATGGCGCGTGCTATCGCCTTGAGGGAGTTCAGGTTTTTCAGCTCGGTCCTGGTGCCGAGTTCGTTGCTTCCCTTGGGGGCGATGGAGATGTTGACGTCGCAGCGGATCGAGCCCTGTTCCATCTTGCAGTCGCATATTCCTGCGTACTGGAGAAGCAGCATTATCTTTTCAAGGTACGCTACGACTTCCTCGGCGCTGTGGAAGTCCGGCTCGGTAACTATCTCGATAAGCGGAACTCCGCAGCGGTTGTAATCCGCGAGGGAAATACGGTTCACTTCGTCGTGTACGAGCTTGCCCGCGTCCTCTTCAAGATGGATTCGGTTGATGCGGATATCCTTTTCCTTGCCGCCTGCGTTTATCTTAACGGTTCCTGCAAGGCAGACCGGGCGCGGCATCTGAGATATCTGGTAAGCTTTCGGCAGGTCGGGGTAGAAGTAGTTCTTTCTGTCCCATTTTGTGAAGCGGGAAATTTCGCAGTTCATAACATAACCCGCTTTGATGATGTATTCTACAGCCTTTCTGTTGAGCACGGGGAGCGTTCCGGGGAGTCCGCTGCAAACAGGGCAGCATCTGGAATTCGGCGTGCCGCCGAATTCGGCAGAGCAGGTGCAGAACACCTTTGAGTTGGTGGAAAGCTCTGCGTGTGTTTCAAGTCCTATCGTGGGGAAATATGCACTCATACCGGTACCTCCTTAAAACTTCGGCGCAGTCGGCGCAAAGGTCTGCTCGAATGCGTCGGCGCACTGTAAAATAGTCTGCTCGTCAAAGCGTCTGCCGATGACGGACATACCTACGGGCATTCCCTCAGCGGTGTAGCCGCAGGTGGTGGAAATTCCGGGGAGCGAAGCAATGTTGACTGTAACTGTGCAGATATCCGCAAGATACATCTTGACCGGGTCGTTGTCCTGCACGCCTATCTTGTAAGCGGGCGTAGGAGCGGTCGGGGTGAGGATAACGTCCGCCTTGTCGAAAACGTCGTTGTATTCCTTGATTATCTGCTGCTTGAGCGCCAGCGCCTTTTTGTAATAAGCGTCGTAGTAGCCGGAGGAAAGCGCGTAGTTACCCAGCAGGATACGGCGCTTGACTTCCTCGCCGAAGCCCTTGCTGCGGCTGTCGCGGATAAGCTCTTCAAAGGTTCTTCCCTCGCCGCGGAAGCCGTACTTGATACCGTCAAATCTCGACAGGTTGGAGGCAGCTTCTGCGCAGGCGATGAGGTAGTATGCAGGGATAGCGTACTTCAGCCCGGGAATGGAGCATTCGACCAGCTGAGCGCCCTGGCTTTCGAGCAACTTTGCAGCGTTCATTACGTGGGACTTTACCTCGTCGTCGATGTCGTCGGAGTAGAATTCCTTTGGCATCGCGATCTTCATTCCGCTGACGGACTGCCCCAGCTTTTCAGTGAAATCAGGAACGGGCTGGCGTGCGCTGGTGGCGTCGTGCGGGTCGTGCGCGCAGATCGCATTGAGCATGATGGCGCAGTCGCGGGCGTCGGAGCAGATGGGCCCTATCTGGTCGAGGGAGCTTGCAAAAGCCACCAGACCGTAGCGCGAAACTCTGCCATAAGTGGGCTTGATACCGGTAACGCCGCAGAAAGAAGCGGGCTGTCTGATGGAACCACCGGTGTCGCTT
>HF989455.1:36900-37768 GCA_000432175.1 Eubacterium sp. CAG:786
GGGGGACCGCCGCAAACGAAGCGAAAACCGGCGCCGCTCTGCCCCCGGAGGAACCGCCGGGAACTCTCTCAAGGTCGTAGGGGTTCTTGGTCTTGGCGAACGCGGAAGTCTGCGTGGAGCCGCCCATCGCGAACTCGTCCATGCTTGTCTTGCCGAGAAGTACGTATCCCTCGGCGTTCAGCTTTTCAATGACTGTCGCATCGTACGGGGGAATGAAATTCTCCAGCATCTTGCTTGCGCAGGTGGTCTTTACGCCGTCGGTGCAGATGTTGTCCTTTATTGCGAGCGGAATGCCGGTCAGGGGGCTTACATCTCCGGAGTCGATGCGCTTCTGTGCGTTTGCCGCCATTTCGAGCGCCTTTTCCTTGGTCACAGTGATGAAAGACTGCACCTTACCGTCGCCGGCTTCTATATTCTTGAAGTATTCGCCGCAGAGTTCAGCGGCGCTTATCTCCTTGCTGTCCAGTGCCTTGCGCAGGTCACGGATCTTTGCACGGGTTATATCCATATATTACCTCCTGTTTATTCAACTACCTTGGGCACAACGTAGCAGCTGCCGGTGTTCTCTGCATTCGCGAGAAGCTTCTCCGTCGGGAAGGACGGCTGTGCAATATCCTCCCTGACTTCCTTCAGGGAAATGCTGTTGTTGTCCTTGGTGTCGTCATAGGTGAGGTCGAAACTCTTGATCGTGTCCATGAGGTCGATGATATCGCCCATCTCACCCATTACCTTTTCAAGTCCGGCTTCGTCATAATTCAGCTTTGACAGCTCGCAGAGGTGCTGTATGGTTTTTAATTCTACCGCCATTTGAGATGTTCCTTTCTTATTAATGGTCACCTCTAAAAACCTTGTTTGAGTGAAAATGTGT
>HF989455.1:37908-48064 GCA_000432175.1 Eubacterium sp. CAG:786
ACCGGTTTTTAGAGGCTCCCTAATGAAATAATACTATATTATTATACTCTATTTCTGCTGTTTTTTCAAGTGCTATTTAAAATTTGTGCAGCTTTTTCGCGGATTTTTGCAATTTGGCTGGTTTTACAAAAATAATGCAATATTTATGCTTTGCTTCTTGCAAAAATAACATTTCTCCAGTAATTTGAATCTGATATGTGCTGTTAAGCAGCTCTATTAGTCACAACTAATCGGGATAAAACGGAAAATATGTATGCCAATATGCAATAAAATGAAAGATTGAATATAGAAAACTTGCAAAAACCACTTGACAACTCGGAATATTAGTGCTATAATAGGGACGTAAATTAAACACGGATAAAAACGTTAGTGCCCGGGCACAAACGTTCAGGGCGATGAAGGCTTCAGTAATTCTCACTGCAACTTCGCAGGAGAAAAAGTTTCACATTGCTTTTATCGTTTCCGTAATAATACGAAAGACAAACCGGCTCAGCGCTGCGCCGAATGACGCGGTATCCGGCAGTTTTCCTGCCGGAATTTGTTTTTCTGAGCCAAATTTAAGGAGTGAGCTTATGTTAAAGAAAGAGGGAGAAACCAGGATCCCTGCAGGCTGCGCCATCTCGGGCTTCATCAACAGAAGCGGCAGGAGGACAAACGGCAGCGTGATCGTTAATTCCATTGCCTGTATGCACGACCGTTCAAACGGACTCGGCGGCGGCTATGCTGGGTACGGCATCTATCCGGAATACAAGGATCAGTATGCGTTCCATGTTTTCTATGACTCCAACGAAGCAAGGATAAAGACCGAGGCTTTCATCGACAGACATTTCGATGTTATCAACCTCTCGCGTATCCCGACCAGAAAGCACCCGAACATTACCGACGAGCCGCTCATCTGGCGCTACTTCGTTAACCCTCTTCCCACAAAGCTCCAGGAAAGCCAGCTGGACGAGCGCACCTACGTCGCACGCTGCGTCATCAAGATCAACGATAAGATCGACGGCGCGTACGTTTTTTCCAGCGGCAAGAACATGGGAGTATTCAAGGCGGTAGGTTACCCCGAGGACGTCGGTGAATTCTACAGACTGGACGAATACGACGGCTGGGCGTGGACCGTACACGGACGCTACCCGACGAACACCCCCGGCTGGTGGGGAGGCGCGCACCCGTTCGCGCTGCTGGATTACACGATAGTACATAACGGCGAGATCTCCTCTTATGACGCGAACAGGCGCTTCATCGAGATGTTCGGCTACAAATGCAATCTGCTGACGGATACCGAGGTAATCACATACATCATCGACTACCTCCACCGCCGTCTCGGAATGCCGCTTGATGACGTCGCAAAGGTTATCGCAGCGCCGTTCTGGAGCGAGATAGATTCCGGCAGGTTCAGCCCGGAGGAGACCGCGAAGATACGCCATTTCAGAAACGTTTATTCCAGCCTGCTCATCACAGGACCTTTCTCAATAATCCTCGGCTTTAACAACGGACTTATGGCGCTCAACGACAGACTGAAGCTGCGTTCCATGGTGGCTGCAGAAAAGGGCGACACAGTCTACATCTCCAGCGAGGAATGCTCCATCAGAACGATGTCACCGGACGTTGACCGCATCTGGAGCCCCCGCGGTGGTGAGCCGATAATCGTAACACTCGATAAATAAACGACAGAGCAGAATTGAAAGGAAGGTCACAAGTGGCTATTAACTATATGAATCCGCTGTTTGAGGTGGTTCGCAATTACGACCGCTGCATCAAGTGCCGCGTCTGTGAAAGACAGTGCGCCAACGAGGTGCATCATTACGACCCCGACCTCGATAAGATGGTCGCAGACGAAACAAGCTGTGTTGACTGCCAGCGCTGCGTAACTCTCTGCCCGACCAGAGCGCTGAAAATAAAGAAGAACGAGAACGAGTTCCGCGAGAACGGCAACTGGAGCCAGCAGGTAATGGACGAGGTCTACAAGCAGGCAGGCTCCGGTGGAGTGCTCCTTTCCGCGATGGGCAACCCGCGCGAGTACCCCGTTTACTGGGACAAGATACTGCTGAATGCTTCGCAGGTAACCAACCCGCCTATCGACCCGCTTCGTGAGCCGATGGAAACCAAGACGTTCCTCGGCAAGAAGGACCAGGAGATACATTACGACGAAAACGGCAAGGCTGAATTCAAGCACAACCCGTATCTTGAACTGGACGTTCCGGTCATGTTCTCCGCGATGTCCTTCGGTTCTATTTCCAAGAACGCGCATGAGTCCCTTGCAAGAGCCGCACAGGAGCTCGGCACTTACTACAACACCGGTGAGGGCGGTCTGCACAAGGATTTCTACAAGTACGGTCCCAACACCATATGCCAGGTGGCTTCCGGACGTTTCGGCGTGTTCAAGGAGTACCTCGACACCGGCGCCGCTATCGAGATCAAGATGGGTCAGGGCGCTAAGCCCGGTATCGGCGGACATCTCCCGGGAATGAAGATCAACGAAGAAATTTCCAGGACCCGTATGATACCCAAGGGCACTGACGCGATATCTCCGGCTCCGCATCACGATATTTATTCCATCGAGGATCTCCGTCAGCTGGTTCTTTCGCTTAAAGAAGCCACCGACTGGAAGAAGCCTGTCATCGTAAAGATCGCGGCTGTACATAATGTTGCGGCTATCGCTTCCGGTATTGCGAGAAGCGGTGCGGATATCATCGCGATAGACGGTTACAGAGGCGGTACCGGCGCGGCTCCGACACGTATCCGCGATAATGTGGGCATTCCGATAGAACTGGCGCTTGCGAGCGTTGACCAGAGATTACGCGACGAGGGTATCAGAAACAATGTTTCCATCGTTGTGGGCGGTTCCATCAGAAGCAGTGCGGACGTTGTAAAGGCTGTCGCACTGGGCGCGGACGCAGTTTACATCGCGACTGCGGCGCTGCTTTCCATGGGCTGTCACCTGTGCAGAAGCTGCAACACCGGTAAGTGCAACTGGGGTATCGCGACGCAGCGTGCGGACCTTGTAAAGCGCCTTAATCCGGATATCGCATACAAGCGCCTTGTAAACCTTGTTCATGCGTGGGATCACGAGATCAAGGAAATGATGGGCGGCATGGGTATCAATTCGCTGGAGTCCCTCCGCGGCAACAGACTTATGCTCCGCGGTATCGGCCTTAACCAGAAGGAACTCGATATCCTCGGCATAATGCACGCAGGTGAATAAGGACTGACACGCTCGAAAGGAATGGTCATAACAAATGAAAAAGGTTTATGTGAACGAGGACTGGTGTCTGGGCTGCCATCTGTGTGAATTCACCTGTGCGGCAGCAAACAGCGGCGCTCCTGATATGATAAAGGCTTTCGCAGGCGGCAAGAAGCCCGTCGCGAGGATACAGATAGAAGAAGGCGACAAGATCAATTTCGCGGTACAGTGCCGTCACTGCGACGCGCACCCCTGTGTAAAGGGCTGTATCGCCGGCGCTCTTTCCGTGCAGGACGGCGTTATCGTCTGCGACGAGGAAAAGTGCGTGGGCTGCTACACCTGCGTCCTCTCATGTCCATACGGCGCCATCGTCATCGACGAGGCAGGGCACAAGATACGCAAGTGCGACCTCTGCACACGCAACAGCCACGGTGAGCCTGCATGCGTAAAGGCTTGCCCGAACAACGCTATAGTTTTTGAGGAAAGGTGAGGTGACGGATATGAATTATGTGATAATCGGCAATTCTGCCGCAGCTATCGGCACCATCGAGGGTATCCGTCAGGTTGACAAGACCGGAAAGATAACCGTTATCTCCGACGAGAAGTACCACACCTATTCCAGACCGCTCATTTCCTACTGGCTGATGGGTAAAGTCACCGACAGGAACATCTATTACCGCGGCGCTGATTTCTACGAGAAGAACGGCGTTGAAACGATGCTCGACACCCGTGTGACAAAGATAGACGCCGCTGCAAAGAACGTGGTTCTTTCCGACGGTAACACGGTTCCTTATGATAAGCTGATGGTGGCTACCGGTTCCAAGCCGTTCGTTCCTCCGATGAACGGAATGGACAAGATAGCTTCCTGCCACACATTCATGAGCTACGACAGCGTGAAGGCAATCAAGGCCGAGGTGAAGCCGGGCATGAAGGTGCTTATAATCGGCGCGGGTCTTATCGGTCTGAAAGCCGCAGAAGCGCTGAATGAATACAAGGCTGATATCACCGTAGTCGATATGGCTGACCGTATCCTTCCGTCTATCCTGGACGTGCGCGCTGGTTCAATCATGAAGAAGCATATCGAGAGCAAGGGTACGAAGTTCATTCTGGGTACTTCCGTTGACGAGTTCAGCGAGCACTCTGCAAAGCTGAAGAACGGCGCGACCGTTGATTTCGACATGGTGATCATCGCCGTCGGAGTTCGCCCGAACACCGAGCTTGTTTCTGAAGCTGGCGGAAAGGTGGAGCGCGGTATAATCTGCGACCTCACACAGAAAACCACCCTCGACGACGTTTATGCGGCCGGCGACTGCACAGTCAGCCACGACGCTTCCAGCGGCACGGACAAGATACTCGCGCTGCTGCCGAATGCATATATGCAGGGCGAAGTCGCAGGAAAGAACATGGCAGGCGAGGAGACCAGGTATGAAAACGCGATCCCGATGAACGCCATCGGCTTCTTCGGACTGCACATAATCACCGCAGGCAGCTACGACGGTGAGGAATATGTCGAGGAAAACGGCAATAATTATAAAAAGCTGGTATTCAGGGACGGTCTGCTCAAGGGATTTGTCCTCATGGGCGACGTAAAGCGCGCTGGCATTTACACTTCCATGATAAAGGAACGCATCGACCTTTCGGACGTAGATATGGATATGCTTAAGGAAAGACCGCAGATGATGATGTTCAGCAAGTCGCGCAGGGAAGAGAAGCTGGGAGGAATAAAGAGATGATCATTGATGCAAAGAATATGCAGTATGCAGAGCTGAATAAAATGATCAGGGACTCTGACGAGCAGAAATTCACGCTTGAGAACGTTCTCGGGCAGAGATACATCGGCGCGGGTCTTTCCGGCAAGGAAATACTCATCAAGGGAACCCCCGGCAACGCCCTCGGCGCATACCTTAACGGCGCGAAAATCAGCGTGCACGGCAACGCCCAGGACGCCACCGGCGACACCATGAACGACGGCGCTATCATAATCCACGGCAACAGCGGAGATACCACCGGATATGCTATGCGTTCCGGCGAGATATACGTGCAGGGAAATGCCGGCTACCGTGTTGGTATCCACATGAAGAGCTATCAGGACATGTTCCCGACTATCGTTATAGGCGGCAAGGTGGGCGACTTCCTGGGTGAATACCAGGCGGGCGGCATAATCATCGTGCTCGGCATCGGCGTGGAGGGCTGCCCGGTAGGTCACTTCTGCGGCACCGGAATGCACGGCGGCGAGATGTTTATCCGCAGCGACGTTATGCCCAAGGGACTCCCCGTACAGGTATGCTGCACAGTGGCTACCGCAGAGGAGAAGGAGTCCATAAGACATTATGTAGAGCGCTTTGTAAAGCACTTCGGCAATGACGCGGGCGTACTGCTCAGCAGCAATTTCTTCAAGCTTACGCCGAACTCCGCAAGCCCCTACAAGCAGCTTTATGTAAACAATCTGTAAGCAAATTCAGTGAATTCCGGAATTTCTGCCGCAAGGGAGGCCGAACTCATGAAACGAATATTCATCAACGCAAAGACCGAGATGATCTGCGGCAGTATTGCCGCTGCGCTGGAGGATACCGGTGCGGAGATAACCAGCTGCTTTGACGACGGAGAGGCTTCCGCGGCTGATCTTTCTGGGTATGACATGGTGATAGCTTCCACCCCGCTGAGGACTGATTTCGGTCTGAACTGGGTGGCTGAAGTCCGCAGCAGGACCGACGCTGTGATAATCGTCATTGCGAAAACAGAAATAGCGGACGAGGTGCAGAACCGCATAAAGTTCACGGGTGCGTACGTCCTGCCAAGGCCGTTCACAAAGCAGGCGCTGCTTCAGACGGTGCGAATGGCTGAGATGACGCGTGAAAGTCTGCAGCGCCTGGAGGAGGAGAAATCCAAGCTCACCAAGCAGCTGGAGGACACCAAGACCATCGACCGCGCAAAGTGCTGCCTGATACAGTACCTTAACCTTACTGAGAACCAGGCGCACCGGCATATCCAGAAGCTTGCGATGGATACCCGGCGCACCCAGCGCGAGATAGCTGACGATATACTCACCACATACAGTGGAATGACGAATGTGTAGGAAAAAACGACGGGCAGCCGCAGGTTGCCCGTTTAGTCTGTCGAAAAATTCGATTTTGCCCGCGAAGCGGGCTTTTGAAATCCGTTTTTTGCCTCAGCTTTGCCGAGGCAAAAAACACTTCTATCCGCACAACTGTGCGAATTGTCGGCTTTGCCGACAATGAGTGCGGGCAGTGCGGATGTACTCTGTCGGAAAAGTCGCAAGACTTTTTCGGCAGACAGGACGGGCAGCCTCAGGCTGCCCGTTATGTTATGTGCGTGATTCGTTGTTCTCGGTCGAGCCGATGTCCCTGACAAGCCCGCAGTGCTGTTCCAGCACGAAGAACGGCGTGTCCTCTGGACCGCGTATCGGCTGTTTCCCGCTGGCTATGAACTGATAGCTTACGGAGCGGTATTTCGTGTGGATAGTCACTTTGTAGCCGCGGATCTTTTTGTTGATATACATTATCGGCTGGTATTCCACAGAAGTTACGTCGGGGTAATAGAAGATCTCGGTGTGCTTGTGCTGGTCCGTTATGCGGAATTCATTGTCGTCGCCCTCATAACGGCAGGTGACGCCGATATGCGCTATCCGGACTATCCACCAGCATAAAAGCGCCCACAGAGCCATTGCGAAAGGCAGCGCCCCGAACGAACCGCCGAATGCGAACCATGGGTTTGCCATCGTGCCTACTATGAAGAATTCCCCGTATGGAATGAAAAAAAGCGCCGTGACCGTCAGCGGTAATTCGAACCGCCCGCGCACGCGGAATTCTCCTTTTGCCTTGAAGCCGAAACGTTCCTCAAAAGCTTCGCGTCCGTTCATAGAAGTCCCTCCCTGTCCTCGCGCGACCTGAGTATGTCATCGTTGCAATGCTGCGGTTCCTGGTAAGCGTATGCGCGCTGTTCCAGCATGTGGAACGGCGTGTCCTCCGTAGAGGTGGAACCGAAATTGCCGAAGAAAAGATAGTCGTACACGATAGTGCGGTATTCGGTGCTTATCTTCACGCGGAAACCGCGCGGTATCTTGCTGAACAGCTTTATCGGGGTGTATTCAATGCCCGTGATATCTGCATAGAACAGGTATTCTGTGTGCTTGTGATTATCTGTTATCTTGAATTCGTTCTGGTCTGCGTAGTATTTGCAGGTCACTCCGGCGCGTATCGCGCCCATAATGAAAACGCACAGCCCTGCCCAGAAGTAGCACGCATATTCGAGCAGCTGCCCGACATGCACGTCCATTTCCAGCTGCAGGTATTCTACCAGCTTGAATATCAGAAAATCCCCCACCGGGATCAGCGAAAGGAATATTATCGTCAGCGGTGTTTCAGCCTTGCACCGCACGCGGAATTCCCCGGTTTTCGTGTAGCTGAAACGCCCGTTGCTCTGGTAGAATACAGCCATGCACGCCTCCTTTATGAAATCACATGTTTTCACTTTTTATATTACCACATTTCAGCAATTCTGTCAATAGGTGCGGCTGAGCGAAGATTTCACAAAAAATTATCAAAAAATTGTTGCAAAACAACGGGTTTTATGATATACTTACTTTGACTGCATAAAGTCAACATGCAGAAACTTATTTTACCGAAAGGTCGTGATGTTAGGGTTGGAGAAAAAGGCAGAAGCAGTGCCTGGCGGCAGCAGCGGCTCCAGACTGGCTTTATATGGCTTTAACAACCTCACAAAAACACTTAGCTTCAACATTTATGATGTGTGCTATGCAAAAAGTGAGAGGGAGCAGCGGGACTACATCGCCTATATCGACGAGCAGTACAATTCCGAAAGGCTCACAAAGATCCTCTGTGATGTCACCGAAAAGATCGGTGCGACTGTCCTGAATATATCAAAGCAGGACTACGATCCGCAGGGGGCCTCTGTCAATATCCTCTTCGCAGAGGGACATATTGACCCCGAACATGTTGACGGTTCCTGCAACAAGGGCGCCGGATTCTTTAACAGGAGCAGTATCCAGCCGGATACCATTCACGCACATCTTGACAAAAGTCATATCACGGTGCACACTTTCCCGGAGTATCACCCGGACAAGGCTATTTCCACGTTCCGCGTGGATATCGACGTCGCCACCTGCGGCGAGATATCCCCGCTGAACACGCTTGACTACCTCATCGGTAGCTTCGACTCGGATATAATCACGATAGATTACCGGGTGCGCGGCTTCACGAGGGACGTCACCGGAAAGAAATGTTTTATGGATCACAAGATAACTTCTATCCAGGACTACATAAATCCGGATACCCTGACGAAGTACGACGCGATCGACGTCAATGTGTACCAGTCAAATATATTCCATACAAAAATGCTGATCAAGGAGATCGAGCTGCAGAATTATCTGTTCAACTCTGACGTGTATGAGATACACCCCCAGCAGAGGCTTGAAATCACCAACAGCCTACGCAGGGAAATGATCGAGATCTTCAGCGGCATGAACATCTATTAAGAGGTGAGCATAATGCGGCTTGATCACACCCGCGCGCCGCTCTATGAGGCCATGAAGGAGTATCAGCTTGACCGCGTTGTCAAGTTTGACGTCCCCGGCCATAAGGGCGGGCGCGGCAACAAGGTGCTGAGGGATTTTCTCGGCGAGGTCTGCATGAAGAACGACGTAAACTCCATGAAGCCCCTCGACAATCTCTGCCACCCTGTTTCCGTCATTAAGGAAGCGCAGGAATACGCAGCGGACGCTTTCGGCGCGGAAAATACGATTTTTATTGTAAACGGCGCTACCGGCGCAGTGCAGGCTATGGTCATGTCGGTCTGCAAGGCAGGCGAAAAGATAATCCTCCCGAGGAACGTTCACAGGAGCGCGATAAACGCGCTGGTCGTGTGCGGCGCAGTACCCGTTTACGTCAACCCTGGCGTCAATAACGACCTGGGTATCCCCCTGGGAATGACACCCGCAGAGGTGGAAGCGGCGATCGTTGCCAACCCCGATGCAAAGGCAGTGCTTGTGAATAATCCCACCTACTACGGCATATGCTCCGACCTGAAAAGCATTGTGGAGATCGCGCACCGTCACGGGTTAAAGGTGCTGTGCGACGAGGCTCATGGAACGCATTTCTATTTCGGCGAGGGGCTGCCTCCGTCGGGAATGAGCTGCGGAGCGGACATGGCGGCAGTTTCGGTGCACAAAACCGGCGGAAGTCTTACCCAGAGCGCACTGCTGCTACTCGGAAAGGGAATAGACCCTAACTACGTCCGGCAGATAATCAACCTCACGCAGACCACCAGCGCAAGCTATCTGCTGATGGTTTCACTTGACCTTGCCCGGCAGAACCTCGCGCTTCACGGCAGGGAATTCTACGCAAAGACGGTGGAGTTTGCGGATTACGCACGCAGGGAGATAAACGCCATCGGCGGCTATTACGCGTTCGGTGAGGAACTGTGCGACGGCGGCGCGTTCTATGCGTTCGACAAGACGAAGCTGTCGATACATACCCGCGCGATGGGACTCGCGGGAATAGAGGTCTACGACCTGCTGCGCGACGAGTACGACATACAGATAGAGTTCGGCGACATCGGCAATATTCTTGCGATAATCACCGGGGGCGACCGCGCGCTTGAAATAGAGCGCCTCCTTGGTGCGCTGAACCTTATAAAGAAGTTCCACGGGAAGTCCCCCGCAGGGCTTTACGACCACGAATACATCGACCCGATACTTGAGATGTCCCCGCAGTCGGCGTTCTACGCAGAGCAGGAAACGCTGCCGATAGAGCAGACTGCAGGCAGGGTGTGCAGTGAGTTCGTCATGTGCTACCCGCCGGGAATACCGATACTGGCGCCGGGGGAGCGTATCACGCAGGATATTCTCGATTATATCGCATTCGCAAAGGAAAAGGGCTGCTCCCTTACCGGCTGCCGGGATATGAATGTAGAGTACTTGCAGGTGGTAAAGTTCAG
>HF989456.1 GCA_000432175.1 Eubacterium sp. CAG:786
ATTTCCCTTTTTCCATTTTCATAATCTGAATAATATTGTCTTGTTGTTTCAAGTATCTCTGCAATTTGCTTTTGTGTGAACCCTCTATCTTCTCGTATTATTCTTAGATTTTCATAAAATGTCATAATATCACCCGTTTAATTATAACATTTTATTTGTTATATTTTTATAAATGCACGATATTTCATTCGTGCAATGTGCTGAATTTCTGCTTAGAGACTTGATTTTTCGTTTAGAATATGATATATTCTTTTTAGGAACGATATTTCATTCCTCTAAAGCTAAATGGCTTGGATGGTGACAAAATGACATCGCAGGAAATAACAAGGCAATTTTATGAGCACGTTAAACGGTGCACAAAGGTAATCAGCCAGTTTCATTACAACGGTGTCCGGTATGTTCAGTGCGAACGCTGCAGGCAGGTAGTTTCTACTGAGGATTGCGTTTATTATGGCGGTATCGCTTATAAAACGTTATTCGGTGGCTGCCGGAACTGCTACGGCAGGAGGTGATATATTGGACGGCTTCGATTGTGTTTTTCTTCGTGATGGTAATACTGATGATTGTCATTCGGATTGCTCTAACTGTGGTTATTATGGTGATTGCAGCATATGCGCAAATTATGATGTGTGCGATTTTAATAGTCATGATACAATGTGCAGCGATTATAACCGTGGTTAATATGTCGGAACCGTGGTACCCGTCACGAAACCGGCTAATCTCCTTTTTAAACCGGGGTTCAGAAAAAATCGCTCGTTCTGGGTTCCGGGTGACATAACATGTTTGGTGGTTGCATGGGTAAACAAAACCACTACCACCTAGGAGCGAATAGGGCGCTATATCCCTCTAACCAACTAAGTTTCTCCTACAGGAAAAAAGAAACTAAAGCCAGAGCTTGAAAATGCCGGTTGTTTTTGATGTTGGCAGCATTTTTTCTGGTCGTTATTTTAGGCTGAGAGTAATAAAAACGACTACCAGCGCTTCGGCGTAAATATTGTGGGAGTTAATCCCGGAAAACATGCAGCGGAGTAAATCCGCAGAAAGAGGTACAAAATGTTACAGATCGTATCACTCAAGCACAAAACTGGCTCTTATGAGGGCATCAACTACGACAATTATGTAATTCATTGCGTGGATTACGAAAGCACAAACAAGGCGCTTATCTTCGGACCGGATACCGAGGATATCAAGATAAAGGCTGATGTATTTGCTATGGAACTTGGGCGCAACATTGCAATGCTCAATTCTCCTGCTGTAAAGCGTGTGGAAGATATCGAGGGTCTT
Organism: Eubacterium sp. CAG:786; assembly: GCA_000432175.1. GTDB lineage: Bacteria > Bacillota > Clostridia > Oscillospirales > Ruminococcaceae > CAG-115. The sequence goes on from HF989456.1 coordinate 1,285, forward strand.
TTAATCGTTCCGATCTATAACAAGTTCGGTAACTGCACGGGCTTTAATCTTGACCTGGGCGCTGCTGCTTCTGAACCCGCTAAACCGGAAGCGAAACCGGAAGCAAAGAAGTAAATCACTTCCATTCCATTGAAAGGGGGTGACAATATGGGCAATCTGAACATGGTTTCCGAAGCTGGTGCTTCTGCTGGCTTTACTGCACCTACTTCAGTAGGTGATACAGTCAAGGAGATTTCCACGGCTGCGGGCGGTATCTTCGATCTTGCAAAGGACGCTTTCAGCTTTATGCTGTCAAATCCGCTTTGCTTCCTCATGATCGGTAGCGGTTTCTGCTTTACGGCACTGGGTCTTGCACGGCGTGCGCTCCGTACTGCAAAAAGTCGCTGATACATAAAAGGGGAGGGGGGATTTAATTTCCCCCTTTTCTTTTTAGTCTGACAGGGGGGTGATTTTATCAAAAAGTTTTTTGCTGTTTTTCTTGCGGTGATATCCATGTTTATGGTCACTTCAACGGTAGCTTTTGCTGATATTGATCCTGAGCAGTGGAGCAGCTTTATTGACGCTAGAGGTTATCAGTATGTGAAGTATGATGATGCTCGTCAATGGCTCGCGGGTTATCTTGGCACATCAATGTATTATGTGAAGAACAATTATTCTATTGCATATATTGAAAGCTCTCAGGTGCTTATCATGGGAACTTGTCAACCTGATCTTGATGGTGTCGAGTATATCTATCAGTTTTACTACGGTAAAGATTTGAAGCTGAATGTAAAAAAAGCTGGTTCCGATGGTTCAATTGATGTGCTTGCCGGTGGTGATTATCACAGTGTTTCAGAAGTTATATCAGATGTTTCAAAGGCGGGAAGCGGAATTTTTGGTATAGGCACTATGGCGCTTGATTTTATGTTGTCTAATGCTCTTTGTTTTCTGCTTCTTGGCAGCAGCTTCTGTTTTACTTCTCTTGCTCTGGCACGGCGTTCACTTCGAGTTTCAAAGAGGGGGTAAATCATGAAATCAAGAGTTAATTTCGGTCTGATCGGTGCTATTCTGCTTGGCGCTGTTGGTCTTGTGATGGTCGTTGTTGCTATTGTAGGTTTCTTTTCTTAAATAATTTCGTTTAGCGGTTGCGAATTGAAATAAAACCGCTTCCAGATTAAAAAAGGGGGTTATATTATGTCTACTGTTGATTTATGCAGGTTCTTTCTTTGTAAAAATGCTACCGTTTGTTTCAAGGGTAAAAAACGGGCCGTTCTTCCTGGTTCGCAATGTGGTGTTGTTTCTTGTATTTCCTGTGAACATTATGGAAAATTTTCACGTTGTCAAGCTTCTGACGGCGAAGCTTGCAAGTTTATGTGTAAAGGCATTAAGCTTTGTAAGGAGAGAGGTTAATTATTATGTGGTTTGCTATTCTGGCTTTTTTCTTATTTCTGATTGCTATGGCTGGGTTTTCCCTTATGGTTCTTTATATCTTGGAGGTTAAAAATGATGAAGATAAGAGAGATCATTAAAAGAGCCGGCACATTACTGCTTTCAGTGCTTTGCGCTTTCTGCTGTTTTTTAACTCCGGTGACTTCTATTGCACTGGCTGCTGGTGTTGCTGAAGTTATATCTACAGTATTAGAATTTGCTTCTACTTGTTCTGATGTTTATTCTAATATTATTGAGCCGTTGGTTTCTGCTGAACCTGGTGGGCTTCGTCAAGCAAAGTATATTTGTGCTTGGATGGACATTATTGATAAATATAATCTGTCTGAAACTGATTTTCGCGCTTATTATACTGAAATTGCTACTAATGGTGAATATTCTGCTTTAGGTTCTGATGAATATAACACTTGGCTTTTTATTACTGAAACTGCTGCTAATGGCGTTAGTCTTGATGCTATATGTGAGCTTGCATTTCGTGGTACTGGAAAGACGGATTATACTATAAATCACAATGCTGATGATAATAATAAATTTCAGATAACGGGTAAAGCATTCAAAGATGTAGTTGCTGATTATAATTCCAGATATTCGCCGATGGATAACCCTGAGCAGTTTATTTGGTCTTATAATTCGGATAATTCCGTTACTAAAACGAAACAAGATCGTTCACAAAGATTTTACTTTTTTCCTCAAGTCCCGGTTTATGCTGGCTCGTCTGGAACCTGGGGGAATCAGAAGTGGACTGATTTTTATTTGATAGGATTTGCAATAGATGATATTTCCGGCGTTTATTATGGTAAATATTACGTGCATGTATACACTAAGAATGAAAACGGTTCAGTTTCGCTTATTATCGATTATTATTCACTCTCTGACGGCTCTTTATATCAGACTAAAAAAGGCACCTGGGATATAGGGAATTACCCTTATTTGTCTATGCATTATGCTACTGGTTCTTCTATGTTTTCCTTTCGTGGTTATAAATCGGCGTCTGCTTATTATGGTGATGTTACTTCTTCTTGGAAGACCATTGTAACTTCTAATGTTGCTATGCCTTTATCTGCTTCAGATAATTCCGGCACTCTTGAATTTACAAAGTATGTCGCGCTGCCTTCTTTTACTCCTGATACCAATAAATCTGATGATTACGGTTTCATCTGTTCAAGTAAGCCGTTTGAATTGTTTGCAAATCAAACGGGCATTGATTTTCAGAAGATACCGGATAACTACATAATCACTATCAACGGTGATACGATTTATAACTATCCCATTACTGACCCTTCTACAGGTAATTCTACTACAATAAACAAGTTTATCATAAACAATTATATTATTCCTGGGAAAATTGATATTGATGAACCTATTGACCCTCCGTATATACGTGAAGATCCTAACGTTATATTAAGCGGTAATGTCGAGGTTAATGGTAATATCAATATAAGTGCAGACCCTATACAAATCAAGACAGATCCTATTGACATTAATGTAAATGTGAATTCCGGTTCAAATGGAAATGCTGGTAATTTTATTGATCCTGGAACGGTAGATACAAACCTTGATCATTACCTTGAACAAGTTC
>HF989457.1:0-11379 GCA_000432175.1 Eubacterium sp. CAG:786
CCTAGAATCTGAGGGCTTCTCGACAGCCTGGTTTTTTACTTTTTCGATAAACTGAACGGGGCTGTATTTTTGCAGCCCCGTTGGTTTTATGGGAACCTCTAAAAACCGGTTTGAAAAGGGAAAATGGGGAGAGTGCACCGAATGCGATGAAAGCCGACGAAGTAAGGCTGTATGCCTTACGAGGAGGTTTTCTGAAGCAGTCGGTGTGCTATACACATTTTCACTCAAACGAGGTTTTTAGAGGTGACCTTATGTCATTCAGCGTAATCCGTATCGATGCCGGCCTGTACGAGTTCTTTCCGTTCCGCTTCCAGTGCGAGTTCCTGCTCGCGCTGTATCTTTTCATGCATTGACAGCATCGGTTCAACGTCTATGTGCCGCACGTGACGGTCTATGTAGTTCTTGGTACACTTGTATACCATCGGCGAGAGCACGAGCACGCCTATAAGGTTCGGTATCATCATCATTCCGTTGAAGGTATCGGAAAGCTCCCACGCGAGGTTTTCGCCCATGGTCGCGCCACCGAATATCGCCAGCACGAAAACTATCTTATAGAAAAGCGTCGCCTTTGTGCCGAACAGGTATTCGAACGCCTTTGTGCCGTAGTGGCTCCAGCCGAGGGAAGTCGAGAATGCGAACAGCAGCAGCGCGATGGCTACGAAATATCTGCCTATGGGGCCGAAACTCTGTTCAAATGCAATTCCCACCAGGGAACCGGTGTTGGTTATCGTTTCGTCAGCCAGGCGGCCTGTGTCGAGGTTTATAAGACCGGAGGAAAGCACTGTGAACGCAGTCAGGGTGCATACAACGATAGTATCAGCGAATACCTCAAAGATACCCCACATGCCCTGCTGAACAGGCTCCTTGACGTTGGAGCTGGAGTGTACCATTACAGAGGAACCCAGACCGGACTCGTTGGAGAACACGCCGCGCTTCATGCCCATCTGGACAGCCATTTTCACGCCGTGGCCAACTACGCCGCCAACTGCGGCCTCAAGACCGAACGCACCCTTGAAAATCGCGGTGAACACAGCGCCGAAATGGTCGATGTGAATAACGCATATCGCGAGAGTGCCGAGCAGGTAAAGCAGAACCATGACCGGAACGATCTTCTCAGCGACAGCGGCGATACGCTTGATACCGCCGATAACCACCAGAGCCGCAATTATCATCAGCACAACGCCGGTTATCCAGTTGGGAATGCCGAAGGTGCTGTTCATGTTGGTGGAAATGGTGTTTATCTGCATCATGTTGCCGATTCCGAACGAAGCCAGCAGGCAGAATATGCAGAACATTACCGCCAGCACCGAGCCGATCACCTTGCAGTGCTTCTTTCCACCGAGACCGTGGCGCAGGTAATACATCGCGCCGCCGCTCCATTCGCCGTCCTTGTTTTTTACGCGGTAGAGGATACCGAGGACGTTTTCGGAGTAGTTAGTCATCATGCCGAAGAAAGCCATGATCCACATCCAGAACACCGCGCCCGGTCCGCCGGTGACTATCGCAGAGGCAACGCCCGCGATATTACCCGTGCCGACTGTTGCGGCAAGCGCCGTGCAAAGGCTCTGGAACTGCGATATCGATTTGTCGCTGGTGTGCTTTGTGACCTTTTTGTCGCGGAATATCGCACCAATAGTGAACTTCACCCATCTGCCGAAGTGCGACACCTGGAAGAACTTAGTCAGCACCGTCATCAGCACGCCGACAAACAGCAGCAGTATCAGCGCAGGCCAGCCCCACACAACGCTGCTGACTGCGTCGTTCACTTTCTTGACCACGTCCAGGAACGTGGTCCCGCTTTTGGTCTCTGCAGCAGCCTGAGAGATCATCAATAATACATTCATGCGTTTTTTCTCCTGTGAACGGACATTGTCCGTATAATAATCCATTCCATTATACACTATTTTGCGACAAATTGCAAATAATACCGTTATGGCAATTTGCACAAAATTATTGTAACACTTTGAAATGTTCGCCCTTAAAATGGCAGATAAGCACTGATTTATAGCATAACTCGGTAAATTGTCATATGCATGAGTGTAATTTTCACTAAAAAAAGCAACAATTCGCACAAAAGCATTAATCTGCTGTTGCAACTGTATGCAACCTTGTGTTATAATATAGTAAATAAGTATGACGTTTATCAAAGTCATTACCAGAAGGAGGATTATCTTGGACAAACAACGCCCCCTTATCGGGATAATCGCCGCTGAAGCAGAATACATTTTCTTCACGCGCTCACTTGATTGTATCCAGAAAGAGCTTTTTGCCGCTGACATGGACGCAGTGATATTCTCATCTCTGATGATGTCAGGCAATGATGAATTTGACGCTGCGGAAAATTCGGTATATGATCTTATCAACCTTGACCTGCTGGACGGTATCATAATGTTACCCACGAGCATAAACGACGCCAGCACCAGGGAAAACCTCATTGAGCGTATCCGCAGGGATTTCCGCGGACCTGTCGTTTCATTTGACTGCGAGCTCGGGGGCTTCCCGAGCATAACATATGATTATGAGCCTGCCGCTGAAATGATGATACAGCACCTCGCCGAAAAACACGGCGTTAAGACCATCGATTTCGTCGGGGGACCGGAGGACCAGTTCCACAACAGCATTCAGCACTTCTTTCAGAGCGCGATGGAAAAGCGGGGGATTTCTATTCCTGAGAACCGTATTCATCACGGCAACGACTGGGCCGGCGATTTTTCCGGCATTGCGGACGAGATAATTGCAAACGGGCTTCCGGACGCAGTGGTCTGCTGCTCCGACCTGACTGCGGTACAGGTGCTTTCCGCACTTTCAGACAAGGGCGTGAATGTCCCTGAAGACGTGCTGCTGACCGGTTTCAACCAGAAGGAGCCTTACGGCACGGATTACCTGAACATCACATCAGTCCTGCGCGACCCCACAGAAATGGCGCGGGACGCTGCGCAATACATTATCGCAAAGGTCAGGGGTGATGAGTATACTATCGGCAGTGCCAAGTGCCGCTCCACATTCAAGCCTGGTATAACATGCGGCTGCGGGAAGCTCAATTTAAGCGTACTTTGCCATGAAGCGACCGACAATATGACGGAAATGCAGCAGCATGGCATTGATTCGTACTACAATTTCATGTCGGAGGACATGACTGCTGCTGAAACTTTCTATGATTATTTATGGAAAGTCAACTGGTATACCTTATTCCTGGGTGATTTCAAGGGCTTCTGGATGTGCTTCAACAACAAGGTGATGCACAATGCAGTGCCCGAGCCGGGCTTCACCGACCGCATAAGTCTCAGCTTCTGCAACGTTAACGGCAAAGGCACCGTGGATATGATGAACAAATTTCCGCGGGAACAGATGCTCCCCGCGATTTTTGAGAAGCGCGACCACCCGGGCGCGTTCATATTCACCTCGCTGCATTTCATGGGCGTTAATTACGGCTATGTAGTGCTTTCATACGGCGACACCGGCAGAATATACGACAAGAACTATGTCAAGTGGCTCCGCAGCGTGACCTGCGCGCTGGAGAAGCAGCGCCGTCACATTCTTTATAACGACGCCGTGACCGACGCACAGGTACGTGATTCCCTCACGGGGCTGCTCAACATGCGCGGATATACAAGGATAATGACCGAGCGCTGTGGTAAGTTCAATGACCCGACAAAACTGCTCCGTATAATTTCGATAGATGTTGAAAATCTCAAGGGCATCAACGATACTTATGGTTACGCCGAGGGCGACAGGGTGCTTTCGGCACTGGGCGTGGCTTTTTCAAACGCTGCCGGCGACAGCGATATCGTGGTAAGAGTCAGCGGCGACGAGTTCTTCATTGCGGGCATAATCGACGAGGGCTCTGTGGACGATGTCCCCAACAGGCTGCAGAGCATGATAGATTCACTCAACAGTCACGACAGTGAATATGGCGTGAATATCTACACAGCCGCAGTTTCTGCGCCGATAACCGACAGATCCATTCTTGAGAAGCTGCCGTACGACGCCGCATATCAGCGGATCATGGCAAAGGATAACCACACAAAGATGCATAAAACCGCCGATGTTGCGGTGGAGACCTTCGACCCCGAAGAGCGCATGAACGTTATCCGTCTGCTGAACGAGAACCTGTTCACCTACAACTTCCAGCCGATAGTGAATGCGCGCACCGGCTGCATTTACGCGTATGAAGCGCTGATGAGATCCGGAGAGGAATTCCGGCTTTCTCCGCTGACTATACTCACCCATGCCGAAGCCCTCGACAGGCTGCAGGACGTGGAAAAGTGCACCATGTTCAATACCATGCGCTTCGCAATGGAAAACCAGGATCTGCTGGGAAACAAGCTGCTGTTTATCAACAGCATTCCCGCGTGCACGCTGTCCGATCCTGATTTTGAGCAGCTGTTCCAGCTTTACGGTGATATCATGAGCAAGATAGTCGTGGAATTCACCGAACAGACCGAAGCAAGTTCCAGCCAGCTGAAAACGCTGATTGAGCGCAGCCAGAGATGTGGCTTCCAGATAGCCATTGACGACTATGGCACGGGATATTCCAATATAAGCAACCTGCTGACATTCATGCCTAACGTCGTGAAGATAGACCGCAGCCTTATCATGAATATCCACAAGGACAAGCGCAAGAAGCACTTCACCAAGAACATAATAGACTACGCGCACGACAACAACTTCATGGCTCTTGCGGAGGGCGTGGAGCTTTCCGAAGAGCTGCAGACCGTTATCGGAATGGGCGTTGACCTTATCCAGGGATACTACACCGCGAAGCCCTCTGCGGACATCGTGCAGGAGATAGAACCGGAGATCTCGGAAGAGATAGTGCGGCTGAACCGTGTGAGCGACAAACGCCGTCCGAGAAAGACTTATTTCACCGGCGACGAGCGTGAAATTTCCCTCATGGCTCTCGACCTTGACAGCTACACTGATATTATCATCAACAAGCCGGAATACACCCTGACAGGCAACAAGAACTACGTTTCCGAGATGTCGATACGCGCAAAGGACAACATGGACTGCCGTCTTGACCTCATGGATATTGCGGTAGGAAATGTGAACGGCGGCGCGGCTATCACTGTCGGTCAGAACAGCACCATGACGCTGAACATCGTCGGCGAGGTGACAGTCACGGGTGGAATTTATGTTCCGTCAGGCTCGACGCTGCGGCTGAACGGCGCGGGTGCGCTCAGGGTGAACTCTGTGGGCACGCAGACTTACGCGATCGGTTCCGGCAGCACCATGCCGTATGGTAACATAGAGATAGACATGTCCGGCGGAATTTATATCCACCTCGACGGTGAAAAGAGCGTTGCGATCGGCGGCAGGAGCAACGACGGCGGCTCTCACATCAGAATACGCTGCAAGGAGCTTGAAATAACCCAGCTCGGCAAAAAGACGCTCAGCATTGGCAGTCTGCTTTCGCCTGCGGATATCGTTATCGAGGGAACTCATGTTGAACTGGAGCACCACTCCAAGACTGCGCTCGGCATAGGAAGCTTCAGCGACCCGTGCAACATTTCCATTTCCGGCGGGATTTCAGAGTTCATTATGTCGGGAGATAAAGTAGGGTGCATTGGTTCATTCAATTCCTGCGGAGGCAGGACAGACATGACCAGCGTCCGCGTTATCACAGAATTAAAGGCTAAGGAGATACTGGGTATCGGCGCAGATAAGAGGTTCGGTGAGATAGTCATGAACGACTGCACGTTCGACTCGTTCATCGAGGGCGCTGAGTCTGTGGCGATAGGTTCTTCCGACTGCGAGGGCTCGGTCAGCATGCGCAACTGCAGCGGCGACATCACGGTGCGCTCGAGCACAAAAACGCTGCTCGGCGTCAAGCCGGAAAACCTGATAATGGACAACACGGGGCTTAACTTCAAGGAATAAAACAAACAGGGCGAAAGGTCAACTTTCGCCCTGAAGTTTTTATATAGCTCGTTGAAACGAAATCAGTCCATAGCCTTCTTGATAGCTGCCATGAGTTCGTCGTAGGTCTCGTAAGCGGGGAGGTCGGGGTTGTCAGCCTTGATGTTGTCAGGGCTCTTGAACAGGAAGCCAGCCTTGCTTGCACGGATCATTCCGAGGTCGTTGTGGCTGTCGCCGCTTGCGATGGTCTCAAAGCCTATGCTCTGGAGCGCCTTTACTGTAGTCAGCTTGGACTGTTCGCAGCGCATCTTGAAGCCGGTTATCTCACCGGAGGGAGCGACCTCGAGAGTGTTGCAGAAAATCGTCGGCATGCCGAGCTTCTTCATGAGCGGGCCTGCAAACTGTGAGAATGTATCGGAAATGATGATGACCTGGCAGAAAGAACGCAGCTCGTCGAGGAACTCCTTAGCGCCGGGCATGGGGTCGATCTTTGCGATGGTATCCTGGATCTCCTTAAGACCCAGACCGTGCTCCTTGAGAATGCCAAGGCGCCACTTCATCAGCTTGTCGTAATCCGGCTCGTCGCGGGTGGTGCGCTTGAGCTCCGGAATTCCGCTTGCCTCTGCGAATGCGATCCAGATCTCGGGAACGAGCACGCCCTCGAGGTCGAGGCAGGTAATATACATGGACATTGTTTTTTCCTCCGTATTATGTATTGCGCTGCATTACAGCAGCTTTCTGAATAATTATACCACACTTTCCTGCAGATTTCAATAGGTAACCTCTAAAAACCGGTTTGAAAAGGGAAAATGGGGAGAGTGCACCGAATGCGATGAAAGCCGACGAAGTAAGGCTGTATGCCTTACGAGGAGGTTTGAAGAAGCAGTCGGTGTGCTATACACATTTTCACTCAAACAAGGTTTTTAGAGGTTACCAATACACTTTTGATTATTTACGTCTGCGCGAAGCGAGAATACCCGATCCTGCCAGCGCGGCAATTCCCGCGAAAACGGCTGCGCTGCCTGCTCCGGTGTCGGGGCTTCCCTTTGTGGAATCAGCGGTGGGTTCCGCAATTGCCGGCGCAGACGGAACTCCTGTGATGTCAGTCAGCAGGGAATAGATGACGTCGTGCCCGGTCTGGCTGGGGTGGATATCCATACTGGCGATGTTGGTGTATTCCGCCGCATGCCCCTTGAATGCCGATGCTACATCTGCGACTTCCGCGCCGTTTGCGGCTGCCGCCTCAGAAATTCCGGAGTTCAGTTCGGCGAGCTTTTCGCGTGCGACAACGTCGAACATTTCCATGCCCGCAACGCCCTCGAACGGGTCGTATACCGTCAGAATGATGACCTGCGAGCCTGGCGCGGCAGCTTTTACAGCAGCGAGTATCTCGCTTATATTTTCGCAGACTGCGCTGGCGTCAACTTCATTTGCGGCTTCGAGGACGACTTCCGTAAGCTGCTGGATAGCGTTGAGGTAATCAGCTTCGTCAGCGCCGCCGCTGAGCATTTCCTTTATTGATGGGTCGGATATGGCTGCACTCATGACGGCAGATATCATCGGCTGCAGAAAGTCGTTTCCGCCGATGGAGATGACTGCGGTGTCGGCGCCTGCTAGCGCTGCGGATACATCTTCATCTTCCAGCGCGGTGAGGAGTTCCCCGGAAGTTCTTCCGTCAACGGCAAAGTTGCTGTATTCCGTGTAGCCTGCTGAAAGCTGGTTCGCGAAGCTGCCGGCTGCGCTGGAATTGTCCCCCGCGGTGTAGCCGTCAAGTCCGTATCCGGTGGTTATCGAGTCGCCGAGGACGACCAGGGAGCCGCTTTCGGCGTGGGCGAAAGTCCCTGAAAGGGCGAAAATCATTGTTGCTGCTGTCAGTAATGCTGGTAGTTTTCTCATAAGGCAGTTCCTTTCGTGCTTTGGCGTTATTATGTCATTCTATGTCAGGCAATATGCTGTTATTCTATATTTTACCACATACCCGCATGCGTTGTCAATAGCTGAATATGCACTTTATGTTTATTGACAAATCATGGTCGATGTGATACAATAATACCTAGAGAATGAAAAGGGGTAAAAAAAATGAGCAGGGAAGATGAAGCAAATTATACAGTGCGTCCGCTGACGATACAGGATATCGACCAGTACAACGCGCTGCTCAGATATGCATTCCAGGTGACGGAACAGGAGCTTTCAGAAACCGGGTGGAAGAACGATGAGATAAAGCGCTCGAAGTTCCCGGTGCTGCAGAGAGCCGACGTGCTTGGCTGTTTTGACGGTGACGACCTGGTGTCGCAGTTCGCGGTTTATCCGCTTGAAATGAACATCTACGGCACGAAATATCCCGTGGGATTTGTCACCAGTGTGTGCACCTATCCTGAGCACACCGGGCACGGAATAATGAAGCGGCTGATGATACAGAGCCTCACGCACATGCACGAAAACCACAGACCGTTCGCGCTGCTGTATCCGTATTCGATACCGCTTTACCGCAGGCTCGGGTGGGAGATAATCTCCAACAAGATGACCTACATCGTCAAGGACACGCAGATACCGCGCAGGATAAAGGAACCCGGCTACATTCGCCGCGTGGAGTGGAACGATAAGGAATTCATGCAGCTGCACACGACATTTGCGCAGAAGACCCACGGCTGCCTGTTCCGCAATAACCTCGCGTGGGAGGAATACTGGCGCTGGGACGAGGACGACACCAAGGTCGCGATATACTATTCTGACGACAATGTGCCGTACGGGTACATGGTGTACCTCATCAACAACGACATCATGCACATCAAGGAGATGATATATCTCACGCACGAGGCGCAGCGGGGACTGTGGGAATTTATCCACGCGCACGACTCCATGATAGACGAGGTCCGCGGGAACAACTATTACAGCGAGTCGATAGCGTTTGAGCTGGACGACAGCGACATCAAGGAAACTATCCGGCCGTATTCCATGGGCAGGATAATCGATGTGGCTGAGTTTTTCGGCAGCTATCACTGCGACCCGGACGAGCCGGAGGCGATATTCTGCTTTGAGGTCGAGGACGGGCTGCTGCCCTGGAACAACGGCAAATTCACAGTGAAGTTCGAGCACGGAATCTGCACGCTGACCGACGAGGAGCCTGAATACGACATGAAACTCAGCATTGCCACGCTGACAACGCTGCTGCTGGGCTACAAGACTGCAGAGAAGCTTTACGGCATGAACCGCATAGTTGCCGAGCCTGCCGCCGTCGAAATACTTGACGACATACTCCTGCACCAGATACCGTATGTATCTGACTACATCTGATAAAAAAGCGTTATGGTGTTTTCCGTAACGCTTTTTTTTAATATCAGCACTGCCCGTAATATGAATTTTCCCAGGTGAATATACCTTAATTTTTCTATCACATTCAAGCACAATATAAAAAATACCTGCCGGTCAGGGCAGGTATCGGGCTGTAGAAATCAGGATATCTCAAGCTGCTCTTTCTCAGCGTCGGCGCCGGAAATGTGGAACGAGTTAAGCACCGGATTTTCGCGGTCCATCAGTGAGAGTATCATGTAGCTTGCCTTGCTGTCGTACGCAAGCCGTTTGTCCTCGTCGGAGGGACGCGAGGGTGACTCCGGGTGGCTGTGCCAGTTTCCCAGCGGAACCAGGCCGTTCGCGCGCATGTCCTTTATAGCGGAAAGCTGCTCCCTGGGGTCCATGCTGAAATGTTCGTTGGATTGGTCGGTGTTAGTCAGCAGGTAGACTTTTTTGATCACCTTTACGCCGTCTTCAAAAACGCCGCCGATAAGCCCGCACGCTTCATTTGGCAGCTCGCTTTCAGCATGTGCGAGTATCTTTTCATAGTCGGATTCAGAAAGCTTTATCATAGATGTACTCCATCGCATTCCACCTGCTCATAGTCTATGAGCTTGGTTATTGTCGGGTGTTCGCCGCATATCGGGCACTTGCTTGTGTCAGACGGCAGCTTTATCTTGCGGAATTCCATTTTCAGCGCGTCGTAAGTCAGCAGATAGCCTGTCAGCAGGTCGCCCACGCCGAGAATGTACTTTATCGCTTCCATAGCCTGCAGGCTGCCGATAACGCCTCCCATTGCGCCGATAACGCCGGCCTGTTTGCAGGTGGGCACCGCGTCCTTGGGTGGTGGGTTCTTGAATACGCAGCGGTAGCAGGGTCCCTGACCGGGGACGTAAGTCATCAGCTGCCCTTTGAAGCGGATTATTCCCGCATGGGAGAACGGCTTCTTCGCCATAACGCAGGCGTCGTTTATCAGGAACTTCGCGGGGAAGTTATCTGTGCCGTCGATAACGAAATCGTAGTCCTTGATGATGTCGAGGATATTCTCGCTGTCGATGAATGTGCGGTAGGTGTTGACAGTCACATCAGGATTTATGGCTTCCATGGTTTCCTTTGCGGACTGCACCTTTGCCTTGCCGACGTCGGCAGTGGTGTGTATCACCTGGCGCTGGAGGTTGGAGAGATCCACCTCGTCCGCGTCAGCGATGCCGATGGTGCCTACTCCCGCAGCCGCGAGGTAAAGCGCTGCCGGGGCGCCAAGTCCACCGGCGCCGATGATGAGCACCTTTGCGTTGAGCAGCTTCTTCTGTCCCTTTGCGCCGACTTCCTTAAGGATAATGTGACGGGAGTAGCGCTCCAGCTGTTCGTTTGTGAATGCCATTACTGACCGCCTCCCATGAAATAGATGAATTCTACGTTGTCGCCGTCCCTGAGGACTGTATCTTCAAAGCTGCCGGAGGATACGAAATCGTCGTTGACGCTGGCGGTGACGTATTCCGGGGTCTCGACCTTTTCGTCGATGACCAGCTGTGCAAGGGTCAGTCCGTCTGCTACTTCCTTCTTTACGCCTGTTACTGTGATTGTCATGGTCGTTCTCCTTATAATGTGTTTATTATTTCTTCGATCTGCGCTTTCTTTAACGCGCCGGTGACTCTCTGCACCTCTTTGCCGTCCCTGAAGAATACCAGGGTGGGCACGGAAGTCACGTTGTATTCAGCTGCGGTGTCGGCGCCGAAATTTATGTTCAGCTTGACCAGCTTGATCTCGGGGTGCGCTTCCTCTGTTTCTGCCAGAACAGGGGGCATTCTCTTGCAGGGAATGCAGCTGTCGGAATAAAAATCCACCAGCACCAGTCCCTCTGCGATATCCTGCGGGAAGCTTTCGTTAGTTGCCTTTACTGCCATCAGTCGCCTACCTTTTCCACTATGAGGTCGTAGGTGCCGTCCTCGTTGTTGATGAGTTTCAGTATCTTGTGACCCTCTTCCTTGATGCTGCGCGGGACGTTCTGCACCGGCTCCCCGTCGTTCATCCTTATTGAGAGTATCTGCCCCTCGTCGAGTTCCTCAAGAGCCACCTTTGCCTTTACGAAAGTTGTGGGGCACACCACGTCGGTGATGTCCACGGTATCGTCAATATTGTAATCAGCCATTGCTGTAAGCCTCCTTTATCACCTGTTCGAATTTTTCCCTGCCAACACGGTCTATCGTGAACTTGAGCCGCTCGCCGGGC
>HF989457.1:11422-20304 GCA_000432175.1 Eubacterium sp. CAG:786
CGTTAGCCGCGTCGCATATCTTCATCAGCTTTTCCTTGTCCTCAATGAACGGGATTATCGCTTCTCCCTTGTTAATGCTGTTGCCGAAAAGTCCGCCGAATGAAACTATGTACCCGTGCACCGTATCCCACGCCTCGGTAGGACAGGCCTTGAAGCAGCGTCCGCAGAAGTTGCACTTGTTGTAGTCTACGTTCACCTTTCCGTCGGTGATGCTTATCGCACCCTTGCGGCATGCCTTTTCGCATACTCCGCAGCCGATGCAGGAGTCTTCCTTCCACTTCACCTGGATACCGCCCTTGATACCGAGGTCGTTTTCCTCAGCCTTCAGGCAGTTGTTCTGGCAGCCGGTTATACCGAACTTGAACTTGTGCGGGAGTTCCCTTGCAAAATATCGGTCGTCGAGTTCCTTGGCGAGGGAGTAGGTGTCGATGCAGCCGCTGGGGCATATCGCAGCTCCCTGGCATGCGGTTATCGTGCGCACTCTCGGTCCGCAGACGCCCGGCTCGACGTCGCCCTTTGCCAGCGCAGCCTTGACTTCCTCAATGTCGTCAAGCTTGATGAAAGGTATTTCAACGCTCTGGCGCGAGGTCAGGTGCACATGTCCGTCGCCGAACTTGTCCGACACCTCGGCTATCGCTGCAAGCTGCTTTGCGGTGAGGTTTCCACCTACGACGCGCAGGCGCAGTGAAAAGTTGTTTTTCTGTTTCTGGCGCATGAAGCCGCCTTTTTTCAGGGTAGTGTAATCTGTTGCCATATCGTTTCTCCTTACAGTGCTTCTATCGCCTGTCTGAAATCGGCGATGAGGTCTTCCTTATCTTCTATGCCGACGCTTATTCTTATCGTGTCTTCGAACACGCCGGCGGTCAGTTTCTGTTTTTCGTTGCTGTGTGCGTAGATCGTGCTGGAGGGGTGTATCACCAGGGTGCGCACATCTCCGATGTTGGTGGCGTTGGTCGCGAGTTTAAGTCCGTTTATCAGCCGGAATGCCCGCTCCTTGCTGCCCGCCCTTACGGTGAGTATCGCGCCGCCTTTTCCTTTCAGCTGGCTTTCGCAGAGGGAATGATACGGATTATCCGGCAGCGCGGGGTAATTCGCCTCCACGCCGTCCGTATCCCGGAAGAATTCCGCGAGGGAGAGCGCGTTCTCGCAGCAGCGTTCCATTCGCAGCCCCAGCGTTTCCATGCCGACGGAGTTCATGAACGCGTTCATCGGCGCGAGACATGCGCCGACGTTGCGCCACAGCCCTCCGCGCAGCTTCGCGAGGTACGCGAGTTTGCCCATTTTCTTGTATTCCGCGAGCGCGGTGTGCTTCGTGAAATCCCACGGAAACCTGCCGCTGTCGATTATCACACCGCTTATCGAGTTGCCGCCGCCGTTGATGTACTTCGACGTGGAATGCACCACGATATCCGCGCCGAATTCAAACGGATTTATCAGATACGGCGTTGCGGTGGTGCTGTCGATTATCAGCGGAATGCCGTGCTGGTGGCACAGCTCTGAAACCGCTTTAAGGTCAACTATCTCCAGCCCGGGGTTGCCGATGAGTTCCGCGAACACCGCTTTCGTCTTTTCGGTGATGAGCGGCAGGATATCTTCCGGGGTGACGTGTTCAGCGAAGCGCGTTGTTATGCCGAATGCTTTCAGGTCCCCGAAGAGGTCTATCGTTCCACCGAAAAGCCCGGCGCCCGCTATCACCTCGTCGCCGGCTTCAAGAATATTCAGCATCGAGAGGGTGACTGCTGCCATTCCCGAGGAACAGGCTACTGCGCCAAGCCCCTTTTCAAGCGCGTTTATGCGGTTTTCAAAGCTTGCGACCGTGGGATTGCTGATGCGCGTATATGCGAACCCCGGCGCCCGGTTGTTGAACACCGCTTCGAGTTTTTCCGCGCTCTCCTGCGCGAATGCGCTCACCTGGTATATCGGCGCGAGTGTGGAACCTGTCGCGCTGTCCTGCCTGAAGCCCCCGTGCAGAAGCTTTGTGTTGAAATTCATAATAGTATCACTCCAGAACTTGTCTTTTATGTCCTATATTATACGCCACAAATCCTATTGTGTCAATAGGCTTAGTGTTCTTTGCCTATTCGTAATTTCTATTGCCGGTTATAAATAAATTATATCTCTTGACAAATGGGGAATAATATTATAAAATAACAAGTAAACAGATAGGCATTGTCTACAAGGAGGGCAAAATGTACGATATACTGATAATAGGGAGCGGCCCCGCGGGGCTGTCTGCTGCAATATACGGAAAGCGCGCTCAGCTTTCGCTCGCGGTGGTGGAGAAGGATTATCTCAGCACCGGGCAGATAGCCGTGACGGAACGCGTGGATAATTACCCCGGTCTGTACGGCGTGAGCGGGTACGATCTCGGTGAGAAATTCCGCAGCCATGCGGAGGCGCTGGGCGCTGAGTTCCTCGACGCAGAAGTCAGCCGCATTGAAAAGGACGGCGCTGACTGGCGCGTTGAATTCGCAGACGGAAGTTCCCGGACCGCGCGCGCCGTCGTTTACGCTGCGGGTGCTTCGCATCGCAGGCTTGGGGTTCCCGGTGGGGACAAGGGCGCTATCTCTTACTGCGCGGTGTGCGACGGCTTCTTTTATAAGGAAAGGACTGTTGCAGTCATCGGCGGTGGGGACACCGCGCTCGGCGACGCGCTGTATCTTGCAAAGCTTGCAAAGACGGTGTATTTAGTCCACCGGCGCGATGAATTCCGCGCGAACAAGACCCTTCAGAAGCAGGTGAGCGAAACCGCCAACATAGTTCCCGTCCTTGGCGCTGTGCTGACGGAAGTCACCGGGGAAGCAAAGGCTGACGGCATAAGCTTCACGCAGGGCGGCGAGGAAAAGCACCTCGCGGTGGACGGCGTTTTCGTCGCCATCGGCAGCATTCCCGGCACCGCGCCGCTGAAAGGTGTCTGCGAGCTGGACGCCTCCGGCTATGTGGTCGCCGGCGAGGACTGCGTGACTTCCGCGCCGGGAATATTCGCAGCCGGTGACGTCCGCACCACTCCTCTCAGGCAGGTCTTGACGGCTGCTGCGGACGGCGCGAATGCCGTGAATTCCGCGGAAAAGTACCTTTCCGAATAAGAAGCGCTCCGGCTGGGAAGCAGCTTTCCAGCCGGATATTACGGGTCAGCCCAGCTTTTTGATGTTCTCCGCGATTATCAGCTTGTGGGTGAAGCCCGTCAGCTTCTCGCGGATATCCCCGTTCTTTATAAAGAGCAGGGTAGGCAGCTGGGTCACGTCGTACTGCTGTGCCAGTGCCGGTTCAGCGGTGATGTCGCACTTGGCTATCACGGCGTTATCTCCCTGTTCTTCCGCGATTTCTGCAAGACCGGCTTCGGTGCGTTTGCAGTGCGCGCAGGTGGGTGAATAGAATTCAACAACCAGCGGCTTGTCGGTTGAAAAAATCGCGTTGTAGTTCTGATTTGTGAGTTCTGTCAGCATATTCAGGTTCCTCCTGTTTTAAATGACTATGTTTCCTATTCAATTAATAGGTTTTACTCATGATACCACTTTTCGGGACTTTTGTCAAGCGGATTTTCGCAAAATGTTGAATATAGCTAAATTTTCCCGGCGCCTCGCAATGAATTGTGTATTTTGCTACAAATTGCAAAAAACCTGTTGACAAATGTGGAAGAACGGGTTATAATAAACCAAACAATCAAAACATACAAAGTCGATAGATTTAGTATAACATATATAAATTAAGGATTTGAACATGAACTACATTTTCATTTACCTTCTGAGGAGGAATTTCAGGTGCGGCCGATGTCCGGGGCAGACCTGATACGATAGGACCACATCGAAACTTTGAGGAGAAACCTGATGTACATAGAACTCAGAAACATAAATAAAAGCTTCGGCAGCTTCAAGGCTTCGGACAACGTTAGCTTCGGGCTGGAAAAGGGGAAGCTCATCGGTCTGCTGGGACCCAGCGGCAGCGGAAAGACAACGATACTCCGCATGCTCGCGGGGCTTGAGAAGCAGGACAGCGGCGACATCCTGATAAACGGCAGGAACGTAAACGGAGTACCTGCAAGCGAACGCGGGATAGGCTTTGTGTTCCAGAATTACGCGCTGTTCCCGTTCATGACGGTGAATGCAAACATCGCCTACGGACTGAAGGTGCAGAAAAAGGACAAGAAGTTCATCAGCGACCGCGTGAACGAGCTGCTGGAACTGGTGGGGCTCCCGGACGTGGGGAAGCGTTACCCCGACCAGCTCAGCGGAGGTCAGCGCCAGAGGATAGCCCTTGCAAGGGCGCTTGCCCCCCAGCCGGAACTTCTGCTGCTTAACGAGCCGTTCGCCGCTATCGACGCGAAAGTCCGCAAGGAACTGCGCACCTGGCTGCGCGAGACCATCGACAAGATAGGCATAACGAGCATTTTCGTCACCCACGACCAGGACGAAGCGATAGAGGTCGCGGACGAGATCGTAGTCACCAATAACGGCAGGGTGGAGCAGGTCGGCAGTCCGTCGGAGATATATCTTGAACCTGCAACGCCTTTTGTGGCGCAGTTCATCGGGCAGTCCGTGGTGATAGAGGACCTGGGCAGGCTCAAGGGTTTCTCGGGTTCGGGCAAGGCGCTTATCCGTCCTGAATTCATTGAGATAAACAAGTTTGAGGACAACGGCTTCCACGAATTCGAAACGGCAATGGAGAACGCGGTGGTGGACGATGTGTCCTTCCGCGGAAACGCGTTCGAGGTACGCGCTTCCATCGGCGATATCTCAGTCACCGGGCGCTATCCGCTCAGTTCGCCAAGACTTCACAAGGGCGACGGCGTGAAAATATTCATCAAGAAACTTTACACCATCGACGATAACAGCACGTCCATCATCGTCAACAAGGCGCTGGACGTATCCGACGTCTACTACATCTGAGGAGGACGCACAATGGATAACAATAACAACGCGCCCTCGGGCGTATGGCAGAAGATACTGCGCAGCGGCGTTATTTCATGGATAATCATTCTGGCTATATGGGGACTTGGTTCCCTCGGGTATGACGAGTACTTCCTGCCAGGTCCGCTGGAAACGCTCAACAGCCTTGTTCAGCTGATACAGAACGGCACCCTATGGGCTGATATTGCCGCAAGCTTCAGCAGAGTTATAAAGGGCTGGCTGCTGGCTATAGTTTTCGCAGTTCCCCTGGGGCTTCTGGTGGGTAACTTCCGGTCGGTGCGCTGGCTGGTGGAACCGATACTCAGCTTCTTCCGGTTCGTTCCGGCTATCGCGCTGACAACGCTGTTCCTGATGTGGTTCGGCGTCGGCGAGGAGTCAAAGGTGGCGCTGATATTCTACGCAGCGTTCTTCCCGGTGTTCGTGAACACCATCGCGGGCGTCGCTACCACTGACCGTTCGCTGGTGGAGGCTGCTTCCTGCATGGGAGCGAAGAAAGCGCGCACGTTCTTTACGGTGGTGGTACCGTCTGCGGTTTCGAACATCTACACCGGCGTAAGGCTGGGGCTGAGTTCCGCATTTATCTGCGTCATCGCAGCGGAAATGCTGGTCGGCAGCGATGGTCTGGGCTACCTCATCAACAGCTCAAAGCTTTACTACAAGACCAGCTGGGCTTTCGCAGGCATCGTCACACTTGCGGTGATAGGTTTCGTGGCTGACAGGCTTCTCCAGCTGGCGGGAAAGAAATTCCTGAAGCATTTCGGCGTTAAGTAATAAGGAGATAATACAATGAAGATACATAACATATTCAAGACGATAACAGCTGCAGCCCTGGGGCTTTCACTGCTGACTGCATGCTCCGGCAATTCCGGCAACTCCGCGGCTCCCTCCGGTGAAAACGGGCTGAGAACCCTCCGTGTTGCAAACATGACCGGGCAGCCCGACCAGTACGCTGATTTCATCGGACAGCAGCATGGCATTTTCGAAAAGCACGGGATAAACCTTCAGACAACGGAATTCGTCGCAGGCATAAACACGGTGGATTCCATTGTGACAGGAACTGCAGACACCGGTCTGCTGGCTGATTTCGCAGCGGTAAACCGCTTTGGCAATACGCTGGAAGCAACGAACCTCGTGATATTCTCCGACCTTTCTTCCAGCACGACGACTTCCGGTGGAATTTACGTGGCGCCGGAATACGCAGACGACCTCTCAAAGCTTGCCGACAGCGCGGGCTGGATAACCAACATCGGTACGGTTGCCGAGTACTACAACTGGCAGGCGCAGACCTACCTCGGTCTTGACCCGGATATGCAGAAAATCATTCAGGCAAGCGATTCTTCCACAACTCTGGCGCTGGTGCAGAACGGCGGGGCTTCCGCGATAGTTGCAAGCGGCTCTCAGGCTGAAAAGGTGGAAGAATACGGCTGGGTCAAGGCTGCAGAAGCCAAGGACGTGAATATCCACATTTCCGCTTACCTCATCACTACAAAGGATTTCGCAGCGGCTAATACCGACCTCCTCGCGGATTATCTGACTGCGCTGGACGAGAGCGTGCAGTACCTCAACGACCACCTCGACGAATCTGCAAAGGCGATATCGGAGCGGTTCGGTGTTGACGAGGAGATATTCAAGTCCAACTGGGCGCAGTATAACATAAAGTTCGGCCTCTCCGAGGAGGGCGCGGCTAATCTCGACAATGTGAACGCATGGGCTTTCGAGCACGGAAAGTTCCCTACAGAATACAACATCAGACAGTTCTACTTCAAGGACGCGGCAGAAAAGGCATTCCCCGGCAGCACGGACGTTGACCTTTCAGGTGTAAATCAGTAACAGGAGGAAACAGAAATGGGTTATCCGAGCATTTATCCCACGGGAGTAACTATATTCAACAAGGACAAGGCATACGGCGGCTATACTATTTTCCCGTCCACAAAGGGCGCGCTGCTCATCGACATGAACGGCAATGAAGTCAAGCTGTGGGCAGGTCTGGGGGGATTTCCGAACAAGATACTTCCCGGCGGTTATGTAATGGGAACAACCGGAACGCGCGGCGGCAAGTACGCATTCCAGGATCAGCTCGATCTCGTCCAGGTGGACTGGGACGGGCACATCGTCTGGAAGTTCGACAAGACCGAGTTAGTTGCAGACCCCGGCAAGGAGCCTGTATACATGGCGCGCCAGCACCATGATTTCCAGCGCGAGGGAAGCACCGTGGGCTACTACTACCCCGGTGGGAAACCCCGCACGGACGGCGGCAACACGCTGATACTCACGCACGAAAACCTCTACAATCACAACATTTCCGACAAGCGCCTTATCGACGACAAGATAATCGAAGTGGACTGGGAGGGCAGCATTCTCTGGAGCTGGCGCGCTTCCGACCACTTTGACGAGCTCGGCTTTGACGAAGCTGCAAAGAACGTGCTGTTCCGCAACCCTGGTATCCACGGGGAAGCAGGCGGCGACTGGATGCACATCAACAACTTCTCCACCCTTGGCGAGAATAAGTGGTACGACGCCGGAGACACCCGCTTCCACCCGGACAACATCATCTTTGACGCGCGTAATTCCAACATTCTCGGCATAATCGAGAAGTCCACCGGCAAGATAGTATGGCGCGTTGGCCCGGATTTCAACGAGAGCGAGGCAACCAAAAAGCTTGGCTGGATAATCGGTCAGCACCACCTGCACATGATACCCAGGGGACTTCCCGGAGAGGGCGACCTGCTGGTATTCGATAACGGCGGCGAGGGCGGCTATGGCGTTCCGAACCCGGCTTCACTCACCGGCGTGAACAACGCGCACCGCGACTATTCCAGAGTTCTGCAGTTCAATCCGGTGACGCTGGAGATAACCTGGCAGTACACTCCGCTTGAAGCTGGAAGTTTTCTGTTCACCGACGCTTCCAGGTTCTACAGCTCCTACATAAGTTCCGCGCAGAGACTGCCGAACGGCAACACGCTGATAACGGAAGGCTCTGACGGGCATCTGCTGGAGGTAACTCCCGACCACGAGATAGTGTGGGAATACGTCAACCCGTACTTCAAGAACATCGGCGGTAATTTCAAGTGCAACATGATCTACCGTGCATACCGCGTTCCCTATGAGTGGGTGCCGCAGCTTGAAAAGCCGGTGGAAACCTCCATCGAGCCGCTGGATATCAGCACCTTCAGGGTTTCCGGCGCGGCTGTGGGAGAGGCTCAGGCTACCGCAGTGGACGGTATCGACCCGACCAGGGAGATAGGTCTGACAGGTTCCAACAGCGAGGACAAAGAGGACGAGCGCATTGATTTTTGCGTTGCTTCCGTCAATAAGAAAGATATCGATAACAAATAAAAAAACCGGGGCTGTTTTTACAGCCCCAAAGTTTTTTGCTGATATATCCGCATGACGCGCTGAAATGCCGTATTTTATTCTTCTTTCTGGAAATGCTATCCTACAAACGGGAATTTCCCCGAAATTCAAACCAGAAAGGAACCCTACAATGAAGGATATGTTTTGCTTCCAGTGCCAGCAGACTGCGCACAACACCGGCTGCGAGGGAAAGGCAGGCGTATGCGGAAAGAAAGCCGACACTGCAAACTTCCAGGACGAGATAATCAGCGCGCTCATCGGGCTTGCCCGTGCTGCCAGAGCCGGAAATCCCACCGAAGCCACCGACGCGCTGGTTGAAAAGGCGCTTTTTACCACGATAACCAACGTGAATTTCAACAATTCAACGATAAAAGCCATCAGGACCGAAGTCGAAAAGGAAAAGCACCGACTGAGCGCGGAAAGCTTCGATGATCACCCCATGGAAAGGATATGGGACGGCAACGCTGATATCCGCTCGCTGAAATCCCTTATTCTTTTCGGCTTGAAGGGAATGGCGGCGTATGCCTATCACGCGCGCGTCCTGGGGCACACCAACAGGGAAGTGGACGCGGTTTTCTACGAGGCGCTGTATCATCTCGGCGAGGACGAGCCGCAGGACGT
>HF989457.1:20329-30294 GCA_000432175.1 Eubacterium sp. CAG:786
TCCTGCCGCTGGTGTTCAGGACTGGCGCAGTCAACCTGAAATGCCTTGAGCTGCTCGACCACGCGAATACTTCGGCGTACGGCGACCCGGTGCCTACGGAAGTCCCGCTGACTATCGAAAAGGGACCTTTCATCGTGGTGAGCGGTCACGACCTGCACGACATGAAGTTGCTGCTTGAACAGACCGACGGCAAGGGCGTGAATATCTACACCCACAGTGAAATGCTCCCGGCGCACGGCTACCCTGAGCTGAAAAAACACCCCCAGCTGAAAGGAAATTTCGGCACCGGCTGGCAGAACCAGCAGTCGGAATTCCACAATATACCCGCGCCAGTACTTTTTACCACAAACTGCATTATGCCCCTGCGCGAAAGCTACGCGGACCGCATTTTCACGACTTCCGTGGTGTCCTACCCTGAGGTGACCCACATCGGCGCCGACAAGGATTTCACTCCGGTGATAAAAAAGGCGCTGGAATGCGGAGGCTACGACGCCGACAAGGAAATGACCGGAATGAACGGGGGACACACCGTCACCACCGGATTTGCGCACAACGCGGTGCTTTCCCATGCGGATAAGATAATCTCGCTCATCAAGGCGGGGAAAATACGGCACATCTTCCTTATCGGCGGCTGCGACGGCGCTTCCCCGAGCCGAAGCTACTACAGTGATTTCGCGCGGCTCACCCCGCAGGATACGCTCATTCTGACGCTCGCCTGCGGTAAATACCGGCTCAACGACATGGACCTTGGGGATATCGACGGCATTCCGCGCATTCTCGATATGGGGCAGTGCAACGACGCCTACAGCGCTATCCGCGTTGCCATGGCGCTTGCGGAAGCTTTCGGCTGCGGCGTCAACGACCTTCCGCTCACGCTGGTGCTTTCGTGGTATGAGCAGAAAGCCGTCTGCATTCTGCTGACGCTGCTTTACCTCGGCATCAGGAATATCATTCTCGGTCCGACGGTGCCTGCGTTCGTTTCCCCGGCTGTTCTGGGGGTATTGCAGGAACAGTTCGGGCTGCGGGCTTCTTCCACCCCGGAAGAGGACTTAAAGGCTGCGCTTGACAAATAATAGTATACGGGACCTTTAAAAGGGGTCCCGTTTTTTTATAGAATAACATTGACAACAGTCATTTTATATGGTAAAATGTATATGCTAAATCAGGTAATTTATGAAAAGAGGAATACATATGAAAAAAGCAGTAAAATATACCGCTGCAGTCTGCGCATGCGTTATGCTGACTGGCTGCGCTTCCGACAGGAGCAGCGGTATCGTGAACTTCTTCAACCACGATTATTTCTACCACACCACGACAACGCAGACCACCACGGAGCCGACAGAGATCACATCGGCTACGACCGTTCCCGAGGTCACTACCCCGCAGGAACCGGAAGTCCCGGAGGTTACTGTGCGCCCGGATACCGGCGACACGCTGCGTATAGTCTGCTTCAACGAGGACGTTTACAACTACCTCGGCAGCTGGAAGCCCTCCGGCGTGAAATTCGATTTCCAGACTATCAGCGGCGATGAATACTACAATGTTCTTGACGATTTTATAGACACCAATGACCCCGACAAGCTCGCGGATATCTACATCGTCAGCCAGGACCGTCTGGGGGAGTATCTTTCCGGGGACAGGGCGCTGCCGGTGAGCGGCGTGAATATCGACAAGGACGACACCGGGGAAATGTACGACTACACCCTCAACGACTGCACGGACGAATACGGCAGGATAGTAGCTCTCTCGGTGAACAACACGCCGGGTGTATTCCTGTATAACCGCACCGTTGCAAGGCGCGTGCTCGGCACTGACGACCCTGCCGAAGTCTTTGACTCTATAAGCAACTGGAGAAAGTTCCTGAGCACTGCCAGCGAAGCAAAACGCAGGGGCTTCTACATGACGCCGAATTACACCGATATGTTCCGCGCATTCGGTGGGGAAGCGATGCAGCTGACAGACAGCGACGGCAATGCTGCCGTAAAGAGCGCCGCGCTGGACTGGGCGGAGGTTTCCAGGACGATGTACGAAAACGGATACTGCGCTGATTATGACGTCTGGACCCAGGGCTGGGTAAACGCAATGAACAGCGCCGACTACTTCGGAATGTTCGCGTGCAACTGGATGGCCGAAATGACTCTCCCGGCATTCTCGAGCAGTACGGACTGGGCTGTGTGCCAGGCGCCCGCGGCGTATTCCTGGGACGGGGCGTATGCTGTTGTAAATCCCCGTACAGATAACGCAAAGGCAGTGGAACAGTTCCTGCGCAGGGTATGCGTCAACGGTCAGATCTCGTTCAGCAGCGGCACGATAATCCCGAACAACAAAACGACGTTCCGGCACAATTCACAGTACAACAGCGTTGACTGCCTTGGCGGCCAGGAACCCTACGAAATATACAACGACGTTATGGAGCGCATAACTTCTGCCACCGGCACTTCCCCCTACGATTACAAGGCGATGGAATTCTACATCAGGGACATGAAGAGCTACATCACCGGAAATTCCACGATAGAACAGGCGCTGGATCACTTCCAGGCTGACTGCAGGAACAACCGATAAAATCTACCCCCGCATTCCAGGAGTGCGGGGGCGTTTTTATTTGGGCGAAGCTTCCGCTTTCATGCAGAAATCGTAGAACGGCGCTATCCTGCGGAAATCTGACGCTACCTTTTTCGCGAGCTTTTCTGAGAACATTACCCCGGGGTCGTTGGTGTCGCAGGACAAGCCGATGCCCTTTCTGTCCAGCCATCTTCGGAGTTCCTCTGGCTGGTCGGGGAATTTGCTGCGCTTGTACATATCTCCGTATAAAGAGAACGTTTTCTGCTTCTCTACCGCAAGGAATGCCTGCCTGAAGCTGTCGTCCCCGGCAAGCATGAGCGAGCGCAGTGCATTCATCGAACCTGCCGAAGCGCAGTAGTACCCGCAGCCGTAGCTTATTCCCGCGGCGCCTATCGAGAAGTAAAACCCGGGCAGCGCGTGGTACTGTTCACGGGTACGGCTGAATGTGTACCAGATATGGTCGCGGAATATCGAATCCGGGTGCAGCCGCATATCCCTGTAAAGCCGGGAAATGCGCGCGGGGTTTATTTCAATGAGCGGGTCGATTTTCAGTATTGTCGGCGCGAGTTCAAGGATAAGTTCCTTCATGGGCTCGGTGACGTATATGCGGTAATCTTCCCTGTGCTCGTTGAACCACTCCCTGCTGTCGTGCAGACGGTTCTCAAAAAGGAAATCAACGGAACGCTGTGAAAATGGCATTTTAACACTCCTTGCAGTGATTTGCAGTGGATCGCGCTTTAATATTACCTTGCAGGATACTCTGCAGAAAGAAGGTAATTTTATGGCTAAAACAACTCCGGCGCAGTTCTTTGACAAGAACAACGCTGCATTCATGAAATTCGGAAAGATGTTCACCAGAAAGCTGACTGACGAGCAGCTGATAACTTCCCTCGCTGAAAAGGACCTCGAAAAGCTTGCGAAAGTGTTCAAGCTGGTTTTTGAGATGCTGGAGGAGAATTCCCCGGACAGCAGCACGCAGCTTGCCGCGATGATATCCGCGTATTCCGAGATAAGCGAGGAGGAGCAGTGAACACGATGTTTTCCAGGCGGCAGAAGCAGGCGCTTTCGCTGGTGAGATCCGGGGGACTGCGCCGCATAAACATTCTTGAGGGAAGCGTGCGCAGCGGAAAGACCTGGATATCCGCGGTGATGTGGGGCTTCTGGGTGGCTGGCTCCCCGCGGGACGGCACCTACCTCATGGCTGGAAAGACCCTCACCACCCTGCGGCGCAACGTCCTTGAACCGATGTGTAGCATGTTCGGGGAATGCTTCACCTACAGCCTGAGCAAAAAGGAAGCGCGCCTGTTTGGCAGGCGCATTTACCTGGAGGGAGCCTCCAACGCGCAGGCAGAAAGCAAAATACGCGGAATGACGCTCAACGGCGCTTACTGCGACGAGCTTTCGCTGTTCCCCGAGGATTTTTTCGCGATGCTGCTTTCAAGGCTTTCGGTCAGCGGCGCGAAGCTTCTTGCCACCACCAACCCTGATAACCCCGGGCACTGGCTGAAGCGCAACTACCTCGACAACAGCGCCATCGACCTGCTGGACCTGAAATTCACGCTGAACGACAACCCGTATCTTCCACCGGAATATGTGCGCTCGCTCATGGCTGAGTACACCGGGGTGTATTACGACAGGTTCATTCTCGGCAACTGGGTAGCGGCTGAGGGCAGGATATACGAGGATTTCTCAGAGAAGTGCATTATTTCCCCGGAGGAACTGAAGCAGAGATTTTCCGCAGCGTCGCTCATGACTTCCGTGGTCGGGGTGGATTACGGTGGGAACAAGAGTGCGAGCGCGTTCGTACACACGGGCTTCGACGCGGGATTTCAGAACGTGTATGTGCTCTCGGAGCACTACGACCAGCGCAATACGTCAGCGGAAAGCCTGATAGCCGCGTTCGCGGATTTCATCACAGAGGAACGCGGACGCTTCCCGACGTTGTGCGCGGCATGCTGCGACAGCGCGGAACAGCTGCTTATAAAGAGCTTCCGCAGCGCCGTAAATCTCGAAGTGAAGAACGCGATGAAAAAGCAGGTCAGCACCCGCATCAACATGGTGAACCGTCTGATCTCCTCCGGCAGGCTGCACGTCAGCACGGAATGTCCCCACCTCATCGACGCGCTGAAATCAGCCGTCTGGGACGAACGCAGCATTCACCGTGACGTCCGGCTGGACGACGGCTCAACGAACATCGACAGCCTTGACGCGTTCGAATACTCGATAGAACGCTTTGAGCGCGAACTTTTCCGATACTGAAATAAAGAGGCTGCGCAAACAGCCTCTTTTTTGTGATTATCTTACAGAGAACTGATAAACAGTCGTAAATCTGTAGGTCTGACCTGCCTTATATACGCAGCTGGGCCACTGGGGCTGGTGCGGCGTATCGGGGGAGAACTGGCTCTCAAGGCATAGACCGGCGTACTTGTTGTAGTGCGCGCCGTTCTTGCCATTCTCGCCGTTGAGACCGATACCAATATAGAACTGTATAGCGGGCTTGTCGGTCCTGACGGTCATAACTCTGCCGCTCTCCGGCTCGTAAACCTCGGCAGCGGTGCGCATTACCCCCGGCTCACCGAGAATGAAGTTGTGGTCGTAGCCGTTGGGAAGTCTGCCGTTATCCATATCCTGGCGTACCGGCTTCGGGGTCTTGAAATCAAACGCTGTGCCGGTGACATACGCGAGCTTTCCGGTGGGGATAAGCAGTTCATCGACAGGGGTGTACTGGCTGGAATTTATCTGCACGATATGGTCCTTGATGTCGCCGTTGCCAGCGCCCTTAAGGTTGAAGTAGCTGTGATTGGTGAGGTTGATAACGGTATCCGCGTCGGAAACTGCGGTGTAATCAAGCACCAGTGCGTTGTCAGCAGTCAGGGTGTACTTAACGCTTATTTTCAGCGTTCCCGGGTAATTTTCTTCGCCGTCAGGACTGATGTAGCCGAATGTGACTGAAGGCTCGTCGCCGCCGTCCATTGCGTCTACAGTCCACACGCGCTTGTTGAAGCCGTAGAAGCCGCCGTGCAGGTGGTTGACCTTGTTGTCGTTGGCGGAAAGCTTGTAGGTCCTGCCGGAAACAGTAATTTCAGCTCCGCCTATGCGGTTTGCGTATCTGCCGACCAGCGCGCCGTGGCTGGAGTTGCCGTCGATGTAGCCCTGCAGCGTGTCGTAGCCAAGAACCACATCAGCGTTCTTTCCGTTCCTGTCGGGAACCTCAACGCCGACCACTGCGCCGCCGAAATTAGTCAGCCTTGCGACTGCACCGCTCTTGTTGGTGAGCGTGAGCAGCCAGCACTTGTAGCCTCTGAAAAAACCAAATTCTGTCTTAGAAATGCTCATTAGATCGTCCTCCGGTTATATTAATACTTGTCATCATCAAGTATGATGGTCTTGGAATGTGGTCTTGCGGCCGCGGCGACTGTCTGCTTTGCCTCGGGTTCGGGTTTGTTTTCCGGTGCTGCGGGTTTTGCTGCCGGCTTGATTGGCTTTGATTCCTGCTTTGAAACGGGTTTTGCTGTCGGTTTCACTTCCGGCTTCGGTTCAGCCTTTACCGCTGGCTTGGGTTCCCGCTTCGGTTCAGCCTTTATCGCTGGCTTGGGTTCCTGCTTCGGTTCCGGTTTTGCTGCGGACTGAGCGGGTTCTGCCTTGACCGGCTTGGCTTCGGGCTTCGCTGCGGTTTCGTTGGATCTCTTTGCGCGTCTTTCCGCTGCGCGCTTGGCTGCCTGTCTTTTCTTGATGGTTTCCTCGTCCGGCAGCTTGAAGCGCTCTACCAGTTCAAGCAGCACCTTCGACTGACTGGAAAGCTCCTCTGCGGAAGCCGCGCACTCTGCCGAGGAACCGCTCGTCATCTGTACGGAAGTGGATATCTGATCCATGCCGACAAGTATCTGCTTTACGCTGTCTGCCTGTTCCCTGGAAGCGTCCGCGATCTGGTCGATCACCTTTGCGGTGTCGTCGGTCTCGGAAACTATCTTGTCCAGCATCTTCGCGGTTTCGTTCGCCATGACTGTGCCGTTTTCCACAGCGGAAAGCGCAGTCTTGATGAGCGCGGCGGTGTTCTTTGCGGCTTCTGCAGTCTTGGCTGCCAGCTGACCTACCTCGCCTGCGACTACCGCGAAGCCCTTGCCTGCCTCGCCGGCTCTTGCGGCTTCAATAGACGCATTGAGGGAAAGTATATTCGTCTGGAAGGAAATATCCTCGATCGCCTTGATGATATTCGCGATCTTTGAGGAAGCTTCGTTGATCTCTTCCATAGCGTGCAGCATGTCGGACATCTTGGAACTGCCCTCGTTCACGATGGTACGGCAGTCGCCTGACAGTCCCTTTGCCTTTTCGACGCTGTCTGCGTTTGCGCTGATGTTGGAGGATATCTCCACGATGGAAGCGTTCAGTTCCTCGACGGTGGCAGCCTGTTCAGTAGCTGCCTGCGAAAGTGTGGTGGAGTTTTCGCTCATCTTTGTAGAGCCGTCTGCCACCATCTTGCTGGAGCTCTCGATCTGAGAGATAACGCTGCTGGTGCTTGCCACGATGCCCTCCAGGGAAGTCTTTATGGGCGCGTAATCTCCAACGTAATCGGCCTGCGGCTCGGCGGTGAGATCTTCTGCGGCAAGCTTTGCAGCCACCTGACGGATATCTTCGATGATGCCATCGGTGTAGTCGGTCATGGTGTTGACTGCTTCTGCAAGGGTCTGTATCTCGTCGCCGGTGTTCACCTCAACAGGCGCGCTGGAAAGGTCGCCGTTTGCCATGCCGAGTATTTTGGTGTTCACAGCGTTCAGCGGGACTACTATACGCTTGACGAACTTTGTTATCACGAGCGCGCCGCCGACAAAGCTTATCGCGGAGGTGATGAGCATTATAAGGAGCGCGATGGTCGAATTCCCCAGGAACTCGCTTGCGTCGCAGCTGACGAGAACCGTCCAGTCGGTGCCGATTATCTGAGAGTTGTAAATTATGCGGTTCTCGCCGTTGATATTGACTGTCTGCATCTGATTTATGTCAGCGTAGGGCGCTATCTGATCCTGGGAGAGAGAACCGTTGACGTTTGCAAGCAGCTGGCCGCTGGAGGAAAGCAGATAGAACTCCGTGCTGTCGGAGGTGTGCATTGTCGCCATGATGTTTGCGAGCCAGTCTGTGCTGGTGGCGATATATGCGGTACCCTTTGAGAATTCCCCTGAAATAACTATGTAACCGTCAGTGCTGAGCGTGACGCCCGGGGTGGTATCCGCGTGGGTGTTGATATCCACGATGCTGGCGTCTGCGGCTTTCAGCTTTTCTATCTGCGCGGTGGTGCCGTCCAGCGAAGCAACCAGGCTGTTGTAATGCTGCAGGGTGGCGCTGACTAGGTTGGAGGCAGCCGAAACTCTCTCCGTCATGGAATTCTTCATGTCGCTCTGGCTCTGCTTTGTCAGGCAGACCATTCCTGTTATACCGACAGAAAGGATACCGTATGCCAGCACTGCCATTACGGCAAAAACTATCCTTGTGCCAAGTTTCTTTTTCTTTTTCATAATATGACCTCACTTACTGGTAAAATAGCGGTTTTACGTAAAGCGCAGTACACCGTTCAACAGAATAATTGTAGCACATTTAGCTGACTATGTCAACTGATATAACGCGTTTTCAAAGTATTATTTCACCGCTGACATCTGTTCCGGTCCCGTCCTTCACAGTCAGCGTGAAATGCGTGCCACAGCGTTTTCTGCCGCCGTCCGGCTGTACTGTCTCCAGCGCCTCTGCGGGGACTTCCAGCGTTACGCGCCGGCTTTCACCCGGGGCAAGACCCACGCGCTCAAACCAGCAGAGCGAACCGTTGGGTACGTCGTATTCAGAATACCCGCGTACATACAGCTGCAGTACGTCCTCGGCGTAGAAGCCGCTTTCATTCGTGATGGTCACGCTTGCAGAATTCCCGGTGAACTCCGGCTGCGACAGCGTGAATTTTGCATAACTCAGCCCGTAGCCGAACGGATAAAGCACGTTTTCCGGCGTGCAGTAGCGGTAGGTGCGGTTTTTCATGCTGTAGTCGCGGATATCTGGCAGCAGGTCGGCGCTCCTGTAGAATGTCACCGGAAGCTTCCCGCTCGGGGAAACGTCCCCGAAAAGCAGCTGAGCCAGCGCCCTGCCGCCAAGCTGACCGGGGTACCACATATCCAGCAGCGCGTTGCATTCAACTTCGACATTCACGGAGCTTCCCGCTGCGAGGACTATCACAAGCGGCTTGCCCAGCGCGGAAAGCTTCTGCAGGAGCGTCCGCTGGCTCTCCGGCAGGCGCAGGTCGTTTTTGTCGCCGGAACTGAACTCGTTGCCGGTGTCGCCCTCTTCACCCTCAAGCGTTGCGTCAAGTCCCACGCAGGCAACGATAACGTCGGAATTCTCAGCGGCAGCCAGCGCCTCGGAATAAAGGTTGCCGGGCTGCGCAAGTCCCTGGGTCCTGTCCTTGTAGAGGTGGCACCCCTGGGAATACAGAATGCGCCCGCTGAACCGTTCGCGTATTCCCTCAAGGAATGTAACGTACTGGTCGGCAGTACCGTTGTAATTCCCGGTGAGCGCGTCGCGGCTGTCAGCGTTGGGACCGATGACGGCTATCGTTTTCACGCTGTCTGAAAGCGGCAGCAAGCCGTCGTTTTCCAGCAGCACAGCGGAGCGCAGGGCGCATTCCAGCGAAGCCTGCTTGTGCTCCTCAGTGGAAACCGCGGTGTACGGAATGTCGTCAAACTCCGTCCTGTCAAGCTGCCCTAAACGAATTCTCGTCCGCAGGACGTGCACGCAGGCGCGGTGGATATCCTCTTCGGTGACAAGTCCCTTTTCAAGCGCCGCGAGAATGTGCAGATATGTATTTCCGCAGTTCATGTCGCAGCCGGCTTTCAGCGCCATCGCTGCGGACTCGGGCGCAGTAGCCGTAACGCAGTGGGTGGTGTGAAAGTCCCGTATCGCCCAGCAATCCGACGTGAAATAGCCGTCGAAGCCCCATTCGCGCAGCTTTCCCATAAGGAACGGACTTGCGCAGGCAGGCTCGCCGTTCACCAGATTGTACGCGCCCATGACGCTTTCGACGTGCGCTTCTTCCACCAGCGCCCTGAATGCGGGCAGGTAGGTTTCCTCGATGTCCTTCGGGGAAACCTCGGCGTTGAACACGTGCCGTTCCGCTTCGGGACCGCTGTGCACTGCAAAGTGCTTCGCGCAGGCTGCGGTTTTCAGGTACTTTCCGTCACCCTGCAGCCCCTTTACGTACTCAACGCCCAGCCGCGACGTCAGGCAGGGGTCCTCGCCGTAGGTCTCGTGACCCCTGCCCCAGCGCGGGTCGCGGAATATGTTCACGTTCGGCGCCCAGAGCGTGAGTCCCTTGTAAATGTCGTGGTCGCCGTGCGCGCTGGCGGCGTTGTATTTCGCGCGGGCTTCCTCAG
>HF989457.1:30355-35519 GCA_000432175.1 Eubacterium sp. CAG:786
TCGCAGCCATGCCTATCGCCTGCGGGAACATCGTAGCCGTGCCCGCTCTTGCAACTCCGTGAAGTCCCTCGTTCCACCAGTTGTACGCCGGCAGCACCCCGGGTATCGCGGGAGCGTCGTATTTCAGCTGCTCGGCCTGCTGCTGTATGGTGAGCGTATCCGCAAGCGCTTCTGCGCGTTCCTGCGGGGTGAGTGAATTGTCAAGATATTTTTCCATGGTGCCCTCCGGTTAGTATTCAGGCGCCGCAAAACCACGGCGTCATGTTTCAGAAATGATATATCCTGCCTGCGTTGTCGTTGATGAACCTCAGAATATCCTGCATGACCTCGTCGCGGTTAAGCTCAAACAGAAGTTCGTGACGTGCCTCGGGGTAGATGTGGATATTCACCATGCAGCCGTGTTCCAGGTAGCGCATGCACGCGGACCTCACGCCTTTGCCGTATTCCCCGACGGGGTCCATCGAACCGGACACGAACAGCATCGGCAGGTCGGTGGGGGTGTTCTCGATAACGCAGTCGGAGTTCGCGCACATCAGCGCGTTGAGCAGGTCCTTGAACCCGGCGACTGTGAACGTGAAGCTGCACAGCGGGTCAGCGTTGAACCTGTCAACATTCTCGTCCCACCTGGAAAGCCAGTCGTTGGGGGTGCGCCTGTTGTGGAAGCGGATATTGAACAGCCCGAAAGCCAGCTTTTTGCTTATCTCCGGACGGAAACGGCTGTCCTTTGAGTGGCAGAGTATCTCCAGCAGCTTTCTCAGCGGCGCAGAACCGGTCACGCCGCCTGCGGTGCCCATGATTATCGCGCCGTCCCAGCAGTCGTCGTAGCGGGAAAGGTAAATGCGCGCGATAAAGCTTCCCATGCTGTGCCCCAGCAGGAAATGCGGGATACCCGGCAGTTTCTTGTTCATGATGATCTTCATGCGGTGGAGATCCTTGACCATATACATGAACCCGCCGTCCTCGCCGAAATACCCCAGCATGTCGCTGTCGGTGACGGAATTACCGTGACCGATGTGGTCGTTGCCGACCAGCGCGATGCCGTTTTCGCAGAGGAACTCCGCAAACGGACGGTAGCGCTGGATATACTCGCACATCCCGTGGGAGACCATCAGCGCCGCCCTGGGCTTTTCGGGCAGGTACATGTAATAGCGGCAGCGTGTTATCCCGGAAGTGCTGGGGAACGTGCCAGTCACAAATTTCATAGCTTCCTCCGTTAATCCTCAGGAACCACGGCTTCAAGCCTGTAGATAGGCTGACCGAGTTCCGTAAATCTCTTTTCGTATTCAGTCATAATGTTCCCCTCAAAGCCGCTGTTATGCAGGTCGAGGGACACGTTCTTCATCGGGAAACCGTTCTGTGAAAAGTGCTCTATCGAGAACTCGAACAGGCGCTGGTTATCGGTTTTCTGGTGGATTTCCGCACCGGGCTTCATAATGGCCTTGTAGATGTTAAGAAAGCGCGTGTGGGTAAGTCTGTGGCGCGCATATGTCTCTTTCGGGAACGGGCAGCTGAAGTTCAGATACAGCCTTTCCACGCTGTGCGGACGGAACAGGTGCTCCAGGTATTCAGCCTGACCCAGGCAGAAACGCACGTTCTTTATGTCGCTGTTCATGAGCGCCTCGGCACCGGTGACGAGGACGTTCGGGGTCTTTTCCACTGCGACGTAGTTTATATCGGGGTTTCTCCGCGCAAGTTCCAGAATGAAGCTGCCCTTTCCGCAGCCGACTTCAAGATGCAGCGGATTGTTGTTGCCGAACACCTTCATGCTGTCGAAGAAAAGGCTGTCGTCTAGCGGGTCGTTTGCGTGTTCGTTCTGGTTCTGCATTATCAGCATAACGGGAGCGCAGGCTTCAAGGCGCTCCTCAAGATGCTTCTTTTTTCTCATTCTCATTGGTTTTTACCTCTATACAGCTGTCGCCGTGCAGTATATTCCGCACGGCGGCAAGATATATGGTAGCCTCTAAAAACCGGGACACGAGCAGATTTCGTATATGACTTATATCAGATGCTAGGCACCAAACCGCAGTAATACTGTATGTATTTCAAGGTTTGGTAACGACGCAGATGATATAAGTCATAGAAATCTGCCGTGAAGGAGGTTTTTAGAGGTTACCAATAGTAAATGCCTGATGATTTCCCCGTGATTTATTGACAACCCGGGGCATAAAGTTGAAGTTTGCAAAATCGAATGTTGCGAAGTAATCAGCGGCAGTTTCAGCGCGTCTGATAAGCTTTACGGAGCCGTCCTCGCGCAGCAGCAGCTCGGCGCTCCTGAGCTTGCCGTTGTAGTTGTAGCCCATCGAGAAGCCATGCGCGCCGGTGTCGTGGATAGCAATATAATCGCCGATATCGATTTTGGGGAGCATTCTGTCCACCGCGAACTTATCGCAGTTCTCGCACAGACCACCGGTGACGTCGTACTTGTGGTCGCAGGGCTCGTTCTCCTTTCCGAGAACGGTGATGTGGTGATAAGCGCCGTAGATAGCCGGGCGCATGAGGTTTGCAGCGCAGGCGTCAAGTCCGATGTATTCCTTGTAGATGTGCTTTTCGCGGATAGCCTTTGCGATGAGCATTCCGTTGGGTGCTAGCATAAATCTGCCAAGCTCGGTGCAGAGCCTGATGTTGCCAAGCCCGGCGGGAACGAGTATCTCGTTGAACTTTTCGCGCACCTTTTCACCGATGACTGCGATGTTGTTTGCAGGCTGGTCGGGGCGATAGGGAATTCCCACGCCGCCGGAAAGGTTGATGAAGCTGAGTTCAACGCCGGTCTTTTCCTTTATCTCAACAGCGGTGCGGAACAGAATTCCTGCCAGTGTGGGGTAGTAGTCGTTAGTCAGCGTGTTGCTTGCGAGGAACGCATGCATGCCGAACTTTTTCGCGCCCTTTTCCTTGAGAATGCGGTAGCCCTCGATAAGCTGGTCGTGCGTGAAGCCGTACTTTGCGTCCTTGGGGGTGTCCATTACATTGGGGCTGCCGTCGGTCTTGAACTCTCCGCCGGGATTGTAGCGGCAGGAGATGGTCTCCGGGATTCCGGTCAGCTTGTCGAGAACGTCGATATGTGTGAAATCATCGAGATTTATCAGCACGCCCATCTTGTAGGCAAGCTTGAAATCCTCGTCGGGAGTGGCGTTGGAGCTGAACATGATCTCCTCGCCCTTGGCGCCGACCTGACCGCTGAGCAGCAGCTCGGTGTAGCTGGAGCAGTCGAATCCGCAGCCCTCGCTTTTCAGCACGTTCATGATGAACGGGTTCGGTGTAGCCTTCACAGCGAAGTACTCCTTGAAGCCCTTGTTCCAGGAAAACGCCTTGTACAGCGCCCTTGCGGTTTCGCGGATTCCCTTTTCATCGTAAATGTGGAACGGGGTGGGATAGGTCTTTGCGATCTCTTCGATCTGTTCTTTGGTTACGAATGGTTTCTTCATTTCTTTTGTCCTTTCTTTATTTGGCAGGGGCGGACGGCTCCGCCGCCTGTAATATGTCTTAACTAAGGAACGGCATTGAAAGCAAGAATACTGCTGAGATCAGCACCAGCTTTGCGATAATGCAGCCGCGCCTTACCCGGTGATAATCCCGGTCGGAAGCGGTTTCCGGCTTTTTCAGTATATTGGTGCCCTGTGGGTAAACACCGCAGACCGAGAATATGCCGTAAATGATGAGCATTACCACCAGCATTATGATATTCCCACCGCCAGTGATATTCAGCGCCATCAGCGTTATCATAACTGCCACGAACGCTGCCATGAGCGCACCGCCTGCTATTTCAGCGATTTTCTCGCCACGAGTGTAAGCAACTTTGTCTGGTATCATATCTGGAGTCCTTTCTCAGTTACGTGGGTGCGCCAGGTCAAACGTTCATGTACTTTGCCAAGAACTCGATGGACATGGGTATCCATCTGCGGACGTTCTCAAGATAGAACGCCTCGTTCCAGCCGGTCGCCTTGTCGCAGGTGGAAAGCCCGTGGGGTCCCTCGTCGAACATGTGGAGCTCCACCGGAACCTTGTTGGAAACGCACGCCTTAGCCATGACAAGCGAATTGTGCGCGGAAACGCAGTCGTCGTTCGCGGTCGCCCATATGAACATGGGGGGAGTTTTCGGCGTCACGCGGTTCTCAAGCGAAAGTCTGCTGAGGTCGGAGCGGGAAGCGTCCTCGCCGAGAAGCACCCTGAAGCTTCCCTCGTGGGGAGCAGTCACGCCGCTGATGACAGGGTAGCAGAGCACCGCGGCATTCGGACGGAGATCCTCAGGCTCGCAGCCGATGGTCTTGGTGAGCATAACGTCGCTCCACATTGTGGCGAGGCAGCCCGCGAGATGTCCGCCTGCTGAGCAGCCCAGAACCGCCATTTTCTGCGGGTCTATGCCGAATTCCTCGGCGCGCATGCGTATCTTATAGAATATGTAAGCTGCGTTCATCAGCGGTTCGGGGAACTTCTCGTTGCAGGCGTAGGTCACAACGAAAGCCGCATAGCCCATTGCAAGGTACTGGAACGCGATAGGTTCCCCCTCGCGGTCAGAGCAGAATTCGTACCCTCCACCCGGGAATATTATCATAGCCGGGCGCTTGTCGCAGAACGGCAGCCCCGCGATGGAATCCGGCAGATAAGCCTTGACGAATGCAGTTTTGTCAGAATTGATATTGAATGTCTTGATTGTCATGATGTTGCTCCTCAGAGTTATTAAGGGTGAACATTACAATGTTCGGATACGGAAATATCTACACAATTATTGTATCATTTTTTTAATAAAAAATCAAGGGGGAAACAAACTATTTTCGCAGTTTTGCACAAATCCAGCGCAGACCGCTTCCGCGATGTATGCATATAATAAAGTGCAGGAGCTGTATTCCTGCAATAACGCAAGGAGAAACGAAATGAACTTTTTTGTGATAAATGCAAAGTCGATGACCCAGGCTGAGAAGGCTCGGCTCTACCTGGCGAGAAGCGGCATAAAAAGCGTGGTAATGCGCACCACCGGTCGCAGCGGGTGCACATTCTCGCTGAAAATATTCGGAGAAAAGGGGACTGTCTGCCCCCTGCTTTCCCGGGTGGGGATAAGCTGTGATATACCTCGATAACGCAGCGACGACATTCCCGAAACCAAGAAGCGTATACCAGGCGTGGAACCGCGCGATGACTGCCTGCGGGGCAAACCCGGGGCGGTCGGGGC
>HF989457.1:35566-35869 GCA_000432175.1 Eubacterium sp. CAG:786
CGGGCGGTGTACAACAGCCGCAGCGCCTGCGCTGAATTCTTCGGCGCAGAGCCGGAAAACACAGTGTTCACGCTGAACTGCACCCACGCGCTCAACATCGCGATAAAGGGACTTGCGCGCCCCGGTGCGCATTTCGTGCTGAGCGATATCGAGCACAACGCAGTGATACGCCCGGTGCATTCGCTGACTGAACACGGCATGAGCTACACCATTTTCGAGAGCACGCAGGACCCGGTGCAGACCATGCTGAATGCTTCCCGTGCGATACGGCCGGAAACGGTGGCGCTCGTCTGCACTGCCGCA
>HF989458.1 GCA_000432175.1 Eubacterium sp. CAG:786
ACCTGAAAACGATCGGCGCATTCACTGCCGGCAGCAGCGTGACCGCGATGGAATTCGACGGCACTTCCCTGCTGACCAGCGACGGCGATGTTGTGACATTCGCGGCCGACCTCTCAGCACCCGCTGAGCCGAAACCTCTCGCGCTGACTGCGGCAGCCGGCGTGATAAACGGCGAATATGCGCTGTGCCACAGCACTTCCGCAGCCGGTATCGCACTTACGCTCTATCATCTCGAGGACGGAAAGGCAGTGCAAGCCGACAGCTTTTCAAAGACGCTGACCGCTGCCGAGCTTGAAAGCTTCCGCTTTGTCGGCAGAAACACCACCGTCGTGAATGGAACGGAATGCAGCGGCGCTGCTTACACATGGTTCGACGGCGTTTCGCTGGTGAGCGAATTCGCGGAAATGGGCAAATCCCGGAATATTCGCACGCTATACGACGACCCCGACGGATTTACCGCAGCAGCATACACAAACGACGGTCTTGTGCTGCTCTGCGGCAACAGAAAACAATAAAAATCAGGAGCTGTGAAAACGGCTCCTTTTTGTATGAAAACGTATTCCGCAGCGCTTTATTTTAAGGTGGTATTTTATACAGAATGGCTGGTGCAAATTAATGCAAATGTCCAAAAATCTGAAATGGCGTTGACAAAAAATAGATTGTAGTATATAATTAATATAAATTA
This sequence comes from Eubacterium sp. CAG:786, assembly GCA_000432175.1. GTDB lineage: Bacteria > Bacillota > Clostridia > Oscillospirales > Ruminococcaceae > CAG-115. Next base: position 686 of record HF989458.1, read on the forward strand.
ATTTTTGCTGGAGGTGCATTGCTGTGAAAATCAGATGCATTCTTTCTGCAGCCGTTGCCGGGGTACTGCTCCTGACGGGCTGCTCAGGCGATAATTCAGCCATATCAGAGGAAGAACACCCCACCGACGCACAAGGGCGCGTTATTCCCATAACCGACAGCTACACGCCGTCAACATATAAGCCAAGTTCGCAGGAAACTTCGGTGCTTAACGAGCAGATACCCGGTGCTTTCGGCGAAGTCACTGACACAAAGATACCTGCGGTTTTCCTGAACATCGATGAGCAGACGGAGATCTCCCACGACGAATATTCCCCGTGCACCGTTCAGATAGACGCCGGCATGACCGACGGTCAGTACCAGAGCACCGGCGTGCTGCAGGCGGAGATACGCGGCAGGGGGCATTCCACCTGGAGCTGGCCAAAGAAGCCTTACAAGATAAAGCTTGAGGAAAAGACCTCGCTGCTCGGCATGGCAGAGGCAAAGCGCTGGGTACTTATCGCAAACTATGCAGACGAGTCGCTGCTGCGTAATACGGTGGCATTCAACGTTGCACGCTCGCTGGAAAGCTTCCGGTTCGTGCCGAATGCAATCCCCGTGGACGTTTATCTCAACGGGATATATCAGGGTGTCTACACCCTCGGGGAACAGCTGGAAGTAAAGTCGTCGCGGCTTGCCATCGACGACAGCCTTTCCAGCGTGGAAACAGGCTACCTGCTTGAAATAGGCGGCGCTGACCCCAACGTTGACCAGAAGGGCTGGAACTATTTCGACCTGCCCTCCGGCTGCGGAATGAACATCAAGATAAAAAGCCCCGACACCGAAGAGGATCCCCAGGCTGAATACAACTGGACGCAGGCGCATTACGACTTCATATATGACTACATGTGCAAGGCTGACACCGCGATAACCACGCTCACCAACTATGACAAATACATCAACGTGAACAGCTTCATAGACTGGTTCCTGGTGCATGAATACACCTACAACCTGGACTCCTGCTTCCGTCGCAGCTGCTATATCACAAAGCCCAAGCTGTACCGGCTTGAGATGGGGCCTGTGTGGGATTTCGACCTTGCGTTCGGAAACATGTACATGGACAATCCGCAGTACAACGACTGGGCAACGATAGGCGACAGCGACAACAACAGCTACATAGGGCTGACGTGGTACAACTACCTGATGACCGACGACAGCTTCCGCGAAAAGGTGCGCGCACGCTGGGACGAGGTAAAGGACGAGATGCTGCAGACTTCCCTTGACACGCTCAGCGAATACAAGCCGCTCATCATGCCCTCGGCAGAAAAAAATTTCGGGGTATGGAAAACGCTTTCCCGTGCGAATGGCTTCCAGCCGCTGGCAATGAAAGAGAACAACACCTATTCAAGTCAGCTGCAGTACCTGACGAAATTCTTCTACAGCAGGCAGAAATGGATAGACGAAAATCTGTGAATATATCCCCCGGGGCTGGCTCCGGGGAAATTTTTTTCATTCGCAGTCATCATGTCGTTTTTGTGCTATCGATTGGCGTTTAATTCCTTGCAAAACAGTCTGTGGTGCGATAAAATATAAGTATAATACCATCACCGAAAAGGAGTCGCCATGAAACACATTAAATCACTATTATCATTAGCGCTGGCGCTGGCGCTGTGTGCCTGCTCTGCCGGTAAACCAGCAGACAGCGGCGCTTCGACCGACCAGCCTGCGGAATTCTCACCGGATACAGCGTTCACGCTTGGCGGTAACATCACCGAAACCACACCAGGAGATATCACAATGACTTCACTTACCAGCATCTCATCAAAGACCACCGCCGAGGGAAACCCGCTGCTTTCCAACATCTTCTGCGCAGACCCCACCGCCGTTGAATACGAAGGCAGGCTGTACATCTACGGTACCAACGACCACCAGCAGTACGAAGCCGTTGGCGCCGAGGGAAGCAACACATACGAGCACATAAAGTCCATCGTCATGATCTCCACCGACGATATGGTGAACTTCACCTACCACGGGACGATAAACGTCGGCGAGATATGCCCCTGGGCATTTGCTTCCTGGGCGCCGTCGATAACCTCCCGCGTTGAGGACGACGGACTTACCCACTTCTATCTCTACTTCTCAAACAGCGGCTGGGGAACCGGCGTTATCACCGCGACCTCCCCCACCGGACCGTGGTCCGACCCGCTCGGCAATTCCCTCATCGACGGAAACACCCCGGGTCTTGACGGCTGTCAGTCACCCTTCGACCCCGGCGTATGCATCGACGAAAACGGGACCGGCTGGCTCTCATTCGGTGGAGGCACCGACGGAGCGCGCATAGTGAAACTCGGCAGCGATATGCTCAGCCTTGACAGCGAAATAAAGAAGATTCCCTCCCCGTTCCATTTTGAAGCAAGCGAGCTGAACTACATCAACGGCACCTATGTCTACACCTACAACAACGACTGGAGCGGACATTACGAGAACTGGGACAAGGAAGGCGTATTCGCGCCGCCACAGTGCAGCATGTCCTACCTCACGACAAAGACGCCCCTCGACCCCGACAGCTGGGTATACCAGGACTACTACTTCAGAAACCCCGGCGAGCAGGGGTTGGAATACAGCAACAACCACACCCATCTGCAGAAGTATCAGGGAAAGTACTATCTGTTCTATCACGCTCTATTCCCGCAGAAATCCCTTGGCACTACAGGCGGCTTCCGCAGCCTGTGCGTGAATGAAGCCCAGGTAGACGAGGAAAACGTGAAGATCTCCCCCGTAACCGGCACCAGAGAGGGCGTTTCACAGATAAAGCCGCTTGACCCGTTCAGTCCGGTGCAGGCAGAGAATATCGCCGCATGCGCAGGCACCGCGTATTCTGCGACAGAAGAACCGGGCGACATGACGGTATCCAACGGCACAAACGACGGCACCGGGGCGTGGCTCGCAGTACGCGGCGCTGATTTCGCAGACGGGGCAACCCGCTTTGCCGCAAGAGTTAAGGGCACCGGCAGAATAGACGTTTACATCGACGGCATCGACGGAAATATCACCACGTCGCTGGAGTTCAGCGGCGACGACTGGCAGACGGTGTACAGCAGTGAATTTGCAGCGCTGACCGGTCAGCATGACGTTTATTTCGTTATCTCCGACGGATTTGAATTCGACAGCTGGCAGTTCGCATAAAATTGACCTCCCCTGAAATTTCAGGGGAGGTTTTCGTCAGTTTGTGATGTCGTATGCGATCTTCAGGGTATGTTCGTTTGTCTTGACCAATGGCGTGGACAGGTTGTTCACCGTCGCCACATAGTTTGCCGCAGCACCGAGATACGGGTCTATCGTAGACTTGTGAGCCACGTTGTAATACTGCGAAATACCGTGTACCGGATAATACGGCGGTTTGATATCCACCGAAGCGCCGAACGCCAATGGAGAAGTTGCGTCATTGAATGCGCTGTACCAGTTCCCACTGTAAAGCGAATATGAATACCCGTTGTACGCATGCATCGTGAGAACACCATTCAGGTTGCTGAACCAGAGGTCGCCGCTGCATTTTGTCGTCCAGTTCCCAGCGATCTCCCCCGAAGCTGAAAACGCCGTGAGGATATCTGACCACGCCGCGTAAAGCCTGCCTCCGTGTATTGCAGCCGCAGTAATATAATTGAATTTCTGCGACGTAGGCCATCTTTTCTTTGCAGAAACTGCAAACGTGTCCAGGTCAACAGAAACATAATCTATATACGACTCATTTTCCGTGTTATACTGTTTTGCAAAGAAATACGCCTTGTTCTCGGCAGCGTCAAGATATGGTCTGGTGATATTGTCGCATTCTATCGGAAGCATTACGCTCCTGGTGTCATACGCCTCCTGGAGCGTGTTGATATTCACGCTGTCGTTGATGCAGATATTCTGCGGGTCAACGCTCTTTACCCTGGTGAATATAAGCTCCGACGAGCTGTTTTTCTGAACGTACAGATGCGTGAATTTTTCAGTGGTCGCAAGATAAAGTCCATATGCATGACAGAATTTATCCGTCGGGTCAATGGCGGTCTTGGTCACCGGGTTCATTATCAGCCCACCGGTTTTCTCATCGCTGGAAAACCCCGTGTTGCCGAAAAGCCTGCTTGTGAGGGCAACGCAGTTTATAGTGCCGTTTGCCTTGTCCGTACCAAAATCCCAGACGAAATGATAGCCGTTGCCTGTTTCACCGGTTTCATTGAGATTAAGCGAACCGCGCGTCGCAAGCGAGCCTGCATACGCGTCCCCGGCAGTCGCCAGCGGAATGCAGTCCGGGGGCAGCATGACCGTATCCGCAGACTCGGTGAGCGTGGTGCTCAGCAGCATTATGCCGCCGAAAAGCTCCTTGTACAGCGGCAGCGATGTGCCGATGAAATCCGACCAGCTGAACTTCCCCATGATCGTGTAACCCGGCGGCGAAAGCAGCCTGCTGACTGCATTCGTCACCAGATTGTGCTCTGTGAATTCCCTTTCCACGCGCCCTGTCGCGGCGTTTGTAAGGGTGAATGTTGCCTTTCCCTTCATTATGTTATCCCTCCTGAATAATCGTCTGTGACTGCTTTCATCGTCATTGACGGCGAACCTATCTTCCACCGCTGCACGCGCTCATACAGCGGCAGCTTGTCCTGCTGGCTGCCGGAATTCCCATAAATGCCGTGCCCGACCAGGGTAGCTTCCATGTTTCCGCTGGCGATATAGGAATTGCCGCTGCGGGTCTTTGCCGTCACATAAATACGGTTCTTCCCCGCTGGCAGCGCCTCCGCAAGATGATACACATGCAGCAGGTGATAATCACCCTGCCCCAGCGTCTGCGTGAACGTCCTCGGAACATCGCTGCCATTCACATTGACTGCGACCGACAGAATATCCGCGTCGTTATTTTTCAGTGTGAAATTAACGTCCAGCTGCGCGAAGCAGTCCTCGGTGGTCTCAAAATCGAAATCCGCAATAATCTGCTCCGATGTTGTCAGCGCTATCTGTTCCTGATTTACGCGCTTGTAGTACACGGCGTTCTTCAGGTGCAGAAGCTTCTGCAGCAGCTTTTCGAGGTCGTCGCCGTCCTCGTTTATCTTGTTCTTGGAATACAGCTTAGCCGAAAGCCCACCGTCGTAGGTGTATTCGACCTCGCTTATCACCAGCGGGTAAAGCAGCTTCCCGTCCAGGAACTGTATCATGTCCCCCGCTTCAAGGAACGGAAGCCCCTGCATTTCAAGTTCCGCTCCATAAAAGAAGAACGGCTTGAACATCGAATAGATGTTGTCGAGTATTCCCTGTGTCATAAGCGGGTCGTATAGCTCCAGCGTGGAAATTTCAGCGCCATTGCCTGCGACAAGTTCCCCGTCGCCGGTGTTGACCCTGACGCATGTGACTGTGGAACGTCCCATGTTTCTCTGGACTTCCCAGCAGCTTTTATCCAGCAGGAAATAGTCGGCGGTGTTGTGCTTTTTCAGCGTGAGCCTGCCTTGACGGTCCATCTTGGCGCACGCCTGATTTATGCCTGCTATGTAGCCTATCATGTCGCGCACGGTGCAGTCTGCGGGAATGCTCTCCACCTTGTACGGATAACCAGCTTCCGCACAGATGATGCCGTTGTCCTCGCACAGCTTCTTCAGAATAACGTCGCTGGTAGCCGGAAGCGTACCTGAATAGCTGAATGCAATATCAAGACTGTACATTCTGTCGTAAGCCGTCACGCTGACGATATTCCCCCTGACATACCTCTGGGAAATGAAGAACACGCCAAGCGGACACCACTCTTCCCCGTCGAAGCTGATGAACGCGCTGACCTCAGCCCCTGCGGAAAGCTCCCCGGTGAACCTGGCAGAAAAGTGCAGACGATTTGCGCAGGTGGTGCCTATCGTGAACCAGTCCGGGTGGACGACATCGTCAAACGACATGTCGATAAGCCTGTCGTCCAGGAACTCCTCACCGTCCGCGACTATCCTGCACCAGACGCGGCGCCCGTTATCCTGCGCAAGTTCCTTGAATTTGTCAGAAACACTGACCATTATCTCACCTCATTTCTGCAGCATAACAAGTTCCACGCCGCCGTACATCGTCACCCCGTTCACCACGGCGACAGCCGGTGCAGGCTCGTCCGCAATGTGGAATTCAGCCGTGACCTCGCCCTCCGGAGCCGGGAACACAACAGTGACGAAAATCTCGCTGCAAAGCGTTCTGAGCTGCTTCATCTCGCTTTCGGTGAGCAGCCCGAAAAGTACAGTCAGCTTGTATTTTCTGTTCACAAGGTCGATGAGCATATCTCCCTGCGTGTTGTAGTGAATGTCAGTTCTGCGGGTTTCACGCTCGGCTGAAAATTCAGTCACCTTATCGAAGCGGACATTGTTTATCGTTATCGTCATGGCTACCTCCTAGCGCTGCTTTCTGGCCTTTTTGGTATTCAGCTGCCGCGCGAGTTCCCGCGAACCAGTGCGCAGCAGCTTGGCAAGGCGATAGGCTTCCTCCCTGTCGCCGGCCGGCTTAGTGGATTTGTTTTCCTTCATGTTCGATCCTCCTTTCAGCCGGTGTGTTCTCCACCGGTCTTTTTTGCTCTTATGCGGTAGTGGTGCGGTTTCTCTCCAGAAAAAAGCGCAGCTTCCACGATTTCGAACAGTTCACCGCAATACCTCAGCGACTGCCCTGCATTGAATTCTGTACCAGCTGGTTCTGAATTCGTGCAGTCAAAGTAAACCACAAGCTCGGTGCAGTCCCTTGCGTGAGTTACGAGATGATCTGTAACAGCGCTGGTGCGTATAACTCTCACGCAGTCAAGTTCCTGCTCGGAATACCCGCTGGCTTCCGGCGTGAGCAGCGTCACGCTGTCAGTCAGTAATTCCGACGGGATAGATCTGACGGTCATTCCAGCACCTCCACCCCAGCGAACATGCAGCCAGCCGCCCTGAGCAGCCGTATAACGTTCAGCCCGGCTTCGTCGCAGTCCGTGGAAAACACCGCAGTGGAGCTGCTCTCGCTTTTCTGGCTGCTGTAAGAGTAATCACCTATAGTCACTTTCTCGCTGTCAGAGCTGGAATTGCTGCTCTTCTCGAGAATTTCCATCTCACGCAGCAGCTGATATGTCTGAAATCCAGCCGCCTGCTTGACTAATTCAGCAGGCTTTCCACCGCTCTGTACGGCTTTTTCGGCTCTTCCCTCAGTGAGCGCAGAAATGATGTAATCACTGCGCTTTATGCAGCCGGGAATATTCCCGGAACTTATCTCCGGAAATCCCATGCTTATGTATTCTTCAGCTGTGATAAGCATAATATCTCTCCTTTCAGGAAAAGGCGCTGTAATCACTACGGCGCCTTTTCGCTGCTTTGTAAGTTAATCAGTCCGTTTCAGGGCAGTTGTCATGCGCTTACGGAAACCGCAATGACAGCCTTCTTGTTGTCGGGAATGAACAGATCGTGATACTTGCGGTAATCAATGTCCCATGCGTCCGCAAACTGGTTAGCCTCAGGGGTGATGATCTTCACGTTGTCAGTCTTGCTGACGGCGATAGGCGCGTTCTTGGGGCAGATGAGAACCCGACTATCCCACAATCCTGCATCTGATTTTCCGCATAATAAAGCCATTCACAGCTATTACATTTTGCCGAAAGCAAGTAAAACACCCACCATGCCCACACTTTTGCCCACAGTAACGCTCCGAAAACAGGCAAAACAAAAAGGAATGCAACAAATAAATTGCATTCCCAATCATATTTTTCAGTTCCGCTTACTTCCCGCACATTCCCGCCAAAAACAGCGCAGTCAACGCACGAAAACCCGCCGCAAATTCACCCAAGCAAAACATTGATACACTCGTCCTTAGTGACCCCGTAAGCCGTCGTGTACTTACTGTACTTATAAAACGCGAACCCGCATTTTTCCTGCACGCGCTTCGACTGCGGATTGTCGGTGAAATACCCGCAAGCAATAAAATCAAGCCCGACCTGCTTAAACAGATAATCTATCACCGCCCGGACTGCCTCCGCCATGTACCCGTTGCCCCAGTACTCCTTAGACAGCACAAATCCCAGCTCACGCCCCGACTTATCGCTGAATTCCGGGAGCTTCTCCTCGTCGTATTTTTCGATTCCCAGCGAGCCTATGACTTTCCCACCGCGCTCGATTGCGAACGTCTTTTTCCCGATGATGAACGCAGTAAGAACAGCCTGCGTTTCTTCAATCGTTTTGTGGTGAGACCAGCCAGCCATCTCACCTACGCCGTCCACGCTAGCGTACTCGAAAAAATCATCAAGGTCGGATTCCCTCCACGGGCGCAGTACGAGCCGCTCCGTCCTTAGCACAACATTCGATATGTCGATTTCCGCGTTCATTTAATTACCTCCACACCTCATTGCCAAACAGCAGTTGCCATTCAAAACCTATACGCCATGATGTACTCTTCCGCATTTTCTCCGACGATCTCAAATCCGACATTCTTATACATTTTAACTGCGTAGTTGGCTTTCTGAACAGCAAGCGAAGCCTGTTTGTAATTTTCCGCTTTCAATAACTTAAGCATTGATTTCATCAAAGCTGTCCCTATCCCGTGGTTCCTGTACTCGGGATATAGGGATATCGCGAACGACGGAGTTTCGTCATCAATATGACCGTAATCATTCATTATCCGCACCCACACAGCACCGATTATTCTTTTGTCCAGCTCCGCAACAAGGCAGCAGTCCCCTTTATGTTTTCCGAAATCAGATATGTACACCTGCAATTCGGGCTGTTCGATGATTTCCCTCGGCGGCGATTTTACGCCCTCGGGAATGAATATCGCCTCGTAAAGGAAATCGCCTAATACGCTGTATTCAGACTCTTTGATCTTTCTGATTTTATAATCCATATATCCCCCTTATTCTCCGTATAATTATTGTATCACAACGTCCGCTATTTTTCAAGTTGATTTCCGCCCTCGCTCACCGCGTATAATATACCCGTTAGGGTGCAATACTATAACAAACGCACAAATTTACCACCGAACGGGTATAAATCCACGCCAACCCATTGACAAAATACCCGAACGGGTGTAAAATATATAACACAAAGGGGGCGCAAAAATGAATCCGATAGCGAAATTTATCAAGGAAAACCGCAAAGCCGCAGGGCTTACGCAGGAGGAATTCGCGATACGTTCGGGGCTGGGACTGCGTTTCGTGCGGGAACTCGAGCAAGGCAAGGAAACCGTGCGAATGGACAAGGTGAACGCCGCCCTCGCGATGTTCGATATGCAGGCAGTTCCGGGCAGAAAGGACGATGAGTAATGGGCGCGTTCAGAACCGCATATGTGTATGTCAGGAACGCCTACGCTGGCGCTCTTTCCGAAACCGACGAGGGGTACTCCTTCGAGTACGACCGCGATTACCTGCGCTCCGGGGGCGCAAGCGCCGTGTCGCTGACCCTGCCGCTGTCGGAGGAGGTGTATTCCTCGAAAACGCTGTTTTCGTTCTTCGACGGGCTTATCCCCGAGGGCTGGCTGCTCGGCGTGATTACCCGCAACTGGAAGATAGACCAGAAAGACCGCTTCGGGCTGCTGCTGATTTCCTGCCGGGACGCCATCGGAAACGTAAGTATCAGAGGTGAAAAATCATGAACTGCCTGTGCTGCGGAAAACCGCTTAAAACCGACGAACCCTCGGGCTGGCACAAAGCTTGCGTAAAGCGCTTTTTCGGCACGAGCGTGATTCCCGAACTCGAAATAGACAACGGCGCGCTGGAGCACCTCGCGATAG
>HF989459.1:0-5475 GCA_000432175.1 Eubacterium sp. CAG:786
CCTCTACCACCCCAAGGTAGCGCGCTACCAATCTGCGCCACACCCAGTTGTTTGTTTCAACGTGTTATATTATACCACGGAAAAACCGATTTGTCAATACCTTTTTTAAAAATATTTCAACTATTTTTGAAAAAATCAGAAAAGACGTTACAAATGGCTTGCTGATCAGGGATGCTTGACAATTCCGGATTTTTGATTTATGATGTATATTGACATGGAGGGTTACAATGGAACTATATGTAAAACATTTCAGCGAACTGACTGTAAAAGAACTTTATGGTATATTGGAACTCAGGAGCGCAGTGTTTGTGGTGGAGCAGAACTGCGCGTATCAGGATATCGACGGACTTGACGAGAATGCATACCACATGTGGTTATCGGACGATGACGGGATCGCGGCATATTTGCGGATACTGCCGCCGGGAGTGCGGTTCGACGAGCCGGCACTTGGGAGGATAATCTCTGCCAGAAGGCGCAGCGGCATTGGCTCGCAGATCGTTCAGAAGGGGATAACTTTTGTGCAGGAACACTACGGTCCGTGCAAAATAACCATAGAAGCCCAGCAGTACGCCAGAGAATTCTATGAAAAGAACGGGTTCGTGCAAATCTCAGAACCGTTTGATGAGGACGGAATACCGCATATCCTGATGCGGTGGGAATAATTCCGCGCGGATCTCATAAAAAAAGCCCCCCGGACGGCAATCCGGGGGATTTGCTTATTTGCTGAAAGAAGCCATAAGCTCGTTGAGCGGGATATCAAGATACTTCGCAATTGTGATCAGCTCAATATCTGTGATAAAACGCTGGCCAGATTCCATACGCTGAACCGCGTTTTTGTCGATGATAAGTCCCATTTCGTTGAGATCGTCAGCGACCTGGCGCTGGGAAATACCACGTGCCTTGCGCACTTCGTGAATCTTGATGCCTACAAGGTTCTTGCGGCCATCTGCCTGATTTTTGAACATTTTGAGTCCTCCTGTCATTGCTGTTTGTCTAATCATTATACAACATTAATATAAAAAAATCAATACCTAAATTGATGTTTTTTTAAAATCAGGTGATATTTTTGTGACAGCTTGCAGAGTATTTTGAAACTTTATCAGGCGCATAACGAAAAGAAATTTTCATATACTATATTAATAGCATTTTGTTGCGCAACGCATGAATTAAATCAATAGGTTCAAATATGATGCAGATTAGCATTGTATATAGTGACATCGGACGATAGCTCAATGCGTGAATACATGTCAAAATAGCACACTATCTGCATGATTGCTAATGAATAATCTGTCAACTGTCATATTTTTTCTAAACATTGTGATTATATCACAGAACATTGACTTTTGTCAAGTGTAAAATATCAAAAATAATGCGGAATATTGACAAATCAATGCAAGTGGTATAAAATAATAATGGGGGCGAGAAATTGAACAGACTGAATATTTTTCTGGAGCACATATATGAAGCGTGTTCACAGAATGACATCACCCTGCAGGAAATGCTGTTGCAGGTGCATGATATGGGGTATTCCGGGCTTGAGTGCGACCTCTGGCGGCTGGACAACAGGACTTTGCGCAGCCTCTTTTCCGGCTGCGGAATGACAGCTGCTTCGGTCTACGGACATTACGACCTGGCTCATGACGCTCCGGAAGTCACGCGGGAAAAGGCTCTGCGCCATCTGGAGGCTTCCGCGTATTTCGGGGCTGACAAGATACTTGTTATCCCCGGATTCATCGCACCGGACGATGACCGGAACGCCTTTTTTGAACGGACATGCGCTCGGCTGTCGGAAATATGCGCACTTGCGCGTACTTATGGCATCACCGTCACCGTTGAGGACTTTGACGACGTGAATTCCCCGTGCTGTGATATTGCGGGGCTTATGCGGCTGCTGAGCGGTTCTGACGGGCTTTGCTGGACTTTCGACACAGGCAATTTCGCATATGTGAACGAGGACCCTGCCGAGGCCTGCGGAAAACTCGGGAAGTACCTTGCGCACGTCCACATAAAGGACAGGAGCCGCGACATTGCCCGGGCTGACAGCGACAGAAGCAACGTGAAAGCCGATATTTCCGGGGAAATGATGTACCCGTGCGAATGCGGCGCTGGTTACGTCGGCGCGGAAGCGCTCGTTAAAAAGCTGCTTGCCGACGGCTATGCGGGTGACTTTTCTGCCGAGCACTTTGGCGCTGTTGACCAGCGGGAATACATGCGCCGTTCCGCGGAAAATATCCTGCGGTGGATAAAGGAGAGCGTATGATAAGAGTACTTGTGTGGAACGAATACCGGCACGAAAAGCTGCAGCCCCCGGTCGCGGAAATATACCCCCGCGGAATTCACGCGGCGATAGGGGAGTACCTGCAGAAATGCGGCGATATCAGCGTTGAGCTTGCATGCCTTGATGACCCGGAGCAGGGTCTGAGCGAAAAGGCTCTTTCCGAAACGGACGTGCTGATATGGTGGGGACACATGGCGCATGACGAAGTCACGGACGAAAGCGTTGAGCGCGTGTGCCGTCGCGTCAATGCGGGCATGGGGTTCATTCCGCTGCATTCGGCGCACCACAGCAGGGTGTTCAAACGGCTGTGCGGGACTTCCTGCAACCTGAAATGGCGGCACGGCGACCGCGAACGCGTGTGGACGGTCATTCCTTCTCACCCGATAGCGCGTGGAATTCCCGGGCACTTTGAGCTGCCGCATGAAGAAATGTACGGCGAACCGTTCGACATTCCCACGCCGGACGAGGTGGTATTTATGGGCTGGTTTGCCGGGGGAGAGGTGTTCCGGAGCGGCGTGACTTACCGGCGCGGGGCAGGGAAGATATTCTATTTCCAGCCCGGACATGAGGAATACCCCACGTTTCACGACCCTGATGTCCTGCGTGTTATAGAAAACGCGGTGCGCTGGGCTGCGCCGACGGAGAATTCCGCACAGATAGAATGCACAAATCCCACTGCACTGGAGGTGTGAACATGTTCAAGCTTGACGATACTGTAAGAATAATCAAGACCGGAGTGGTCGGGACTATCACCGATATCAGCTGCGCAGGCGGCAGGACGACTTATGTCATCGATACCGACGACGGCGACGACGAGGAGGATACTTTCGGCTCCATGACAGCGGTTTTTTACTGCTCAGAAGCCGATATTGAAAAGGCCGACTGACTTTGTACGCTGAATTCACCGTTCTGCTGCACGGGGCGGTGAATTTCTGTGTCAGGGCATAAAACCGCGGCATGCGCCTGATGTGCAGCGCCTGATTTCTTCGGCAAGTTGCTGAAATTTACGATAATATGTCCTAAATTGCAGAAAACGTGTTGACAATATGAAGAAATTGTGATAAATTAATAACGTATATTCGGTGAATGCGTGGAGTTGTGTAATAATGGCAGGATAAATTCACCATAAGTGAAAGGTAAATCTATAAATGGCAAAGTATAACGTAGTTATCGTCGGCGCAGGCCCCGCGGGAATATTCACCGCGCTGGAAATGCTCCGCAAGGGTTCCCAGAAGAAGATACTGATCGTCGAAAAGGGCGTTTCTGTTGAAAAGAGAGCCTGTCCCAAGGCAAAGACAAAGGTCTGCATGAACTGCAAGCCCTATTGCCACATCACCACCGGTTTTTCCGGTGCGGGCGCGTTTTCTGACGGCAAGCTGTCGCTTTCCTGCGAAGTAGGCGGAAATCTGCCGGAACTTATCGGCGAACAGCTCGCACAGGAAACCATCGACTACACCGACAAGATATATCTGGAATTCGGCGCAGACCCGCATGTCGAGGGCGTCAGCGAACCGGACAAGATACGCGAGATACGCAAAAAGGCGATAAACGCCAACCTTAAGCTGGTCGACTGCCCGATACGCCACCTTGGCACTGAAATGGCGCACCAGCTGTACCTGCGCATTGAGAAGTACCTGCTGGAGCACGGCGTTGAGATCATGTTCTCCACACGCTGCGAGGATATCATCATCAAGGGCGACGAGTGCACCGGCGTCATCGTCACCGACAACAAGGGCGAAAATCGCCAGGAGATCGCAGCAGACAGCATAGTCATCGCCACCGGAAGAAAGGGCGCAGACTGGCTGGAGCGCACATGCGAGAGCCATTCCATCGCGCATCAGCCGGGTACCGTTGACATCGGCGTCCGTGTGGAAGTACGCAACGAGGTCATGGAGGAAGTCAATGCGGTGCTGTATGAGTCCAAGCTTATCGGCTATCCGCTTCCTTTCAAGAACAAGGTGCGCACTTTCTGCCAGAACCCCGGCGGCTTCGTCAGCCAGGAGAATTACGACAACGATCTCGCAGTCGTGAACGGGCATTCCTACAAGGATCTGAAATCCGACAACACCAACCTTGCGATACTCTGCTCGCATAATTTCAGCGTTCCGTTCAATCAGCCGATAGAGTACGCGCAGAAAGTCGGCGAGCTCACCAATATGCTGGGCAACGGTCACATCATGGTCCAGCGTTTCGGCGATATTCTCGACGGAAAGCGCACCTGGGCAAAGGAACTGAACTTCTCCAACGTCAAGCCCACGCTTCCTGACGCAGTTGCAGGCGACATCACCGCTGCAATGCCATACCGCACGATGACGAACATCATCAACTTCATCAAGGCTGTGGACTGCGTAGTTCCCGGTTTTGCGAGCCGTGAAACGCTCCTCTATTCACCGGAGCTGAAATTCTACAGCAACCGCATCAAGATGGACGAGCACTTCAATACCAATATAAAGGGGCTTCACTGCCTGGGCGACTCCAGCGGCTGGACAAGAGGACTTATGATGGCGTCCGTTATGGGCGTACTTATGGGCAGAGAGCTGACAGAGAGGTAAGCGGAGATGGAGCTTTTAAAGGACAGGATAAGAAAAGACGGCGTTATCAAGGAGGGAAATGTCCTCAAGGTGGACAGCTTTCTCAACCACCAGATGGACATTGCGCTCATCAATGAGATGGGCAAGGAATTCCGCAGGCTGTTTCCGGATAAGAGCATCAACAAGATACTCACCATCGAGGCTTCGGGCATCGGCATAGCGTGCATTACCGCGCAGTATTTCAACTGCCCGGTGGTGTTCGCGAAAAAGACCCAGAGCATCAACATCGACGGCGAGGTCTATTCCACGAAGATAAAGAGCTTTACGCACAACCGTACATACGACGTTATCGTGAAGAAAGCGTTCCTGTCGCCTGATGACAATATCCTCATCATCGACGACTTCCTCGCGAACGGCTGCGCGCTGCTGGGGCTTATTGACATCGTGAAGCACGCAGGCGCGAAGATCGCGGGCGCCGGCATAGTCATTGAAAAGGGCTGCCAGTGCGGCGGCGAACTTGTACGCAGCCAGGGCATACGCGTTGAGTCGCTGGCAATAATAGACGCCATGGATCCCGTGAACGGCTGCACGTTCCGCGATGATCCCAGGAGCTGATTTTGACGGTACTACCGTTAAAATAGGGAACCTCTAAAAACCGGTTTGAAA
>HF989459.1:5577-11330 GCA_000432175.1 Eubacterium sp. CAG:786
CTGAAGCAGGCGGTGTGCTATACACATTTTCACTCAAACAAGGTTTTTAGAGGTGACCAAAATATAAACACATGCGGGCGACCGCAGGAAAAGGCGAAAGCCACAAAACCAGGGAGGAAAACAAACCAATGAAGAAGAGATTACTGGCTGCCATCATGGCAGCAGCAATGCTGTTCACCGGCTGTTCCAACGGCAATGGCGGCAGCAATGCAGACAACTCCGGCTCCGCAGCTGATTCCAGCGCTGCAGACAGCACAACCACCAACAGCACCGTAAAGGCTGGCTTCGTTTACATCGGAAGCATCAATGACGGCGGCTACACCCAGGCTCACGACCAGGGCAGACTTGCCATCGAGGCAATGGGCGTTCCCACCGCTTACCGCGAGAACGTTGCTGAGACCGTTTCCGACTGCTCCAAGGCTATCAACGAGCTGATCGAAGAGGGCTGCAACCTCATCTACACAAATTCCTTCGGCTTCATGGACGCTACCGTTGAAATGGCAAGCGAGCACCCCGACGTAAAGTTCGCTCACTGCTCCGGTTACATGACTGCCGAGAACCTCTCCACTTACTTCGGCAAGGTTTATCAGGCACGTTACCTCTCCGGTATCGTTGCAGGCATGAAGACCGAGAAGAACTACATCGGCTACGTAGCTGCAAAGGCTATCCCCGAGGTTATCCGCGGTATCAACGCATTCACACTGGGCGTACAGTCCGTTAACCCCGACGCTAAGGTAGAGGTTATGTTCACCGATACATGGTACGATCCCGCTGAGGAAAAGAGAGCCGCTCTTTCTCTGCTGAACAAGGGCGTTGACGTCCTCGCACAGCACCAGGATACCACTGCTCCCCAGGTCGCTGCACAGGAAAAGGGCGCTTACTGCATCGGCTATAACTTCCCGACCCCTGACGCTGCTCCTGAAGCATATCTGACCGCAGCTTGCTTCAACTGGACTACATTCTACACCGACGACTGCCAGAGAGCTCTCGACGGCACATGGTCCAGCCGCAAGTACTGGGAAGGTCTTGCAGCTAACATGACTTACCTTGACGACCTGAGCAGCCTCTGCGCTGAGGGCACACAGGATAAGGTTGACGCTGCCAAGGCTTCCATCATCGACGGTTCCTTTGATCCGTTCACTGGTCCTCTCTATGACACCGACGGCAACCTCAAGGTTGAGGACGGCGTAAGAATGACCGACGACGAGATCTGGAACATGGATTGGTTCGTTCAGGGCGTAGTTGCCAACAACTGATAATTGAACACAGGCAGACGCAGGCTGCAACAGGTCTGCGCTCTGTTTGTTTTCACGAGCGGCGCAGCGATGTGCCGTTTGTGAAAGCAGGCAGACAAAATCAGGAGGAAACAATGGAACCTTACATCAGGCTAACGAATATATGCAAGAGTTTTGGTCCCGTGCAGGCGAACAAGAACGTGTGTCTTGAGGTGTGCAAGGGCGAGATAATGGCTCTCCTCGGTGAAAACGGCTCCGGAAAGAGCACGCTGGTGAACATGCTCAGCGGAATCTACACGCCGGACAGCGGAGAGATCGAGGTAGGCGGCAAAAAGGTGGTTTTCCACTCGCCTAAGGACGCCATAAAGGCTGGCATAGGCATGATACATCAGCATTTCAAGCTGGTGGACGTGCTCACCGCAGCCGAAAATATCGTGATAGGCAGACCTGGCGGCGTATTCACCGATCAGAAGGCGCTCTTCAAGAAAATGCAGGAACTCAGCGACAAATACGGCATGAATGTAGACGCTTCCAAAAAGGTGTACAACATGTCCGTCAGTGAGAAGCAGTCCGTAGAGATAATGAAGATACTCTATCGCGGCGCTGACGTGCTGATACTCGACGAGCCCACAGCAGTGCTCACCCCGCAGGAAATAAAGGGACTTTTCAAAATACTGCGCGAGATGAAGGCACAGGGCTGCTGCATTATCATCATCACGCACAAACTCGCGGAGGTAATGGAGATTTCCGACCGCGTGACTGTGCTGCGCAAGGGTGAGTCCATCATGACTGCGGTCACCGCTGAGTCCACGCCCCAGCAGCTGACGGAAATGATGGTAGGCAGCGCGGTTTCCCTTGATATCGAGTGCCCGAAGGAGAAGCTCAGCGACGCGCCGGTGCTCTCAGTCAGCGGGCTCTCAAAGAAGTCGTTTGAGGGCGTACCGCTGCTCAATGATATGTCGTTCGACCTTTACGGCGGCGAAATACTTGGAATTGCAGGCATCGCAGGCAGCGGTCAGAAAGAACTGTGCGAGATAATCGCGGGTCTGATGAAAGCGGACAGCGGTTCGATAAAATTCGACGGAAGCGAGATACTCGGGCTTTCACCCCGGGCGATACTGCGGCATGGGATCAGCATGAGCTTTATCCCCGAGGACAGACTTGGCATGGGGCTTGTGGCAGGAATGAGCGTTATGAATAACGTAATCCTGAAAAGCTACAACCGCAACCGCGGACCATTCCTGGACAGAAAGTTCTCAAAAACGCTTGCCGAGCAGATAGTCAAGGATTTTGACATTTCCACGCCGTCAGTCAACCATGAGGTCAAGAAGCTTTCCGGCGGTAATATCCAGAAAGTTCTGCTGGGACGTGAAATATGGCTCGCGCCGAAAGTGCTGATAACCGCTTACCCTGTCAGAGGACTGGATATCGGCGCTTCATACAACATCTACCGCGTTCTGAACGAGCAGAAGAAAAAGGGCGTCGCGGTGCTGTTCATAGGTGAGGACCTTGACGTGCTCAAGAGTATTTCTGACAGACTTATGGTAATTCACAACGGCGAGGTAGTGGATATTGTCGATCCCCGAAGCGTCACCAAGGAAGATATCGGCATGATGATGCTCGGTCATAAGCCGGGCGAAGAGGGGAGCGAAGCAGTATGACCATAGCAGACAGAATACACATATCCAAACGCAGCAATGCTTCCAACGCATCGATGGCGCTGACTAACGTCATTGCGATCGTCGCGGCGCTGGTCGCGTCAGGGCTGATAATGCTGATTATGGGGTTCAATCCCTTTGCGGTTTACGGGAATATCGTCACATCATCGATGTCGTCGGCGTTCAGCGTAAGAGAAACTCTCAACACCACGATACTGCTGACGATACTCTCGCTTGGCATTTCGGTGGCATTCCGCATGAAATTCTGGAACATCGGCGCGGAAGGGCAGCTGTACATGGGCGCTTTCGGCGCAACTCTCATGGCGTTTTCATTCCCGGACCTGCCGGCTGGCGTGCTGCTCCCGCTGATGGGACTTGCGGGCTTTGTTTTCGGAGGTATCTGGGCGCTTATTCCGGCGCTTATCAAGGTGAAGTTTTCCACCAGCGAAACGCTCGTGACGCTGATGATGAACTACATCGCGATCGCATTCATAGAGTACCTTGAGGCAGGCCCCTGGAAAGACCCTGCGGCTCTCGGCGCAAATAAAATCGCAAGGTTTGCCGGGAATGCAGTCCTGCCGAGGGTGTTCGGCGTACATGCCGGCTGGATAGTTACGCTGGTCCTTGTGGTAGTCATGGCGATAATGATGAAGTACTCAAAGATAGGCTATCAGATCGACGTACTCGGCGAGAGTGAAACCACTGCGCGCTATGCGGGCATGAATACTCTCAAGATAACGCTGATAGCTGTGCTTGTTTCCGGTGGACTTTGCGGAATAGGCGGATTTATGCAGGCTTCTGCGGTCGAAAAATCGCTGACTGCGCAGCTTTCCGGTGGACTTGGTTTTACTGCGGTGATCACAGCATGGCTTGCAAAGCTGAAACCTCCGGTCATGGTAGTTGTTTCGTTTGTGTTTGCGATGCTGCTGAACAGCCAGTCCTCGCTGCAGTCCATGGGAATGCCCGCTGCTATGGCAGGTATCCTGCAGGGAATGATCATCTTCTTCGTGTTAGGCAGCGAATTCTTCATCAACTATCGCATATCCCTGCGCAAGACTGAAAAGGAGGGCTGATATGCTTACTGATATATCATTATTCTTACAGACCTCTGTGCAGATGGGTACGCATATCCTGTTTGCGATAGTTGGCGGCATAATTTGTGAAAAGGTCGGAAATATGAACCTCGGCATCGAGGGAATGATGCTTATGGGTGCTGCTTCGGGCTATCAGGTGGCGTGTGCAACCGGAAATCCGCTGCTGTCGGTCCTTGCGGCAGGTCTTGCGGGACTTCTGGGCGCGCTCATATACGCGTTCATAACCATTACGCTGAGGGGAAATCAGGTGGTTACCGGTCTGGTGCTGACGATATTCGGCACGGGCGTCGCAGGCTTTATCGGAAGTTCTGTAATGGCTGACGGCGACATTGTTTCCAAGCACACGATACCGGATTCTGTCGCGAATGCATTCAGGGCTTATGACATTCCGGTGCTGTGCGATATTCCGATAATCGGAAAGGCGCTGTTCTCTCAGGGAGTGTACGTTCAGGCTGCGATAGTCGTTGCGGTTCTGGCATATTTCTATATGAAAAAGACGCGTTTCGGGCTTAACATGCGTGCAGTCGGTGAAAACCCAGGCGCCGCAGACGCAGCCGGAATTAACGTTGCGCTGTATAAGTACGTTCACGTGCTTCTGGGTGGATTTTTGTGCGGTGTAGGCGGCGCGTATCTGTCAATAGCTTCGCTGACGCAGTGGCAGGAAAATGTGACTGCAGGCTCCGGCTGGATTGCTGTTGCATTGGTAATATTCAGCACCTGGAATCCTCTTAAGGCTATACTGGCTGCGTATCTTTTCGGTATCCTTCAGGGACTTAAATACAGCATGCAGGGCTGGGGCGTGAGTATTCCGTCGCAGATACTGACAATGATACCATATGTTGCGACTATAGTCGTGCTGATTTTCATAACCCTTCGCAAGAAACGTGAGCACCAGCCGCCAAAGGCTCTGGGCGATCCGTATTTCAGGGAAGAGAGATAACAATGACCCGTGGGTGTTTCCGCTCACGGGTTTTTTGATATTTTAAGATTTGCTGAAAAAACTCCAAAAAAAGCGAAAAAATTTACAAAAACCTATTGACAAATCCGACGAATGATGCTATAATATATGAGTGCTCAGGAATGAGTGCTAAGCGCCAGTAGCTCAGCTGGATAGAGTATCTGGCTACGAACCAGAGGGTCGGGGGTTCGAATCCCTCCTGGCGTGCCAACAGAAAACCGCTTAACCGTTAGGGTTGAGCGGTTTTTCTTATGTCGTAAGAAAAACCGTTCAGCGCATTTTCCTCTATTTGAGTGCGCCATTAGTGCGCCATAGAATTTATCCGTAGTATTCGTTATCCGTGCTCAGGCACGGATTTTTTCATTTCAGTCTCATTTTCACTTTACTCATTGATCTTCTTTTCTCCGGATCACAAAATTTGCAATGCACTCTGCGGCAGCTTCGTCCGCCCTTGCCATTATGTGTCCGTACTTGTCGGTTGTGGTGCTGACTTTACTATGTCCTAACCTTTTGCTAATGGTTATTGGATCAACACCGTTATAGTAGAGCAGGCTCACCATCGTGTGCCGGAACGCGTGTGGGTTGATATGTGGAAGTCCGTATTTTTTCGAGAACGTACCGCAGTAGTTGGTAAGACTTGACGGGTCCATAGGGGAGCCGTCCTCCTGTACGAATTCAAACCCGGTATTTTTCCACAGACTGCCCCAGATTTGTGCTTGCTCATCGTACCATTCCTTGTATTTCTTCAGCAGAGCCATAGTTTCCTGCGGTAGCTTTATGTAGCGTTTGGACTGCTTTGTTTTCGGTG
>HF989460.1:0-9396 GCA_000432175.1 Eubacterium sp. CAG:786
TCCACGTATTCGCTGCCGGGCGTGCCCGGCTATTTGCTGTCGGGCATGCCCGACGCCCGGCTTACAAAAGGGTAAGGGGAATGTAAGGTGAAACTATGGCGACCGTGACGGAATTCTGGTAGAATATAAAAGGACGGAAACGGCGGGCGAAAAAATACACTTTCCCTGAGAACCATACATGCCCGCCGGGTCTGCCAGAAAGGAATGACGATATGCCGATACTGGAGATAAACAACCTTAAAAAGACCTATACAACGCGCCTCGGCGGAACAAAGGTGGAAGCGCTGAAAAACGTGACGTTCACTGCGGAGCAGGGGGAATACATCGCGATAATGGGCGAGAGCGGAAGCGGAAAGACCACGCTGCTGAATATACTGGCAGCGCTGGATAAGCCCACGGGAGGCAGCGCCGTGCTCGACGGAATGGACCTCGCGAAGATAAAGGACAGCCGCCTTGCGGATTTCAGGAGGGATAATCTCGGGTTCGTGTTCCAGGAGTTCAACCTGCTGGATACGTTCACCGTGAGGGATAACATACTGCTGCCGCTGGTGCTGCGCGGAGAGAAGTACGCGGCGATGCAGCCGAAGCTTGCAAAGACCGCGGAACTGCTGGGCATCTCTGCGCTGCTGGACAAGTACCCCTACGAGATCTCCGGAGGGCAGAAGCAGCGCACTGCCGCGGCACGCGCGATGATAACCGAGCCTAAGCTGCTGCTCGCGGACGAACCCACCGGTGCGCTGGACAGCCGCAGTTCCGACGAACTTCTCGCGCTGTTTGCGGAGATAAACAGGCGCGGGCAGACGATACTGATGGTCACGCATTCCGCGAAGGCTGCCAGCCGCGCGCAGAGGGTGCTTTTCATCAAGGACGGCACCGTGTTCCACCAGATATACCGCGGGGGCGCGGGGGACGACGAGTTCTACCGCCGCATAACCGACGCGCTGACCATGCTTTCTTCAAACGCAGAGCCGCAGAGCCTGCGCATTCGCAGGGACGGTGAGCAGCTGTGAGATTGTACCCAAGACTTGCCGCCGGCGGCATTCGCCGTAACGGAAAGCTGTACGTTCCCTATATCATGACGTGCTCGCTGATGACGATGATGTTCTATATCGTGAACTTCCTTTCGGATAACCCGTTCCTGGACGGCATGAAAGGCGGCAGCATGATGAAGCAGATGATGCGCATAGGCATCGTTATCATGGCGATATTTGCAGCGATATTCCTGTTCTACACCAATTCGTTCCTCGTGAAAGGGCGCAAGCGTGAGTTCGGACTTTACAACGTCCTGGGCATGGGCAAGCGCAACATCGCAGCCGTGATGACGTGGGAAACGCTGTTCGTTTACCTCATTTCCATGGCCGCGGGAATGGGCGCGGGTATCCTGTTCTCCAAACTCGCGGAACTCCTTGCAGTGAAGATAATCAGGGGAGAGGCGCAGTATCAGTTTTCCGTGAGCGGGGGAGCGGTGGCTGCAACGCTCATCGTTTTCGCGGTGATATTCCTGCTGATATACCTTAACGTGCTGCGGCAGGTGTTCTTCTCAAAGCCGATAGAGCTCCTGCATTCCGAGAATGCGGGGGAAAAGCCCCCGAAGGCAAACTGGTTTCTTGCCGTGCTTGGCGCGCTGCTTCTCGGCGCCGCTTACTACATGGCAATCACCATCGAGGAGCCAATGACCGCTTTACTCGCGTTCATGCTGGCGGTGGTTCTTGTTATTCTCGCGACTTACCTGCTGTTTATCGCGGGTTCTGTTGTGGTATGCCGTGGGCTCCAGAAAAACAAGAATTACTATTATCGAACCGAGCACTTCATCTCAGTGTCGCAGATGAAGTACCGCATGAAGAAAAACGGCGCCGGGCTGGCTTCCATCTGCATACTGAGCACCATGGTGCTTGTGACTGTTTCCAGCACCACATGCCTTTATATGGGCGCGGGACATATGATGGAGCAGCGCTACCCCAGGGATATCGTGGCTTCCGTGCAGGATCATCCCCGGGAGCGGATACCTGAATTCCGCAGCGATGTGGAGGCATTCCTTGACGGGGAGGGTGTTTCTGCGGAAAACATTCTCGCGTATTCTTACGTGAACCTTTCCGGCGCTGTGGTCGGCGACCGTTTCGATATGACTCTGGCAAACGCCGAAAGCGTGAACCTGGACACGCGCTCGGTTTATGTAGTCCCCGTGGCTGATTACAACGCGCTTTACGGAACTGACATCACGCTTGCCGACGATGAGGCGGCTGTTTATTTCAAGGGCAGGGGCTTCGACTATGACAGAATTCAGCTTGACGACTGGGGAAGCTTCAAAATTGCCAGGCGGCTGGATAAATTCGATATAACAGGCATGGACAGCGCAACGGTGTATGACTCGATATACCTTTTCGTGAACAGTTACGATACGCTCAGAAGCCTGCAGGAACACCAGAACAGGATAACCGAGGAACACGGCGGTTATATCGCAGAATGTATGTATTACTTCGGGTTTGACCTTGACGAAAGCGACGACGTGAAACTCGACGTGTACGGGCAGTTGTCAGGATGGCTGGCGCAGAAATACGAGAAGTACATGCTGGAATGCCGCGCTGCAGCACTTAATGATTACTACGGCATTTACGGGGGGCTGTTCTTCCTGGGCATTGTGTTCGGCGGGGTATTTATTCTCGCTGCGGTGCTTATAATGTACTACAAGCAGGTGAGCGAGGGCTACGGCGACAGGGCGCGGTTCGACATCCTGCGCAAGGTAGGCATGAACGACCGCGAGATACGGCGCTCGGTGAATTCCCAGGTGCTGACGGTGTTCTTTGCGCCGCTTATAGCGGCTGGGGTCCACATGGCGTTCGCATTTCCGATACTCACGCGGCTGCTGGGACTTTTCAGCATGCGTGACACGGGGTTCCTGGCTTCGGTGACATTGGTGTGCTACTGTGTTTTCGCGCTGATATACGTGCTTATTTACGCGCTGACTTCCCGCAGTTATTACCGCATAGTCAGCAGGGACTGACGACAGAAAGGGGCAGAGATGAAAGCAAGGCGTCTGATACTGAGAATAGCGCTGCTGGCGCTGGTAACGCTGATTTCCGCGGCTGTGATAGTCGTGGGGGTGTTCGCTCTGCTCGGCTGGAATATGCACACTGAGGCGGTGAGGGAACGCCCGGTGCGGCAGGTGTACGCTGAGATCTCCGCAGACGAGCACTTCGTGAAGTTCGACGACCTGCCGGAATTCTACGTTAACGCAGTCATCTCCGTAGAGGACAGGGATTTCTGGGGGCACAGCGGCATCGACCCCTCCGCGATGGTGCGCGCCCTGCTGCACGATATAGCCGCGATGGAATTCGCAGAGGGCGGCAGCACGATAACCATGCAGACCGCGAAGAATATTTATTACACCCAGGAAAAGCGACTTGAGCGAAAGACCGCTGAGATATTCACGGCGTTTGAACTGGAGGATAAGCTGACGAAGCAGCAGATATTCGAGATGTACGTCAACACGATATATTTCGGCAGCAACTATTACGGAATATATGCGGCTTCGATGGGGTATTACGGCGTTGCGCCGAGCGAGCTCACCGATGAGCAGTGCGCGGTACTCGCGGGAATTCCCCAGGCGCCGAGCGTATATTCGCCGGACGTGAACCCTGATCTGGCGCAGCAGCGCGCGGAGCAGGTCCTCAAGGCAATGGAGGAAACGGGCAAACTCCATCAAAATCAATAAAGACGCATAACAGCCTGAGCGCCGCGGAAGTCCACGGCGCTTTTTCGTGTTCTTTAGATTGAAGAACGAAACATCTTGCGATTTCGGCATAAGTGTGATATACTGTAATTATTAAATGGGAACCTTTAAAAACCGGTTTGAGAGGCTTGACGAAGCAGGCGGTGTGCTATATACATTTTCGCTCAAACGAGTTTTTTCACCGCTTCTCTTGACAAACAGAGCTGCTGATATGATGTTTATAGGAGAATTATTTCCGAAAACAAAAGGAGTTACCGCTATGGCTTTTCACGATACCACCAATTCACGTCCGCCTGTCGTAGACCTGCTTTACCCCACCGAAGACCACCGCCGCGCCGCGCTTAAACGAAAGGCGGCTTTAGAGGAGCTGCCTACGGGCTATGTAAACGACCTCATGCTCGAGGCTCTTGCCGACCAGCTCACCCCGCACTATCAGTACAAAATGGTGAGCCTTTTCGCGGAGATGTCCGACGACCTGGAAGTTATAAAATACCGTCAGGATATTCTTGAGGACCTCATAAATATCCCCGCAGTTTCCACAACGCTCCGAAAGATAATCAACCTAATGCTCACCAACGACAAGAGCAACCTTTACAAACTGTCTGTCCCCGACTGCTTCACACAGCTTGACGCGGCGGTGACGGCTTTCGAGGCTTACATAAAGTGCATGGATATGATGCACGAGGTTTATGTTAAGAACATCGACAAAGTGAAATCGGCGGGAATTAAAAAGCTGTTCGATTTCTTCGAGGGGAACTACTCGAACAAGCACTATGTCAAGCTGAAAAAAGAGGCGGAGCAGCTTCGCGAAGCTATGACGGGAAAAATACGCAGCGCCACTATCGCCGTGAATTTCGACGAGAACCTTGTGCCAGTCGCAGCGGGGTTAGTTGGCGTTTCCGAGGAAAGCTGGAACGATGCGCCCTCGGTTTTCGACCGTATAATGTCCTTTGGTGCAAAGCACGAGCACACCGTTATGCGCCCGCTTCACGAGCGATTTCGCGAGGATGGGCAGTCCCCGCTTTCAGTGGTGGATAAAGCGCTTTTTGAAAACCTGGACTTCATTACGAAAAAGTATGTAAAAGCGGTCGAGGACGTGCTTGATGAATATCAGGCGATAGGCTTCAAGGATATGTATGCGGTAGAATATCAGCTTGATTTCTACATGGGCGCTGTTAATATGATAGAAAATGCCGAGGCAAAGGGGCTTACCATGTCCCGTCCGAAAATCCTTCCCGCAGACGAGCGCCGTGCGGTTATGAAAGGGCTATTCGACCCGATCTACTTCCGCGAGGCGAACGCGTGGAATCTGACCCATTCGGACAAGCGCGCGGTAGTCACAAACGACGTCGTGTTCGACAGCGACGCGGGCTTCTACATTCTTACGGGCGCAAACAACGGCGGCAAAACCACGTTTGTCCGCGCCGTGGGTATTTGTCAGGTTATGGCGCAGGCGGGGCTTTACGTTCCCGCAGCGGAGTGCGAGCTGTCCGTGGTTGACTGCATCTACACCCACTTTCCCAAAGAGGAACAGAAGGGTATCGACGCGAGTCGCTTTACCATGGAGGTAAAGGAGTTTAAGGACATCTCCGACCGCATCACAAATCACTCGCTGCTTCTGATGAATGAGAGTATTCAAAGCACGACTCCTCGCGAGTGTGTCGATATAGCGGCGCAGCTTATTCGGATTTTCTGCATAATGGGAGTTCGCGGAGTTTTCGCGACCCACCTAAACGAACTGGCCTATAAGGCGAGGGAGCTTCGCGGAGAGCCTGACGTCAGAACCAAGCCGGAAAGCTTTGTGGTTTCCGTAAACCCCGAAACGGGCGAGCGGCTGTATAAGGTGGTAAAAGGACTGCCCACGGAATCAAGCTTCGCGGCTTCCGTTTTCGCAAAGTACGGTCTGGATATCCCCGCCTTGGAAAAGAAAGCGAACAAAATGTTCGGGTAACAAAAGGTCGCCTTTAAAAACCTTATGTGAGCGAAATATGCAGTTCGAACCAATAAAAGGCATTGTGAATAAAAGAAGTGCGGTGTCAGCGCTGACACCGCAAATGCTTTGATGAAACTATCAGGGGACGAAACAGAAGGTATTGTTATGCGGTCGCCTTTCTGTTTTCAACTGTATTTTATCATATCTGGACTGAAAATGAAATGCTTTTTTTATAGATTTATCAGTAAGTTTTATGTTTGTTCACCGCGTCCGCGGAATTCCAGAACCACAGTACAGCCAACGCCTTCTTTTCCGAAAATATATGCTTCGCCTGCTGATCTGCGGCATATTCGCTGAACTACAGCCAGTCCGATGCCGCTGCCGTCATAGTCGCCGGAATTATGCGCCCTGTTATACAATGCGAAAAGATCATTCTTTTCATTGGGAGTAAAACCTACCCCTTTATCGGTGAAATAGTATGTCTTAGTGCCGCTGGATATCATGCACCCGACCGTTATTTCAGCCTTTCCGTGCTTTTTTGAGAATTTAATGGAATTTGAGATGATGTTGGTGACTGCGACCCGCATAAGGAACTTATCTGCAGAAATATGCGGAAGTTCGTAGCAGGTAAGCTCACAGGGAATCGAGTGACTCATGGATACTTCTTCAACAACCTCGCGTACCATTTTCTCCATGTCAATGTCCTCTATGTTCAGGACCATATACCCGGCTTTTGAGTATACCATCATTTTCTGTATCATATCAAGCGCCTCGGAACATATCCTGCGCACGGAATGCAGGTCTTTCACCGACTGTTCCGGGAGAATATCAGCGTTATCCTCCTCAATGATGGACATGTATGCGTCTATCTCACGAACGGGCGTCTTGAACTCATGAGTTACCGTATAGCTGTAGGATTCAAGATCGCGGTATGCGTCCTTCAGCTCGATGGTGCGTTCATCTACCATTTTTTCAAGCCCCTCGTTTAGGCGTAGTATCTCCTGCTCTGCATTTACCTGCTTGGTCATGTCCTTGGCAAATACGGAAATATTCACCACATTTCTGCTGACCCTTATCGGATAGAAGCTCAGGTCAAGGCTTAATTGTTCCTTTTCCGTTCTGAGTTCTGAGAAAAAGTTACCTTTCTGAAGAACGGTGCAGTAGCTTTGTTCAAAGAATTCTGCCTCGCTTTCAGTAAAAAGCTCAGAAATAGTGCTGCCGCGGGCGGCTTTTATACCCCGGGTTCGGAGGATATATTCGCTGAACGCCCTGTTGAAATATGTCAGCGTAAAATCGTTTCCGTCCACGACCCAGATAAGATCCCTGTTACTTTCGAAAATGGCGTTCGTCATTGCTGAAAGTTCACGGCGCTTGGCTTCCGTTTTCTTGTAGTCGGTTATGTTTCTTATGGTTATCGCTCCGACATTTCCGCCTAGTTCGGTGCGGTACATCGTCTTCCCACTGACCAGAAGATCAGGGCATGGGGCTTCTTTTCCTGTGAGTTCGATATTCAGAAGTCTGCCCGATTCAAAAAGTCGTGCAGTGTAAATATCGGCGGCGGCGTTGTCGTCAAAGAATGAACTGAACTGCTTCCCGGTAACAAAGTCCTCCGAGTGACCCAGCGTATCGCTTACGGAAGGAGTAACGCGGAGTATCCTGCCGCTGCGGTCTATCTCAAGATAAGTGTCTATCATGTTTGAATAGATAGTGCGGTAACGCTCCTCGCTTATTTGTAGTTCCGTACCCGAGCGCATCGACCTCATCGTATCAAAAAGGACAAAATCGCAAATCAGAAGCGCGGCGGTGATAGCCATAAGTATTTTTATCGGACTTCCGCTGGAGTGATAGAAAATCGAGGTATGTATCCCACGTCCGTTGAAGTAAGCGTTGTCTACCAGCTGGTCTATAAGCGCGTATGCTGCCGCAATGCCAAAGACTGCACACATTACCTGCAGGTTTTTCCCGGAGTAAGGGAGCTTTTCAATGCCGAACACTTTTCTGACGACCGGCAGGCAAAACAGCACCTTTACCGCGCAGAGAAGCACGAATATTGAAAGGATAAATCCCATGGAGTAGGTGCTGAGTATCATGGGCGAAATATAGCGTTTGTATTCTGTGGCATTATGTATCAGGATATTCGGCAGCATGGAGTTTATCATTGCATAACAAATCACGGAGTATAGTATCATTCCGATGTAGAATGTCATTCGTCTGCGTTTTTGTTTTTCTGAAAAGAAACCTCCGGTCATCATGATCGCAACGACGCAGAATGATGAGATAAGTATATTACCCATGCCAAATTCCGGGGTCTGAATAAAAGGTATCGCGCACACTCCTCCAAGAGTGCATGCAATTGCTGCATATTCAGCGCCCCATGCCCAGGATATCATCAGCGGTAAAATGAGGCTCCAGTATATGGAAACGCTATAAATACTGTCTATCACAAGAGGAAACTGCGCCAGAAGCAGCGCGAGCCATCCCGAAGCAACAGACGCAGCCAGCCTGATCACCGTTGTTTTTTTCTGATCCATATTATTCACCGTCCTGTGGGTGGGTCAGTGCGCGGTATGCCGACGGCGTGTATCCGGTGTACTGCTTGAATACCTTGCTGAAATACTCCGTGTCCGAGTATTTCAGGTCAGAAGCGATCTCGTATATCTTGTCGCCGGTACAGGCTATGCGGTGCTTTGCGCATTCCATGCGTATGCTGTTTACATAGTCCATAAAGGACATTCCTGTTTCTTGGCTGAAAAGATGGCTAAGGTATGCCTTGTTGACAAAGTGAAGGTCTGCCATGCTCTGAAGCGATATATCACGCCCCAGGCTTCTCAGAACGCTGTCGCTTACGGATTGTATCAATTCGTTCCTGACGTTGAGCCGGAAGCTGTTGACTTTATTCATTACCTCGGCGATCTTTTCACTGAATCGGGAGCATATCTCATCGTGCGGGCACGGCTGCAGGGAGAACAAGGATTCCGTATCTATAAGTTCCCGGAGATAATTGCGCTTTGCCAGTATCAGCCCGCCGACATCGTGAAGCAGGCTTGTGAGCGATTCCAGCGCCACAGCGTCTCCGGTGCTGCTGCCCACGATCCCCTCGGCGATCTCACTGCACAATTTACGGGCATAGTCGTCGTTGTCCATCACGCACTGCGCTATGCGTTCCTTTTGTGCGTCCGTGATATCCAGCCATGAGCGGCGACTTGTTGACAGCAGCGATTCGGCTCTGTCCAGCAGCGCTTTTACCGCCTCGTTGGATACGGGCTTTACAAGGTAATCGAACGCGCCCATCTGCAGTCCCTGACGCGCATATGAAAACTCCGCATATTCGCTCAGGAAAACCACGCAGCCGCAGAGATTCTCGTCCTTTATATGCTGGAGTAATTCGATACCGTCCATGATCGGCATTTTAATATCGGTGATCACCATATCTATTTTATTTTCGCGAAGCAACGCAAGCGCTTCTTCGCCGTTCTGCGCTTCATACTCTATGCTGAAAGCAGCGCTGCTGCAAAATGCCTGAAATCTTTTCAGCTGGCGGCGGAATATCTCCCTGTCGTCAACGATCATTATACTGTACATATACACCGTATCCTTATTACAACACAAAAAGCCGCTGTGAACCAGATAAAGTTCACGGCAGCTTTATATTCGTGATTCTGAAACTCAGTATACCGCGAGGTATCTGTTTATCTCCCACTGGCTGACCTGCCGGCGGTATTCGGCGCATTCC
>HF989460.1:9420-20723 GCA_000432175.1 Eubacterium sp. CAG:786
CCTGCTCCTTGAGATAAATGAACTTCTCACAGATATGGCTTCCCAGCACACCTTTGATAAGCTCGTCCTTTTTCAGCTCCTCAAGCGCTTCCTCAAGGCTGAGCGGAAGCGACTCTATACCGCGTTCTGCACGCTGCTCCGGCGTGAGGTCGTATATATTGTCGCTGACCTCTTCTGGAGGAGTCAGCCCGTTTCTTATCCCGTCAAGTCCCGCTTCCAGACAGCAGGCAAGCGCCAGGTACGGATTTGCTGCGGAATCCGGCGAACGGAATTCCACTCTTGTTCCGGTGCCGCGCGCTGCGGGTATCCTTATCAGCGGACTTCTGTTCTTGCAGCTCCAGGCGATGTCTGTGGGCGCTTCATAACCGGGGATAAGGCGCTTGTAGGAATTTACCAGCGGGTCGCACACTGCGGTCAGCGCTTTTGCGTGCTTCATCAGACCTGCTATGAAGCAGTATGCCTCTTTGCTCAGACCGTTCTTCTTCGGGTCGGCAGGGTCGTAGAATATATTCCTGCCGTCTTTGAACAGTGACATATTAAGGTGCATTCCGGAGCCGCTGACGCCCTCAACGGGCTTAGGCAGGAATGACGCGAACAGGTTGTTCTTCTTTGCAATGGATTTCACCGCAAACTTGAACGCCATGATATCGTCCGCGGCTTTCAGCGCCTCGCTGTATTTGAAGTCGATCTCGTGCTGACCGGCTGCGACCTCGTGGTGGGAAGCTTCGATCTCAAAGCCCATCTCCTCGAGTGCCAGAACTATCTGACGACGTACCTCGCCGCCGAGGTCCAGCGGCTCCAGGTCGAAGTAGCCTGACTTGTCGTGAGTGACAGTGGTTGGTCTGCCGAACTCATCGTTATGGAATATGAAGAACTCGCACTCTGCTCCGACATTAAAAGTATACCCCATTTCATCCGCCTTGTCAACACTTGATTGAAGTATATGACGGGGATCTCCGGCAAACGGATTTCCGTCCGGGTCGTGGATGCTGCATATCATTCGTGCGACTGCGCTTTGCTTCGGACGCCATGGCACCAGTGTGAATGTGTCCGGGTCGGGTCGCAGGTACATATCCGATTCTTCCACCCTTGAAAAGCCCTCAATGGAGGAACCGTCAAAGGTGATCTTGTTGTTCAGTGCGTTTTCCAGCTGGGATTTCGGCACTGCCACATTCTTCATGTGACCGAGCATATCCGTGAACTGAAGCCTGATGAATTCCACATCGTTATCCTTGATGATCTTTTCGATATCTTCGATGCCAAGGCTCATTGAATATCACCTCTCATACGTATTACAGATACTTTTTCTTTACCTTTGCAACAAGGGAGTAGAAAGTGTCTACCATGTTGCCGACGTACATTTCGCCGCACTGGGTCAGGGCTTCATAGGCTTCAAGCTCGTCCCAGCCGTAGTCCTCGACCATCCACTTGATAAGCTCGGTGTATGCGATGCGCGCGGAATCCTCCATCGGCTTTGCGCTGCCGACGCACATGATGTATTCATCGTTCTCGATGCGCGGCCAGCTTATGTGCTTTCCTTTCAGTACGGTGAATTTCAGCGTTGCCTTGCCGTTTATCTCCAGTGCGGTGCCGATAAGTTCACCGTCGCCCTGACGCGCGTGGCAGTCGCCGATATAGAACATCGCGCCGTCGCACTTGACAGGCAGGTATACCTTGTTTCCGGGGCAGATGTCCGTTACGTCCATGTTGCCGCCCTGGTCGAACGGAGTCAGCGCGGATATAGCCTCCATGTCAGGGGCGGTCGCGATGGTTCCGAAGAACGGACGCCACTCGTAGCACAGCTTGTCGTTGCAGCGGAACATGTTGCCCTCTTTCTTGTATATCCACACTTTTTCGCCAAGGGGAGGATTGAGGAACGGTGTCGTCGGAGTGGAAACAAGTCCGCCGAAATTCGGCTGGTTGCAGCTTACGGCGTAATCGCGGTCGGCTTCGATATTTACTATCTCAACGCACAGCGTGTCGCCGGCTTCCGCGCCCTCGATGAATATAGGTCCGGTCTGTGGGTTGAGGTACTTGCCAAGTACCTTAGAGGGGAGGTCGTCCTCGGATTTGATCCTGTCCTCGAATGCGTCAAGGGTGTGGATAACCACGGTCTCGCCCTGCTTTACCCTTGCGATGGGTTCAAGATATCTGCTGAATGCGTATGAATAAGCGCCCGGCTGTCTGATCTCTGTCATGATATATCGTCCTTTCTATACTGTAAGATACTGCTTTATAACTTCATTATCGTTGACCTGCGCCTTGTCCAGCGAGGCGATTATCTGTCCCTTGTCGAGGACGTATGCGCGCTCGGTTATCTGCTGAATAAGTCCCATGTGCTGTTCGACCATGAGTACTGTAAGTCCAAGCTCACGGCTTATCTTCTCCACGATTTCGCCCATCTGGGATACTATGTTCGGCTGAACGCCTTCGCTCGGCTCGTCCAGCAGGAGTATCTTCGGGTCTCCGACGAGCACTCTGCCGATGGAAAGCATCGCCTGTTCGCCGCCGCTCATGCTTCCTGCCATCTGCTTGCGGCGCTCCGCCAGCCGCGGGAAGTATTCGTATACCATGTCGTAATTGCCCTTTTTGCCGGCGGTGTTTATCATGCTGCCCATCTTCATGTTCTCTTCAACGGTCAGTCCGGGGAATATGCCGTGACCCTGCGGGACGTATCCGATCCCGGCTTTGGCGCGGTTGTGCGCTTTCATCTTTGTGATATCATCGCCGTCGAACTCGATGGAGCCGCGGGAAGTCTTTATCAGACCTATCAGCGTTTTCATGAATGTGGATTTACCCACACCGTTGCGCCCGATTATCGAAACGATCTCGCCCTTGTCAACCGAAACGGAGATGTCGTTGATGACCATTATCCTGTCGTAACCGGAGGTCACACCCTTTGCTTCAAGGATCATAATTTTCCGCTCCTTTCGTCAGACGTTTCCGAGATAAATCTGCTTTACTCCCGGATCATTGCTTATTTCATCGACGGTGCCGTATGCAAACTTTCTTCCATAGTGCATTACTGTGACTTTCTGCGCGATCTGGCGTACGA
This sequence comes from Eubacterium sp. CAG:786, assembly GCA_000432175.1. Lineage (GTDB taxonomy): Bacteria > Bacillota > Clostridia > Oscillospirales > Ruminococcaceae > CAG-115. The sequence continues at coordinate 12,476 of HF989460.1, forward strand.
AATCCATGTCATGGTCGATGAAAAGGATCGTAAGCCCGGTCGCGTTCAGTTCGTTGACAAGCTCTGCCGTGAATGCGGTCTCTTCGGGCCCCATTCCGGCTGCCGGCTCGTCAAGGAGCAGCAGCTCCGGCTTGGAGGACAGCGCCATTGCTATTTCAAGCCACTGCTGCTGTCCGTGGGACATATTGTGGACAGGAGGGTTGCCGAGCTTGTCCAGCTTCACGAGTTTTATCAGCCGCTCGGTCTCCTCGTCCAGCTTTGCAGCGGGTATGTAGTTGCCCGCCGCGATGCGGATATTTTCACGCATCGTCAGTTCCTCAAATACGCCGGGCACCTGCATTTTGATGCTCAGTCCGTTGCGGGCGCGCTTTGCAGCGCTCATATTCGTGATATCCACGCCCTTGAATTTTACTCTTCCGGAGGATACCGGGTACAATCCGGTGATGAGCTTGAACACTGTGGTCTTGCCGGCGCCGTTAGGTCCGATAAGGCAGTGAACTTCTCCCTTTTGTACCTTGAAGTCGAAGTCCTCTACCGCCTGGATACCGCCAAACTGCTTCGATACCTTTATCAGTTCGAGAATGGTGTTGTCTTCGCTCATGCCTTTTCACCTCCGTCTTTGAGTGTGTTTATCCCCTTTCCCGCGAACAGCCGTGCGATGGCTCTGTCGCAGATGTCAAACAGCGACGCGATGATACCGTTGGGGACGAACAGTATAACAAGGATCAGAATAAGTCCGAGAATTATCAGCGCGAACTGGCTGCCGCTGGAGGACAGATGGTTTGCGATAATGCTGTATGCCACTGAGAATATAAGCGCCGCGGTGGGATTCTTGCGTCCGCCGGCTGCAACCAGGACTACCACCAGTGTAGAAGCGTCCAGACCGAGATTGCTCGGTGTGATGTAATTGCCCCATGCGGCATAGAGAACGCCTGCAAGTCCTGCGATAGCGCCGCCGACAGTGAATACGATCACCTGTATCTTCTTAACGTTATAGCCGAAGAGCTCGCTTCTGGTGCGGTTCTCGCGGATAGCGAGCAGCGCATAGCCGACCTTGGTGCGCTTGAGTACTCTCAGCGCGATGTATACGGCTGCCAGGACGATGAACGTTACGTAATAGAACGCCACCTTATCGCACTTGAAATCACCGAAATACAGCGTCGGGATCTTTGTGAGTCCGTTGAATCCGCCGAGGGCTACATCGCCTATCTTCCACTGGGATCCTGCGGTCTGACCCATGAACGTTGCCAGCGCTATCGTGAAGCACATCGTGATAAGTCCGACGAATACGTCGTTTATCCCGCCGTAGAACATGAAGTAACCGAGTATCGCAGCCACCAGCGCGGCAAGAACCACTCCGATAAGCAGCGCGACCGGCGTCAGAGCGGTGTCGCCCCACATTTTCGCAAGGATACCATAGGTGTAGCCGCCGATTCCGAAGAATGCAGCCTGACCGAAGCTGAAGATTCCGGTATAGCCCCAGATGAGCGCTATGCTCAGTCCCATCAGCGCGGTGGTGTAGAAGTAGGAATATACGCTGACCTTGTACGCGCTCATGAATGTCGGGAGCAGCGCTGCAGCCAGTATCAGAAGTAGTGAAACGACGTTCTCAGTTGACAGGAATGATTTAAGTCTTGGTCTTAGCATGTTTCTTGACCTCCGCTTTCTTTCTGATGGAGTCTACAAGTCCGGAGAAGCCCTTGGGAACCACGCGGATAAAGATTATCGCAACTATCAGCAGTCCAACTCTGCCGACGAAGGTGCCGTAAGCCATTTCCAGCGCGCTTCTGACAAGACCGAGGGCGCCGCCTGCGAGAACTGTGCCGACCAGCGGATTGGTTCCGCCGACGATTACCGTTACGAAACTCTCCATCATGAAGTTCTGACCGATGTCGGGAGTTATGGACATGGTAGGCGCGTAAAGTCCGCCGCAAAGCCCTGCAAGAGCAGAGCCGAACGCGAATGTCAGCGCGTACATCTTGCCGGAGTTCACGCCCATGGAGCTTGCGATGCCGCAGTTCTGCATCGTTGCCCTTGCATGGAGCCCTATCTTCGTGCGCATGAACAGCAGGAACACACCCACTACCAGCAGCACGGCGATACCAGCCAGTACCATTCTGTAGATGGAGTATTTCGTGCCGTCAACGGTGAAGGAGCCGAGCGGGGTAGATGTTCCGGCTATCGACGAGCCGAAAAGCACTCGCATTCCCTGACACATCACCAGGCTTATGCCCCATGTCGCCACGACTGAATCCAGTGGGCGGCTGTAAAGATGACAGATGATGAGCCGGTCGATTATAATTCCGAAAATGCCTGTTCCGAGCGTCCCGAAGAGGATAGCCAGCGGCAGCGGAACGCCGTTGGTCGCGAAGAATGTTGTTATGTATGCTCCCAGCATGATAAACTCGCCGTGAGCAAGGTTGATGATACCCATCATTCCGAATATGATCGACAGTCCCATGGCGGACAGCACCAGGAATGAGAAGTTATCGCAGAACTGATATAAATAGGTCATCTTATCACCTCCGGATAAAGAATGCCGGTCGGGTACGGAACGAAACGCCGTTTCCCGACCGGCATCATTACCGTGCTATATTTGGTTAGTCAAGGGGTGTGTACTGCTCGTTGGGAGCGCTCTCTCTGAGGTCGATGCCCTTTACAGAGGACAGCCAGTCAGGCTTTACAGCTTCCCAGGTCTTTTCAAGTGTGAGGCTGTGGTCAGCGTTGCACTTGAAGAGGTATACGTTTCTGATCGCGTGGTGTGTTGCGCCGTCTACAGTTACCGTACCGGCAGGGCCGTCATAGCTGATCTCGCCGGATTCAAGAGCCTTGATGACTTCGTCAACGTCTGTTGTGCCAGCCTTTTCTACGGCTGCCTTGTAGAGGTAGATACCGGTGTACTCGGATTCAGCCTCCATGCCGATGTAAGGCTCATCGGGGAACATTGCGTGCCATCTGTCCTTGAAGTCGTTGGAAGCGGGAGTGTCAAGCTCCTCAACATAGGTAGCCGTTACATACATGTTTTCAAGTGCCGGAGGAGTGAAGCGCTTGTGCTCGTAGCCCTGCGCGATATTTACGGTAGTTGCCATCGGGCAGCCCTCGATACCGCTTGTGCCCCACTGCTCATAGAAAGAGGACTGTGCCGTGCCGACAAGCAGTGTTACAAGGAAGTCCGGCTGTGCAGCCTGGATATTTGCGATGGTGCTGGAGAACTGGGAAACCTCCAGCGGGATAAATTCCTCGCCGACCAGCTCGCCGCCGTTCTTTTCGATCTCCTGCTCTACCCACATTGTGCTGATCTGACCGAAGTTGTAGTCAGCTGCGATGATGTAAGCCTTGGGACCGTATTCATCTATCATACCCTCGATAAGCGTTGTGATCTGATGCTCCGGGATAGCGCCGGTGCAGAATACGTTATGTGAAGCCACGCCGCCCTCGTACTGGTTATTATAGAACAGCAGCGCGTTGTTTTCCTCTACGATGGGTCTTACCGCCTCGCGGGAAGCCGACGTGTAGCAGCCCATGATGACGTCTACATTATCCTCAAGGATAAACTTGTTCATCATTTCCTGGTATACGCTGTTGTCAGACTGACCATCTGCAAATACCATCTCTACCTGTTTGCCGTTGATACCTCCGGCAGCGTTGATCTCGCTGATCGCAAGCTGTGCGCCGTGGTATTTCTGAACGCCTACCAGCGAGTTATCGCCGGAAATATCCTCAAGTACGCCGATCTTGATGGTGTCGCTGTCGGAGGCTGCCGAGCTGCCGGAGCTGCCGTCCGCCGATGAACCTCCGGCTGATGAATTGCTGCCGCCGGAACATGCTGTCAGTGTGAATGCAGCTGTTACGCAGGCGAGGATCGCGCTTAATCTTCTTTTCAGTTTCATAGTCTTTCTTTCCTTTCCTTTTGTTCAGCCGGTTTTGTGTTTCCGTGCTATGGTCATATTATAACCCCAAACACCCGGAATGAAAATGCAGTAATTTTTGATTTTCCCCCTAAAAATTATTGATTTTGCAATTTTAAAAATAAATTCTTGCATTTTACCTCTATATAAAATACAAGGCTCCGGAATATACGGTAAAAAAGCGGCTGTATTGCCGATTGCGATAAATATATGGTATTGCAGGCAGTGCACCTAAAAATTTTCCGGGGTTATCAAAATATATTCCGTTGTGCAAATCTGAAAGTGCTGATATAATAAAATTCAAAGAAAGGCGGAGCGTATCCGTTATAAGAAAGGAATTGACACGAACATGAGTGAAATAATCAGATGTGCCTGCGGCAGCTCTGCCACACCGGAGTTCCCCGTATACAAAACAGCGTCGATAAACTGCGACCCCGTTCTTTTCCGCAAGGAAGAGAACATAACGCGTCAACTCGAACTGGTGGAGGAAGCCGCAAAGAACGGCGCGAAGCTCATCGCCCTGCCGGAAATGGCGACCACCGGTTACTGCTGGTACGACCGCAGCGAGGTTGCGCCCTATGTCGAGCCAGTCCCAGGACCTACGACGGACCGCTTCGGCGAGATAACTAAAAAATACGGCTGTTATATAGTAGTGGGAATGCCGGAGGTGGACAAAACCACAGGACTTTACTACAATTCAGCGGCGCTCATCGGACCGGACGGCGTGATCGGATGCCACAGAAAGACGCATTCCTACATCTCCGAGCCTAAGTGGGCGAAGCAGGGCGACCTGGATCACCAGGTATTTGCAACGCCCATTGGCAACATAGGCATACTCATCTGCATGGACATACATTTCATCGAAACGGCAAGGCTGGAAGCGCTCCGTGGCGCTGACGTTATCGTACACGTCAGCAACTGGCTGGCGGAAAAGACTCCGGCTCCCTACTGGATAACGCGCGCGTTCGACAACGGGTGCTACGTTCTGGAAAGCAACCGCTGCGGGCTTGAACGCACCGTTCAGTTCTCCGGTGGAAGCTGTCTGATAAATCCGGACGGCACGATACAGTCCTATGCCGACCACAACGATGAGATATGCTACGGCGAAGTGGACATTTCCAAAGCCCGCAGCCGTAAATTGCCTGATGGCACGGACAAAATGGAAATTCGCCGCCCGGATCTTTATATGGATATCTGCTCCGACCCGTTTCTCTGGAATCCGCTAGATTTTTTCAGGCTGTACGGCTATGACCCCCTGCCCGATGGAAAGAAGTCCAGGGTGACTGCGGTTCAGATGAATCCGGTGTATGGCATCAAGCAGAGTAACCTTGCAAAGATTTCTGAGCTGACCGCAAAGGCACACGCAGAGGGAAGCGAGCTTGTGGTGTTCCCTGAGCTGAGCTGCACTGGAACTCCGTCGGATATCGAAACGGCGCGTGCGCTCGCTGAAACATCCGATGGAGATACTGTCAGCAGACTTATCGACCTGTCAATGAAATATCATATGTATATCTGCGCAGGATTCGTGGAAACAGATGGCGAAAATCTCTATAATTCAGTGGCGCTCACCGGACCGGAAGGACTGGTCATGGTATACCGCAAGCTCCACCTCAGTGCTTCCGACAAGAAGTGGAACGCCTGTGCCGGCGAGGAGTTTTCACACGCAAATATCCCGCTGGGGCGCGTGGGTATCATGATCGGCTCCGACGCAATGGTGCCGGAATGCGGAAGAATGCTGGCGCTGCGCGGCGTGGATATCATTCTGTGTCCGTCTTCCGCTTCATTCCCGGAGCCTTACGGACTGGCGGCGACGACTGCATGGCATAACTATCCGATACCCCGCGGAATGAGCGCCATTCACTGGCATCTCTGGCGCGTCAGAGCCGGCGAGAACAACTGCTATACAGTATTCGCGAACAGGACGGAGGGCTGCTTCGGCAGGAGCGGCGTTTTCGGACCGGATACTTTCAAGTTCCCGCGCGGGGAGATTATTCTTCCCGCTGCCGGCGAGGAGCTTGGCACGATGGAGATAGACACTTCAAATCTGAAAGATTCAGTTTATCCAACGAATGTCGTGCGCCGCAAGGACCTTGTATGCATGCGCCAGCCGCTGTGGTACGACCTGCTGATAGACCCGCAGCCGCCGGTTCTTGGGATAAAATAAGGGAACCTCTAAAAACCGGTTTGAAAAGGGAAAATGGGGAGAGTGCACCGAATGCGATGAAAGCCGACGAAGTAAGGCTGTATGCCTTACGAGGAGGTTTGAAGAAGCAGTCGGTGTGCTATACACATTTTCACTCAAACAAGGTTTTTAGATGTGACCATAATAAGGAGGAATTAACTATGCTGAAAATAGCTACTGTATGCATGAACTGCTGCTATGACAAGAGCGCGAACCTCGCGAAGTACCTTAAATTCATAGATGAGGCTGCGGACAACGGTGCGGAGCTGATACTTCTTCCGGAGCAGAGCCTCCAGGGATATCTGAGAAATCTCTCGGCGATGGACTGCGGCACCGACCAGTCGAAAAACGAATTCATCTACCAGTATGAGAACGCAGAGACAGTGCCGGACGGACCGTCTGTACAGGCGGTCATGGCAAAGGCGCATGAGCGTGGTGTATACGTTGCTTTCGGAATGACGGAAAAGGACAGCAAAGATTACTGTAAGCTTTACAATACCGCAGTGCTCGTCGGCCCCGACGGATTTATCGGAAAATACCGCAAGGTGCACCAACCCGGCGATGAAGTGCATGTTTATTATCCGGGGGACGAATTCCCGGTTTTCGATACTCCGATAGGCAGGATAGGCATGCTGATATGCTATGACGCGTGGTTCCCCGAAAGCTCGCGTGCGCTGACCCTTGGCGGCGCGGAGATCATTCTGAAGCCAACTGCTACCTGCTTCACCACGCAGCCGCATGACTATGAAACGGACCATGCATACTACAGCTATGATCTCTGCGAACGTGCCAGCGCGCTTCAGAACAGCGTATACTTCATTTCGGCAAATCAGACAGGCGTGTGCGGGGACTGCGATTATTTCGGACACAGCAACATAATTTCTCCTGCTGGCAGAATACTCGCAACTACAGATAACGCTGAGGGTATCGCATACTATGAGATAAACGATCTGAAGCGCGATATCTTCTGGGGAAGAGAACAATTCTCAGGTCTGAACTATATCAAGGACAGAAAGCCTGGTGCCTATTCGGCTCTTGTTGAATAAAGCAAACGTGAAATAATAAAAGGTGCTGCCTGATTGACAGCACCTTTTTGTTTGCCGAAAATTTCCGGACCATATAAAGGAAACCTCTGAAAACCCCATGTGAGTGAAAATGTGCAGTGTGCGCCCTTTGTTTCTGGCTGGCTCGCTCTCTTTACTCCTGTTTTCAGCGCCAGCTTTGCTGACGACTCCCTGTAGTTCCTGTCGTATTTCTTTTCTTCTGACATATCCTTATCAATTCAGGTATTTCCTCTTGACATTCGGGAAAAAAAGTGATATAATCCAAAATGAACAATGTTCATTTTGGAGGTGACGCTGATGAATCCACCTAATACATCAAGAGAGGATATTATGAGAGCCAGTCGGAAAATTGTCTCTGAAAAAGGACTTCCGGCGCTGAATATGCGGGCTCTGGCAAAGGAGTGCGGAATTGCGCTGGGAACGCTGTACAATTACTATTCAGACAAGGACGAACTGGTCGTTGCCGCAATAGAAAGCGTGTGGCAGGACATTCTGGAAAAAAGCGCGCCGGACAGCGGGGTCAGCTTTTCGCAGTATGTAACGCAGACCTATGCGCATATCGTTGAGAAACTGAAAGACTATCCGGATTTTCTGGCGGCGCACTCAATATCGGTCGCAGGTTCTGTGAAGGGAAAGGCGCGCGGCATGATGGAGCGCTTCTTTGGTAAAATCCGCAGTGAACTCCATGAAGTTCTGCAGAATGACAAAAACGTTGACCGCGGCGTGTTTTCGGATATATTCTGCGAAGAAAACCTTATTGAGCACGTACTTGACAACATCATAATTCTGATAATAAAGGGAAAACAGGACTGTGACATCCTGACGGAAATCCTTGACCGTTTATTATACCGCTGAACCAAAGGAGAACTATAATATGCAGGCTATATTTGAAACCGCATTCGATATCATTTATCTTTGCACCGTGATAACTCTCGGCATAATAATGATCTGCAAAAGCAAGGGGAGAAAACAGTATCTCCTCTACGGAATTATGGCGGTGGTGCTCTGGGCGGACGCGGTTCCGCTGATAGGCATGCTGATGATCACCAAGACCTGCGCCTACGTCTGGACTGTACTGATAGGGTTCAACTCCC
>HF989460.1:20750-31955 GCA_000432175.1 Eubacterium sp. CAG:786
AGGAATGCCGATAGAAACGAAAGCGAGGCAGCCAGATGAATCGTCCTTTCTACCATGTAAAAAAACGCGCCCTGCTGGCAATTGCCGGGTCCGTATGGCTGGCGGCAGGATTCAACGTTGCACGCCTTGGGGTGTTATCTTATATCAGGCTTGATGAGATTTCGGCAGTCCACATACTGCTGTCGATTGTGGTATTCTGCGTGTTCGGGTTTATGTTCTACCGAATGAGCGTCAGGCATACGAAAAGGATACGCTCTTACCCGCAGGAAACAAGACCTGTCTGGAACTTTTTCGACCTGAAATCCTATCTCATTATGGCATTCATGATTAGCGGCGGTATATGGCTCAGAAATTCCGGACTGGCGCCTGATGTTTTTATTGCAGTGTTTTATACGGGTCTTGGCTGCGCCCTGGGTTCCGCTGGCATTTTGTTCTGGGTGAATTTTATCAAGGGTCCCGACCCACAGGGGCAAACTGAATAAAGGGCGCTCCTAAAAGCCGCAAGTGCATTTTCTTTAGGCAACACCGCGCAAAATCCAATAAATGGTTTTTGCGCGGTGTTGCCTTTATTATGGGAACCTCTGAAAACCGTTGTGAAAAGCAAAAATCAGAATTTATCAACAGGGATCGTCTCCGGCAGGCAACGTCACAATGAATACGGTACCGGGTTTATTTCCAGACTCTGCGCGGACGGAGCCGCCATGAAGTACCGCAATTTCATGCACGAGCGCAAGCCCGAGTCCAACGCCGCCCATCTGCCGGCTTCTTGATTTATCCACGCGGAAAAAAGGCTGAAATATGCTTTCCCGGTACTCCTCCGGTATCCCGCAGCCGGTATCGGAAACTCTGACGACCACATCGTTGTTCTCCTTATGCACCGAAACGCTGACAGAACCGCCCCGCCGGTTATACTTGACTGCATTTTCAATAAGATTGAACACCAGCCGATATATCAGTGCGTCGCTGCCTGTTATCACGACGTTGTCGCAGTCCTGTTCCATTGTGATATCATTCTGGCTGGCAAGAGGAGTAAGGTCAGTAATGATCTCTTCTACAAGAGGCGCAAGTTCAATGCGTTCAGAGCGCGGCGCCGAACTGAGATTGCTCATTTCAAGAAGCGTATGCACCAGCTTGGAAAGCCTGTCAAGCTGTTCTGCCTGCGATCGGACAAGTTCAGCCGTATCGCCTTCCATATTTTTGTGCTCTGCGGCAAAAAGCTCCAGCTTTGTCTGCATTATTGCGAGCGGCGTGCGAAGTTCATGTGCGGCATTCCCGGAAAACTGGCGCTGTGTTGCGAACGATTCCGAAAGACGGTCTAGCATCAGGTTCACCGAAACGCTGAGCTGCCGGAATTCCTTTACAGTGTCTTCATTGAGCCGTATGTCCGAGATACTGTCCTGGTCTATCTTTTCAGCCTGCTGAGAAAGCTTTCTCAGCGGTTTCAGCGCCTGTCCGCTGACGAAGTAGGCTATTGCGGCGCTGACAATAGTCACTGTAACCGTTATCAGCCAGCTTTTCCGCCCGAAATCAGCCTTTACATCATATGCTTCGTCTGAAAACCGGCTGATAAATTCCGTCATCTGACTGTCTGATATCTCAATCGCAAGACCGTCCGGATCTTCGGAAAATTCCGGCGTATATTCAAATACAAACCCATTGAGCGAGTCAATGCTGACAGCTCCTGAATGATAAAGCAGAAGATTAAGGCATATGCAGGTCCCTGCGATCAGCAGCGCTGTCAGCAGGGTTATCCTCCATTGCAGGGACAGTCTTTTCATTTGTCGTCTCCCCCTATCACATAGCCCTCTCCAACACGGTTCACGACCGGGTCGTACCCAAGCGCGGCACGTAGTTTCCTGCGAAGAGCCGAAATGTGAACCCGTATCGAATTACTGAAGCTGTCCACACTTCCATCCCAGACGTGTTCAATAAGCTCTTCCTGGCTTACCGGGCGCCCTTCGTGGAGCATGAGATATTCAAGAACTCCGGTCTCCTTTCGTGTAAGTGAGACCGATGCGCCGTCAACTGAAGCAATCCTTGTCCTGGTATCGTATACGAGCCGTCCGCATTTCAGGCAGACATTGTGCTGAATGAACTGACGGCGCGTCAGGCTGCGTATGCGCGCCTCAAGCTCAGCCAGATGGAACGGCTTGGACAGGTAGTCGTTCGCGCCTGCGTCCAGCCCCTCCACCTTGTCGGTTATCTCACTGCGTGCGGAAAGGATAAGCACGGGAGTTTCATAGTTCACTGTCCGAAATTCCCGCAGTAGGGTCATTCCGTCCACACCGGGCAGGTTGATATCAAGCAGGACCAGGTCGTAACGCTCGACGGCAAGCAGCTCACGGGCTTCATTGCCATCGCCGCATGCGTCTGCTTCATAGCCGTCCAGACGAAGCTTTTTCGTGATATCGTCCCGCAGGGATTTTTCATCTTCAACAACAAGTAAGCGCATTTTTACCCTCCATTATAATAGTATTTATATTATAGCACATTCTGATAAAATTTGTGTTAATTTACGCTTAACAGAAATTTTATACTCCCTGTGGTATAATCATATCATCAAAGAACGGAGGCTAAAATCATGACAAGAAAAAAAGCGCTTGTACAGTCGCTTCTGCTGCTTGCCGGAATATTGATGATATGTTTCGGAATATGGCGCGGAGAGGCGGAAACTGTTCTGTCAAAGGCGATACGTCTGTGTATGGAGTGTGTGGGAATTGGATAAGAAGAAAAAAACGAAAAAGATATGTTTCCTTGCCCGTTTCCGCGGGCTGATACAAGCGGCAGCCGTAATACTGACAAATATCCACCTGCCGAATTTCTTTAAGGGAACGTTATATCAGGGAAAAGGAAAATACGCCTGCGTCCCGGGACTTAACTGCTATTCCTGCCCCGGAGCTGCCGGAGCCTGTCCCATCGGCGCATTTCAGGCGGTCATAGGCTCGTCGAAATTCAAGTTTTCTTACTACATCACAGGTATTCTCATTCTTATGGGAGTACTTCTGGGACGATTTATCTGCGGCTTTCTGTGCCCATTCGGCTGGCTTCAGGAGCTTCTGCACAAGATCCCGGTGCCGAAGCTGTCCACCAGAAAGCTGAAGCCGCTGAGGTATTTGAAATACGTAATACTGGCGGTTTTTGTTATAATGCTTCCGCTGATCGTTGTAAACGAGCTTGGAATGGGCGACCCGTTCTTCTGCAAGTATATTTGCCCGCAGGGAGTTGTGGAGGGCGCTATCCCGCTGGCGATAGCAAACGAGGGCATACGCAACGCTCTCGGAGTGCTGTTTTCCTGGAAAACCGGGGTTCTGCTGGCGGTAGTCACGGCAAGTATGTTTATTTACCGGCCGTTCTGCAAATGGATCTGCCCTCTGGGAGCGGTTTATGCGCTGATGAACCATGTGTCGCTTTTCCAGATGAAAGTTGACAAGAGCAAGTGTGTTTCCTGCGGCGCCTGCGCAAAAGCCTGCAAGATGGACGTTGACATCACCAAAAGCCCCAACCATTCCGAGTGTATCCGCTGCGGAATGTGCATGAAATCCTGCCCGACCGGAGCAATATGCTACAAATACGGGTTTGGAAATAAATCCGGCGATAAAGCCTGCAATTCAGATGAAACAAAGGAGATAACAAAATGAACAGAAAAAAGATAACAGCAATCACAGCCTGCCTTATCATGGCGCTTTCGCTCACTGCCTGCGGCAGCCAGAATTCACAGCCGGGGCAGGAGGGCCAGTCCTCGCAGCCGGCGCAGAATACTCAGACTGCGGACAGCGGCTCTGTAACGGAACAGGATCTGCTTGACGAAGAAAACAAGATCCTTTCTGAAAACCAGGAGCTGTGGGAAAAGGTGTTTGGCGCGATGGACAAAAACGTCACGGACGGCGACCTGAGCAAGAACTATGGCGAGTTCCTGCTTGACACTATTGAAAAGGCAAAGGATCAGTTCACTGACGAGGAATACGAAACTCTGCGCGCGGGAGCGGAAAAAATACGCGATATTGAAAACCAGATAGCGCAGCTTCCGCAGGGCGATTCAGCGCCGGATACAGCTTCGGCGAACACTTTCCCGCAGTTTGACGGATACGATCTTGACGGAAACAAGGTCGACAGCAGCCTGTTTTCTGAAAATGAATTTACGGTCGTGAACTTCTGGTTCAACGGCTGTAAGCCCTGCGTTGCGGAACTTGGCGAGCTTGACAAGCTGAACAAGAAAATAAGCGAACAGGGCGGCGAGGTTATCGGAATAAACGTTGAAACCCTGGACGGAAACGAACAGAACATCGAAACTGCTAAGCAGATACTTGAAACAAAGGGTGCTTCATACCGCAATATCTATTTTGATTCCACAAGCGACGCAGGCAAGTTCTCACTCGGAATAATGGCGTTCCCGACCACATATGTGATCGATAAAAACGGGAACATAGTCGGCGAGCCTCTTCTCGGCGGCATAGACAGCGAGGAAAACCTCAACACTCTTCTTGATACTATCAGCAAAGCAAATCAGGATAATTGACGCGAAAATGCAGGCGCGCAAAACGGCGGCGATATTATTCAAGCATGAAATATTCAGCCTCGATAAATAACGCTTGCCAAGCGCCGTCTTATATTCCGTGCACACAGAAAAGAGAGCTGACTTACAATGTCCGCTCTCTTTTGTATTATGCCTGCTTTGTGAATCTTACTGTGCCATCAAAGATGTGTTTTCCGTATGTGCTGAAAGCAGCCAGTCCGGGCGCTGTGAGCACACCTCTGATAACGGTCTGTCTGAACCAGATCCGTCTTACACACGCTCAAGGATCATCGTGCCATATGCGATGGTCAGACATCCGTTCTCATCCACCGGTATTTCGGCGAACGGGTCAACAGTCTCTCCCAGAACTTCGCCCTCGACCTTGGTGTCATAGAAGAACTTTCCGTTCTCCTCTTTCCACGTGGTTTGTTCTATCGGCGCGAATCCGTCCTCGTCGATCACGGCGCCCTGCGACTTTGCCAATTCGAGCTTATCCTCAGGAACGCGCATAAGCGTGTTCATCAGGCCGTCTTCGGTAAATTCGATCCTGTTCGTGAGCATCATGATGATCTCGTCAGCGCAATCTCCCTCAGGCAGATTGTCCGGCGTGTAGGACACCGTACCGCCGTCAGCTGGGAACAGCAATTCCCTGACTTTCCATTTCCCGATAATGTTCATTGTGACGCCTCCTTTGTCAATTAGTATATAGCTCATTTATCCATTAAACGAGTTATGCCCATGGGTCCTCAGATTTCGGCGTGCGGACGCCGGTCAGCAGATACTGTTCCCACAGGAACCATTTGCCATCAGAACCACGCTGACGCAGCTTTATCGGCCGTGGTGAATCCGCCCCTCCGCAGGGAATAAAGAGCTTCATGTAGCCAGGCTCCTGACCTGATACGTGATTCGATTCTATAACGATCGTGTATGGCTGTGCAGGAGTATAGTTGTTCTCAGGCGTCGAGCCAGCGAAGTAAGTGAATGGCAGATATGTCTTTCCATCACGGAACCGGTCATTCAGGAAAGATATCTCCTGTCCGTTCAGGGGGCGCGGTCCACGCAGGAAATTCAGCATCTCAGTGCCGATATTCTTGTCAGCCGCATAAGCGCAAAGTGCGAGGACAGTCAGGGCGGCCGTCTTGAACGGCGAATCCATGCAAGCCTCCGGAAGCGCCTGCATCTCCGCCAGGCTTTCGGGAAGTGCGGTGAACGTGAAAGTCTCACGTTTTGAGCCTATTGCAGACGCTGCCGAGTTTGCGGCTGTGTTGATCGCCTGATTGGCCGTGCTTTTAAGTTTGTCGAAGATTCCCATTGTTAAACTCCTTTCAGAATGAATTATGACTTCAGCCTGCGCCTTCGCAGACGTAAAGTGTGTAGTTTATCCCGTTCCCAGGATATTTATACGGTTTAGTGCAGCCTTTATCCATGTACACCGTGCCCCACCGGCAGTACTCAGCCGCATCAAACTCCCAGTCCGGGGGGACCCTGAAAGATTGTCTTACCGTTCTGCCATCGGAGTAGAGCAGGTTGAGCGTCACGGTGCGCAGCGGCTTTTTCCACGCTGTGATCGTATCCGGCTCGGTAACTTTCTTGCCATAGTCAAACTTTGCCGTGTAGTACGACACGTCGTTTTCATCGAACGCCTCGACTTCCTTCAGTGCGAGGGTTCCGCGGTCAACAGTATATACGGTGCTTGAAGAACCATAATCTATGAAGAATATTTCTTCTTCCTGAGTGCAGGTGAGGCGGATAAATTCCACGCCATCGCCCGGAAGCATCATGTTGACGACATAATCATCGAGCCATTCGGGCGAAGTGTCGGCAGGCATTACGCTGACCTTGCCGTTATCGTCGGTGTAGAAGCTGTACTCGTCATAGTGTCCAACTGACCCTCCATCGACCCAGAAAGCATATCCGTTGTCAGTCTTGACTGAATGGGAGATCGCCCCGAATCCGTTTGAATAATCCTCGGTAATGGTAATATTCCCGTATATCGGGAGCAGGTTTGAAAGGAGATTTGCGTCGTGGAGAAGTTCCGGCGTAAAATCAAGGTCGTAGAATTCGTTGCGGCTGAACTCAGAGAGTGAATAGCCGTCGTTCTCCTTATTGAATCCGATGTTGAATACGGTCTCCTCGACTGCGTTGAAGCGCAGGTGCTCGCGTATCGTGACTACAAACGTGCTGTCTCCGTTTTTCTTGCAGTCCACCTCAGAGGAGACTCCGAGATACGAGTGAAAATATTCGTTGATTTCGGGGAATTCCCAGCAGATTTTGCCGTCGTTGACCACGCATTTCGTGCTGACTGTATCCGGAGGAGCTGCGGCAGTCTTTCCGCTCAGTATGACGCTCTGAATTTCCTTCAGCTGATCCCCGGACAGCACGGCGTCGTCTGAAAATTCGAGATTCGCCTTGTATGCCGCATACCAGCCCGCTGTATTCCATGCGAACTCCGGCGTGTCCGTATCAATGCTGCCGTTCCATGCCAGCGTGCGGTAGGCCAGGGCGGCAGATATTGCGAGATCTTCCAGGTCGTTAAATTCAGTGTTTTCGGTTCTGCATCCGGCTATGCAGGAAATAAAGATGGATATTGCTGAGATGAGAGAAGTGATTTTGTCCATGATCCTTACCATAGCTTTCGACGAGCGAAAGCTTTCCTTTCTCCCCGTTTCGGGGCGGTTTTCAGAGAGTATTCGTTTTGTCGGAAAAGTGCGAAAGTTATGGGATACGCGGAGAAACGTTCAGGCAGCTGCTGGCTGAAATACAGCCGACCTGTTCAAACGAGCGTTCACGCGCCTGTTTGTGTTATGCTGTGCTTGATTCGGAGAATTCCATGGGGCTTTTCTGCATAATTAGGAAAACGCTGATTAAATCAAATTCGCCTCGCTCAAACGAGCATACTCACGCGGCTGAATTTGATACGCTGCGCTTTAATCAGCGTATCCCTAGGTTCGATCAGCTCTGATGAATATTTACTGCTGCAAGTGCATGGAAAGCGCTGATGAGTTCTTCTCCTGCTTCTATCGGTGCGGATTTTGATGTGCCGTCCGTAAAGTCGA
The DNA here is from genome assembly GCA_000432175.1 of Eubacterium sp. CAG:786. Classification (GTDB taxonomy): domain Bacteria; phylum Bacillota; class Clostridia; order Oscillospirales; family Ruminococcaceae; genus CAG-115. The sequence goes on from HF989460.1 coordinate 28,320, forward strand.
ACGAGAGTCCGTATGTGGTTTCATCCAGAGCGATCAAGCCGTCGTCGTCCGGCTTCTCATACTGTCTGACCATTGTTACGAGCTGCGTCTCTTTTATGATTCGGAGTATTTCCTCCGCGTCGTTTTCATTTATCTTTTGTCTTTCGACTTGCGTATGTGCGCCGCTGTTGTCGATAACCGCGTCGAACGAAAAATACCAGGTGTTTTCATCCTTTTCAAGCGTATATGAGTAGGAAGAGGAATTATCCATGCTGCTGCAGCTCGCAAAGACAGACGTTATTTTAACGTTTTCTGCCGTCTCATAGTGCTTTTCTGCAAGGGAATAGAGATATCTGAGCGCCTTGTCGCAGAAAGCGGTTTCCTTTTCTATGCTGTTTCCGTCGGGAAAAGTCATTCCGGAGCTGTGCGTCGGTGCGTCGGCTGCATGGAGAATATTCAGCGTGCGGTATCTGCTCAGCCGGCTGATCTCGTCTTCCTCTCTGATGATCTCAAGGAATCCCTCAGCGTCTTCAGCCGGAATAGGGAATGAATCGAAAGATGTATACCGGCTTTCCTTACTCTGTACATAGCAGCTCGCGGAAAAAAGCCAGTTTTCGTCCTGCTTTTGCAGGGAGAATGCATATACCGGATCGCACTCCGTGCCGTAATACGAAGTGCTGGCACCGATGATGTCGTCGGCATTGTATTTTTTATTTCCGCTGCACCCGAAAAGTAGTGATAGAATCGCCATAATTATTGTCACCCTGCATTTGTAGTTCTTTTTCATGCTTAGTCACCTCTGAAATTCTCATGTGAGCAAATGCCGGGCAGATAAATCCACCTTCGACGGAAGTCATAATGGACTTATCTTCCAAAGCAATAGCGCACGTTTCCTGAGCGTCTGCTGAATCAATACGCTTCAGTGCTGTTATGCCATTCAGATCGGTATGAGGTAAGCCATGCGGGAAATAAGTCTGCCTTTTATTTTCCGCATTCTATAATAAACAATGCTTATTGTGAACACGCACTACAAGTCTTGCAGCTATATATTTAATGCTTGAAAATTACAGAAAGCAATTAATTTGTATAAAGTATAACATAAATTGCAAAAAAAATCAAGAGGTAAAATCAATATAGACGGATATGCGTCAAATTTTATTATACAACATCAAAACTCACTTTGGTTCGGCATAAGCGCCAGCAGTCAGGTTTAGAAGCTGTTTATATTCTGAAATGTAATGCAGGGGTTGCTTTCAGGCAACCCTGTTTAATTGTGGCAGAACTCCCTGCATAATGACACTCCTTGCGCTTTTGTCATAAATGTGATATACTGTAATCATTAATATATAGCCGAGGTCAAATTATGATTAATGCCGCTTTAGCCGTTCTTCAAACCGATGAGCAACGGAATATCCTTTCTGAGTTTTATGAAGAAAACAAAAACAAATTCTTTTCGCTGGCTTACGCTAAATTGCATAATTCCGAAGAGTCAGAGGACGCAGTGCAGGAGGCTTTCCTGCGCATTGTCAAATATCCTGAAAAATTTTTTTCTATCGAACCTCACAAAAGACTGCCTTATTCGATTATTATAATTAGGAACGTTGTTCTGCAAATGCTTGAGAAGCAGGGGAGATATACTTTTGAGGAACTGCCGGAGGGTATCCCTGACAGCAATTTGTCCATTGAGGATATATCGATAGGAAATGTTGCCCGAAGCGAACTGGTGGAATTTATCCAAACCCTGTCAGAAGCCAAAAAGCAGGCAGTTATCCTGAAAGGCGTATACGGCCTGAATAATCGCGAGATCGCCGACGTGCTCGGCATAACCGAATCAGCCGTACGCAGGAGAATAGCCGACGCATACGGCAGGATAATCTATTTTGTCAGAAGGGGAGAACGATGAGCAATACTGAATTTTCACAGATACTTGAACAGGTGTGCATGGAAGAATATGCCGTTCCGGATAAGGTTCCGGTTCATCATTTTTCTTTTCGGCACAGGAAAAACATGCGGCGTATCCTTGATATGCCGTTTTCCTGCCCTGAACCCGTCAGGAAACTGAAACCTGACCGCAGGACGCTGTGTATTCTCATCGCGGCAATTTTTCTCGCGCTGCTCACGGTGTCGGGCGCGGCGTATTATATCAGCACATTTATCATGAAAGAGCACAGGGACAACACGCAGCTGTTTGCATTTGATGTTTCCGGGGCGCCGGATACTATCGGGCGGGAGTATTATATCTCTGCATTGCCGGATGGGTATTTTGAAGCTGATAGAATGGCAGACCCTATCAGCATATGGACAACATATCAACACGGCGACTACGCCAATAATACTATAATACTCACGCAAACCGTGAAGAAAGGCTTTGACCATCATTTCAACACAGAGGGATATTCCTTTGAAGAGGTTGAGATAAACGGGCATGAAGGCTTGTTCATCAGTTGGACTTGCGATGAAAGATATTGGAGCGAAGTAGTTTGGGATAATGGCGATTATATTTTAACGATTGATGGAATGTTGCCTAAAAAAGAACTTATAAATTTGGCAGAAAGTACTGAATTTTATAATTCTTGATTTTTTTGCTCACAAAAAATTTTTATTCTGATTTACATATATAGAGAGGGTGAACTCTCTGAAGTATAAAAGGAAGGAGGAATAAAAATGAAACACTCAAAAATCATATCTGCAGTTCTTGCAGCAACAATTATAGGTACCAGTATGACTGCGGTTGCGTCTGCAAAAGAGTTGAGCTCAGCTAACACGAGTATAGTTGCACCCTGTTATGCAATTGCAAGTAATCCTGTATCTCAATTGTCGATAAGCGGCACAACAGCTTACTGCTCGAGCAAGGTCAGCGGTCCGTCTGTAAAATCCATTACGGCTGAACAGACCCTTGAAAAGTTCTGGGGACTGTGGATATGGAATGAGGTCGATAACGCAAACTGGACAAAGGTTGTGAACTCCAGCACCATAACTATGTCTAACAAGAAATACAATCTTGAAAGCGGTACATATCGGCTCAAGACTGTTTTCACGCTGACAGCGACCAACGGCGAAACTGAAACCATCACGGTTTACAGCGGAGAGGTAAAACTTTAATCAGAGGAGGACGTCAGGATGACAAAGTTGGCAAGGGCAATTTCTGCGGCGGCTATGGCTGTTGTTATGACAACTACAATGGCAGCTACATCGTTGGCAGCAAATGACATCAGTGTATGCAGCACATGCGGACATACGACCCAGGTAGGTTCTATCGAAGGTCCGTATCAGTATTCATTTCTTGGTACGCATACACTCACTGATGGTCGAATATGCACTGTAACACAGAAAATTGGGTTTATTGTTGAAAGATGCACCAAATGTGGTACTGTAGTAAGCAAGAATAGTACTACAATCGGTGGCGAAATTCACAGTATAAACCACCCGTAATCTGGCGTTAAACTCGGCACATACGCAGCGCATAACCGGCGTATGTGCTGGGTTTTATCTGATTAAGCAGAAAGCAGGTAATTATTATGAAAAAGCGGTATATTTCCATCATAGTTTCCATTCTGCTGCTGACATCATGCACCAATGGGAATTCTTCTGTCAGTGAATCGTCTGATCTGTCTTCGTCGGTCAGCGGTACAGATTTGGTTAGCAGTTCAGAAAGCA
>HF989461.1 GCA_000432175.1 Eubacterium sp. CAG:786
TCACTCAAACAAGGTTTTTAGAGGTGACCAACTATGATTTTCTCCTATAAATAAGACAGTGGGAACGGAAAAAGGTTACGCAAAATATCCACAATCTGCATTTTGTTATTGAAATTCCCATGTATATATGATATAATAAACGCAGAGCGTTTATATCAAAATGCCATGCGCATGCGTTCGCTTTCAGCGAACTCCGTGCATATCGGCAATGTATAAAAATCGTTAAAATTTGAGCATTTTTGTTGACACATTATTTTATTCGTGCTACAATGTCTGGTAGGACATGACCGTATCGGGCATTGACGGGATCGGAGGGCGCCGTGGGCGATAACATCACGCTTACAAGGCAGCAGGCAGAACAGAAGATGAACACGCTCAGACGGCTGTTCACCTCGGTAAGACTGGTTCACGAGGGTGAAAAGGACGAAGCCAGCGCGGCAGTGCAGGAGGCTTTCCGCACGGGGAAGCAGGTCTCGCGGCTGGAATTCGTCGGCGACGGGGTCTTTCAGATAATGGCGGAATACGTTTGCGTGGACGGTTCCCCCTGCGTTATAGAAACGGCTGGCAGGAATCCCACAGGTCCCGTCGTCGGCACGGACAGGGAGAGCAGGAACTCCGCAGCAGCCGGGCAGACGGCGCAGGAGCGGGAGCGCGAGGACAAGCCTGATATCCTCATCGTTGAGGACAACGAGATGAACCGGCTGCTGCTTTCGCGGATACTGGAGAGCGCCTACACGGTGCATACCGCTGAAAACGGCAGACAGGCGCTGGAGGAGATAGAGCGGCTGGGCACGCGGCTTTCGATAGTCCTGCTGGATATAATCATGCCGGTGATGAACGGCTTCGACGTGCTCAGGGCGATGAACGCCGGCAACATCACGGACGACATTCCGGTGATAATGATATCCAGCGACGACGACGCAGAAACGGTGCGAAAGGCGTTCAGCCTGGGCGTTTCGGATTTCATCGGCAAGCCCTACAACGCGGGCGCTGTAAAGCAGCGCGTCAACAACACGATAAAGCTTTTCGCAAAGCAGCGCGGAACTGACGGCACCTTCCCGGAGATACCGTGATTTCACCTCTAAAAACCTTGTTTGAGTGAAAATGTGTATAGCACGCCGACTGCTTCTTCAGACCGGTTCTTAGAGGTTACCAGATATTAAAGGAGACAAATGATGACTATAAGAGAATGCTACGACAAGATGGGCTCCGATTTCGACGCCGTTCTTGACAGACTTTGCAGCGAGGCGCTCATCTCAAAGTTCGCGGTGCGCTTCCTCGACGACCCCAGCTTCGGGGAACTCACCTCCGCGCACGCAGAAGGCAGGGTGCAGGACGCGTTCCGCGCGGCTCACACGCTCAAGGGCGTCTGCCTCAACCTCGGTTTCGACAGGCTCTACGAGGTAAGCTCCGCGCTCACCGAAATGCTCCGCGACGGCGTTATGGACGGCTCCGACGACATGCTCAGGCAGGTGGAGGAAAGGTATGACCAGACGGTTGCAGTACTCAGAGAATTCAAAGGGTAATCGGGGATTTGGTCAATTCGTAATTCGGAATTATTGTGTCCGCTTCGCAGACGAATTAAAAAAACTTTGATAGATACAACACGGGGCGAAAGTGGTTCTTTCGCCCCGTGTATTTTATTGTAATTCTATTGAGATAACGTCCCGCGTAGCGGGACACCACAATTCCGAATTACGAATTCCGAATTCCGAATTTAGTTTTGCGCACCCCGTTACTCTATCCATTTACATTATGCACACAAGTGCGCAAAACTCCGAATTGGATTATTGACTTTTCTCCGAAACTGTTCTATAATAAAACCAGTGACCCGAATATCGTCGTTCAAGGAGGAAAAACATGGACGAAATGAATAACGCCCCGGAACAGAGCCAGCCGGTAAACAGCCAGCCCGTTTCCCAGAGTGCCCCCGCGCCCCGTCAGATGTCCCCGGCAGAAGAAATGCTGGTCATGCAGCGCTTGGACCAGGAACTCCTCGGGATATGCAACGGCATAAATTACATGGACTGCATAGGCGCCGTGCGCACCCTCGCCTATATCTGCGAGAGAGGTTACGCGCCGGTGATGCTCGACCACTACCTGCCGGGGGTATGTTCCGGCATCGACCAGGTGCTGGTGCGCGTCGCAGACCCCAACTACCTCAACGCCGTCTGCCAGGAAGCCGCGCAGCACCCTGCGCTGGACCGTCACCCTGCGACAAAGCAGTTCGTGGAAAGGGTGCAGTCGCAGTTCCGCACTGCCGAGGTGAACGCCCGCACCTACCGCGGCATAGTTTTCGGCAGCATGCAGGAGCTCAATGAGGCGCGCGCCGAGGAAGCCGAAATGGAGATGATAATGCGCTCCACCGCAAGGGACAACATGGAGAGCGTGATGGCTGCCATACAGCGCATGAACGCATTCCGCACCAGGCTGCGGGACTACTACATAAGCGTGCTCAACGAGTGGCTCGACGAGTGCGACCGCGCTGCCCGCACCTACCACGGCATGATATACGACACCATAGAGATACGCAACGCGGCAGAAGCGGAGTACCAGTCCAACCTGGAGTACGTGAACTCCATCGACCGCAGCAGCGAGGAAGCCGTAAAGGCAGCCTACGACCGCCTGTGCGCGGACAAATACCCGTCCTCCGACGAGCTGAAAGCGGAACTCGCAGCGGTGCTGAAAGCCTACGACACGCAGTTCCGCACGGTGGACGGCATACTGCTGCCCACCCGCGAGGAAGCAGCCGTATCCCGCAGGGAACTCGAAGAAATAACCACGCTCATGCCAAAGGCAGACCCCGAGGACGAGCCGGCGCTCCTTGAGATAAAGGCGCGGCTGGAACTCATGCACCCGCCTGTGCGCGACAGATACCTCAACTACATCAACAGCCTGCTGGCAAGCTACGACATGCGCATACGCACGTTCCGCGGGGTGGTATACGACACCCGCGAGGAAGCCGCGGCGCTCCGCTCCGAGAACGACGAGGCAGAACGTATCTGGAGCACGGTACGCGCCGACGACGAGCAGAGCATGTTCAACGCAAAGGCAGAGATGGAGAAGTTCACGACGTTCCTCAAGGAAGAGAACACTGCAAGGCTCGACAAAATGCTCACCGACCTTGACACTGCGCTGCGCACATTCAACGGCAGGCTCTATCCCACCCGTGAGGAAGCTTCCACAGCCGGTGCGGAATACAACGAGATAGCGCAGATGATGTCGACCCTCGACCCGCAGGACGAGCAGGCGATACTCACGGCGCGTGCAAGGGTCGCCGAGATGACCAGCGAATACGGCGCGAACGCCCTCGCAAATCTCGACAACATGTGGCGCGCCTACGACCTGAACCTGCGCACCTACCTCAATATCGTGTTCGACACCCGCGAGGAAGCCGCGAACGCGCGCCGGACCCGCGAGGAATTCTACCGCATGGAGAGCACGATGGATCTGTTCCAGCCGGCTTCTGTGATGGCGCTGGAGAATTACGCGAATTCCACGCTCAGCGAGAAGATGCGCCCCGAGGCGCTGGCGCTCATCGCGGACTTAAAGGACGTGCTGCAGAACGTGAACAAGGTGTTCACCGAGAACAGCGTCAACGACCCTGCGGTCGACAAAAAGGGCAGCGCCGAGATCTACAAGCAGGCTGAAAAGCTCATCCCGAGAATGGAGCGTTACCACCTCAACACCAACGGCATGCACACCGTCATGGAGCGCCATTACGCTTCCCTCAACCCCGGGCAGAAGATGGTGGCGTTCTTCAAGGGGAAGAAACACGGGAAGCAGAATTAATTCGGAATTCGTAATTCGTAATTCGGAATTTCGGTGTCCGCTTACGCGGACGAATTTAAATAACTTTTATAGATACAACGCAGGGCGAAAGATCATCTCTCGCCCTGTGTTGTTTTATAGTAAATCTATTTTAGATAATGTCCCGCGAAGCGGGACACAATAATTCCGAATTCCGCATTCCGAATTAAGAATTGAACCACAGCTCCTGTCGGTCAGACGAATTCATATGAATAGCTGAACGGGTCCACTGCCGTGCCGTTTACGCGGGTCTCAAAGTGGAGGTGGTTGCCGGTGGACCAGCCGGTGGAACCGACGTAGCCGATGACGTCGCCCTTGTTGACTGTCTGCCCCACGCTCACCGTGACTGCGCTGCAGTGCGCGTAAACCGTGGAAAGCTCCCCGCCGTGGTCGATGATGATGTAGTTGCCGAAGCCGCCGTGCCAGCCTCCGTCGCCGTAAGCCGTGATGACCGTGCCGCCCTGCGCCGCGTAGATGTTCTTTCCGCCGATGCCGGCGTTGCCGACGTCAATGCCGTAGTGATTTCCACCGCGCCATGCGTCATAGCCGAAGTAGGTGGTTATGTACTGCAGGTTGCTGTCCAGCGGCCACCTGAACCCGTCGGAACTGTACACCGTGCCTCCGCTGTTCTCAGCCTGCTTTGCGCGGATAAGCTCCTTGATAGCCGCGTTGATCGCCTCGACGTCCTCGTTGGAGGCGTTAATCTCGCTGCGTATCTGGCTCATCTGGCTCTTGAGGTCCTCGTTGTCGCTGCTGAGGTCGTAGAGGTCGCTCGTGCGGGAATCCGCTATCTGCTGCACCTCCGCTTTCTTATCCTCCAGGTCGGAAAGCTCCCCCTCCAGCGCCGTCTTTTTGTCCAGCAGGTCCGCCTTTTCGGCGTTGAGCTGCTTTATGTCGTCCTCCAGCCCCTTGATGAGCTGCTGCTGCTCGTGGATATCGTCCAGCAGGCTGTTCATGAAATCCATGTTCTGCTCGCTGATGTTCTGCACCACGTCAACGTATGTGAAGAAGTTGTACCAGTCGTCGGAACCCTCGAGTATCGGCAGCGTGTCGGAGGTGTTGTTCATGTACAGCGCGCGTATCAGCTTCGCGAACTTTTTCAGGTTCTCACTGTTCTGCGCTTCAAGGTCCGCGATGTCCGACTGCTTCTGCTCTATCTCAGCCTGCTTGTCCTCTATGCTCTGCTCGATGAGGTATATCTCATTTTCCTTTTCGCCTATCTTCTGCTGCTGCGTGGTTATCAGCTGACCGTAGGTGGTTATCTCGTCGTTTATTCCCTCTATCTGCTCGCGGAGAAGCCCCATCTGCGCGTTGTTCTCGTCAACGCTGCTGCTGAGGCTGCCTATCTGCTGCTCTCGCTTTTCGTTGTCCTTCTTTATCTGCTCCGCTTTCTGCTCCAGCTGCGCTATCTCCTGGTCGTAATCCTTCGTCTGCGCGGAGGCGCTGCTTATCGCGGGCGCTGCCGCAGTCATCACCGCTGCAAGTGCCGCTGCGATTATTCGTGTTCCTTTCACCATTGTTATTCATTCCCCTTTGAATTTCAGTGAATTGCTTCTATTAATAAGACAAAACAGATCGTCTTTTGTTACATTTTTATTATACACCAGGCAAAGCCGCTATGTCAAGCGCCATATCCTGTAAATATGAACTTTCACAGGATTTTCATTCCACGCTGCGGGAATATTTCCGCGAAAATCCCCCACAATATAGCTCAGGGACGCCGACAGCATCCCACTACGCCGAAAGGAATGAACGAACATGAAGAGATACATCGTCCTCGCTGCGGTATGCGCGCTGCTCGCAGGGGGAATTTCCGCGCTGCCTGCCGCGGTGGAAGCAGGCGTGCCGGTATGCAGCACAGTAACGCCGAAGGTGGTCAGCTACAGCGAGAGCGTGCGCAGCAGCGGGAGCCTTTCCTACATCGGGCAGAGCGACGTGACTTCCGCGCTGCCGCTGGTAATTGAGAAATTCACGGTGCAGCCCGGTGACTGCGTGACTGCCGGGGACG
>HF989462.1:0-2174 GCA_000432175.1 Eubacterium sp. CAG:786
GGTTCAGTTTCATCGCCGACCAATACCTTAAATGAGCCGTTAGGGTCTTCAATGGTAATATCGTCGCCGTAAAAGTCGTTTTCAAAGGTTATCAGCGCATTTGTTGTGAACTCGATGTCGTCGCCATAAACAGGCTCTTTATCGCCGACGCGGTTAAGCTCAAGCTTTTTGTCGTACTTAACGGACGGTACATATGTACTGCCCTTGAACGAGGGGTAGTACGCAATGCCGTTTTCCGTATCGTTCAGCCGCTTCTCCCAGATGTCGTCGGTAAAGTTCATCTTTGCAAGCGCGCCGTAAGACGTCATCTGAAGGGTTGTAAGAGCCGTGCCGCTTTCTTCTTCGGCAAATTGGCAAACCTCTTTATTGTAATAGCAATTCTTAGAGGAAGTGACGCTTATCACTCCCAATCCGTTGGCATTAGTGGTTACAGTACCGACAAAATAGCAGTCTTGCAGCTCAGAATCCTCTTTGCCAAGCGCAGCGATACCGCCGACTTGCCCATTCGTGGCTTTAACATTTGCCAGGGCAAAGCAGTTGCTGATCGTTTTGTTATTAAGACCGCAGACAGCGCCGGTATTGTTTGCACCGCCATAAATTTTTCCATCAAAGGAGCAGCCGTAAATCGTACCGTCGTTTACTGCGCAGATACCGCCGGAATAATTACTCATGCTGCTTCCGGCAGAACTGTCAATATTGCCCTTGACCGCGAGGTTAATGATAGTACCCTTGTTTGTGCCAAACAGTCCACAGGTGCTGTCGTCTGTCATGGTTACAGTATGACCGTTGCCGCTGAACATGCCGCTGAACGTACCCGTACTCAGGCTCGTCGGAATTAAATCACTAGGCGCCAGTGAACAAGCAAGGGTTATATCGTCGCCGAGAACGAAATTTTCAGACCACTTCACGTCCCACTGCCAATAGGTACGAAAAACATCTTCTGAACTGATAAGGATGTAGGACTGCCAGTCGTCCCTGCCGCCTGCGTAGGCGAAGTTATAGACATCTCCGGTAATGGGCTTAGGTTCGCCGAAGCACTTAAGGCTCATATAATAGCAGGTTTTTGTGCCGAATTTGCCGTCTTTTGCGTCGGGAGTAACAGCAACTCCCTTTCCTGCATTCCAGATATCGGGGTCGAAGCTGCCGATTTCGCCGATTTTATCTCTGCAAAGGATCTCGGTTTTGTAGGAGAAATTATCGCCTCTGTTGGTTATTTTATCCGAGCCATTGATAAGGCTTATCGACCCGCTGACATCCATGTCAAACCGGCAATGGCTCAATTCTGATCTGCCGCCATAGGAAACGCCGTTGCCAATTCCGCAGATACCGCCGACAATTGCAGAGCTTGTGAAACCGCTGACCTTGCCAACGCTTACGCAGTACACGACTACAGGGTCGTCACCAAACATTTCTCCGCAAATGCCGCCTATATAATCCTTACCGCTTACATCAGCCGAGTTAAAGCAGTTGGATATTGTGGCATAGTTTGCGCCGCATATACCGCCAACCTTGCCCTTAGACTGCGTGGTCGCCGATTGCTTTACTTCACCGTCAAAGGAGCAGCTGTAAATCGTGCCTTCATTCTTTGCGCAGATACCGCCGATATACTCCTCGCCGGTAACTTCGCCGCTTACAGCGAGGTTCATTATCAGACCCTTGTTCGTTCCGAACAGGCCGACTAAATCATCATCATATTTCACACTGATATTACTGATGGTATGCCCGTTGCCGCTGAACTTTCCCGTAAAGGAAGTGCCGCTCTTGTTCCGAACAGGCCGACCAAATCATCATCATAATTCACACTGATATTACTGATGGTATGACCGTTGCCGCTGAACTTTCCCGTAAAGGAAGTGCCGCTCTTATAGGCTATGGGACGATAACTATTGCCGCCAAAATCGATATCTTGGGCGAGAACGTAGTTTCCGGAAAGATCATCGTCAATTTTCCTGAAATCTTCAACCGTTTCAATATACTTAAACTCCTGCCAGTCCGGGGTGGAGTCAGTGCTGAAATTATAGACTTCGACTTCTCTTGCAGCAGCAGAACCAACGCCGTTAAGGCTCGGATATGTATAGGATTTTGCCGCGAATCTGTCGGCTGCGTCTTTATCGGCTATACCTCCAATGCTGCCCACGTTCCAGACGCTGCCATCGAAGCCATCAGGGAGCGAA
>HF989462.1:2229-3172 GCA_000432175.1 Eubacterium sp. CAG:786
TAAACTGTAGTATTATTTCTAAAACCGCCGAAAAGCTCTTTGGGGCACACATCGCTGTCGCTATAGCAGTTTTCCAGCGAAGCGCCAGGTACATTCATGACGCAAATGCCGTAACCCCTTATTACGCTGCCCTCTTCAGAGATCTTGTCTTCAGCGATCACCGCTCCGAGATTCAGGCAGGTTTTAATTTTGCCATAATTGTTGGTGTTTATTCCGCTTGCAGAGGAGGAACCCTCGAGCGGCCGGTATTATAGCAATCCTGTACGACGCCATTCCCTCTATTGATGTAAACAATACCTGCGCTGGTTGCGCCTTTTACTGACGCGTTACTAAAGCACCGGCTGATAGTACCGCTGTTTTCCTTGCAGATACCGCCGAGCTGACCGCCGTTGGGGTTGGAGCATATGATAGTTCCGCTCAACACGCCGCAGCCCTCAATGGTTCCGCTGTTGAACGCGCATACTCCGCCTGCGTTCATAGTTGTTGTGATATCTATCTTCTCAAGATAAACGTCCTTGATCTCGCCGCTGCTGTATGCAAACAGACCGCTGTTGTCACCGCCGCCGACCGTAAGATTCCTTATAGTTTTCCCGTTGCCGGAAAACTTTCCGGCGAACTGGCTGTCTTTCGTCCCTATCGGCGTCCACTCTTTGCCGCCGAGGTCGATGTCTGCGGTAAGCTCAAAGTATGTACTCTCATAGGTTTCTCCACCGCTCACCATCTTCGCGAGATTTGCAAGCTCCCCGGCGCTCGATATCTGATAGGGCGCGCCCTGGGTGCCGTCGCCGGCTGCAAATTCCGCCGCCGATTCGATCCATGTTTCCGCGCCTGCCGTTTTCTGCGGAATGATAAACAATACCGCTGCGATAAACAGCAGCAGTCCTGTTCCGACTGAAATCAGCCGATTTCTTGTTTTTGTCATATGTACCGCCAAACGTCCGGT
>HF989463.1 GCA_000432175.1 Eubacterium sp. CAG:786
ACTGAGATTTCCGGCTTTGGTCTTGATTTCACCCTTTGGGAATGGGCTTTAGGCTCTGCAATTCTTTACCTGATTTTATATGCTATTTTTCGTGCTTTACAGTGAGGTGTTTTCATGGAAGTTATTGCATCTTTGTTATCTCAGCTTTTAGAAAAGTTGATTGTTGAATATGCAAAATATTACATACGTAAGCAAATTGACAGTATCGGTAATAGCTTTACTCAGATTGTTCAGTACTTTGACGACGACGGCGACGGTGAAACAGATCGTGAAGTTGTCTTAGCGCAATTTGATGTTTCTGTTCCTGATCTCTCTGATGATTATTGTATAGTCAATAAGGGTGATGAAATCGGTCTTGGACTGCCTAAGCTGGAGCCGTTCACTGCTGACGATATCGGCAGCATGATAGATGATGAAGTTTTTACCGGAAACTCTAAAGGTGTGTATATCGGTGATGATGTGTATGTTCCTATTCCGGTTGACTTCGATAATGACGGTTCAACTGACTGGGGCAGGGTAGTGGATAGTGATGATAATGGTGTTCCTGATGCTTCGCCTGATGCGCCGTTTTTCCCGGTCGGTTCCGATGGTTATAATCAGATACTTTCTGAAATGGGTGACGGTGATGGAGTAGATATTGTTCTTGTATCTCCTGAAGGTGAGATTGCGGTTTATGACAGGAACGGTAATATCAAGGAAGAAGATGTAGATACTGCTTATGCTACCTGGGTTAGCCAGAATGGTATCATGGATAAAAAATTAGATAATTATTCTGTTACCGAGGGTCTTTTGCTTTGTGTGCTTTTGATTTCTGTTGCCTTCTTTATTCGTAGCTTATTCAAGAGAAAGGACGTGTTTAGATGAACCTCGCAGATATAGGTAATTTACTTGGTTTTCCTGTAGATTATTCAAGCTTTTCATATTTCTTAGGTTATGTAATAAATTGGGGCGTAGGTACTCTGTTTATGATTTGGGGCATTAATCTTATTATGTCTATGCTTCGTAAAATCGTGCTTATTGCTGCCGGTGTAAAGGGGGAGTAATATGTCAACTGTAGAAGCTACTGTAGAAACTGTAGAGGCTGCTAATCAGATCATGAGCTTTGGCTATTGGTTTGCAGGTGGTCAGGCTACTTTTGGTTCTTTAGCTGCCCAAGTAGGTTTAGCAGCTATTAATTTAACCTTGTTGCTCTGGATGACGAAGTGGGTATATTCTATTCTTATTGAGCTTAACAGGAAGAAGGGCGGTCTTAAATGACATACTTTTCTATTTTTATTCAGCGCTTGAAACATCTTCCGGCGTTGATATTTTGGTTTATCAAGGATGTTTATAAGTACTTTAAGAACCATGAGGGGAAGCACTTTCACCAGTGGGGATTGCATATTTACCTCGGTAAGTTCGGCGCCGGTAAAACCTGCAGCATGGTCAGAGATGCGTATTATATATGTAAACGGTATCCAGAAGTTACGGTTGTTACAAATCTTAAGCTTGAAAACTTTCCTAAAGATACGAAAATACTTCCGCTGCATTCTATCCAGGATATAATTAATGCTCCAGATGATACGGTGGTTCTTATTGACGAGATCGGAACGATTTTCAATAGTCGTGACTTCGCTAACGGTAAGACAAAGGACGGTGAAGGGGGGTTACCAAAGATATTGTTTCAGCATATTTGTCAATGCAGGCATAGGCATCTTGTGATCTATGGAACTGTTCAGCGGTGGGGGTTTCTTGAAAAGCAGCTGCGCGAAATAACAAATGATGTGACTGTGTGCAGTGCTTTTCCGTGCCATCCGTTCAGCCGAATGATCACTAATTGGATATATGATGCCGAGGAATATAATTTATTTTATCAAAGTCCGCTTCGTCCTCTTGTTCCTCTGGGCGGGGAAGTATGGATACAGTCGGATTTTTTCCGGCAGTTGTATGATACCAAGGAGATGGTTAATACACTGCTGACGATGGAATATATCAGTGATGAAGATATTGAGCGCAACAGGCAGTTTGAAGCTTTGGGGCTTCCTCCTACTACGCTTGATAAAAAGGGTGAGCGCAAATTGCGCAACAATATACGTAATAGGTAACGTTATTAACTATTAAGGAGCGATAATAATGACAGAAGCTAGATTTGACTATCTGCGCTTGACAATCAAGCCGGAGCATGAGCAGCCGAATGATCGTGATGAATATGGTAAAACACCATTTGATCATTGTATTGATACTTTGAAATGCACTCTCCTTATGGGGGATTTAATTTCAAAGATGGTTGACTGCGGGCGTTGCCTGCATTATGATAGGCGTTTAAGCTATGAAAATGTTAGTTTAAAACTTCCTCTGCCTGATCGATATTCTGAGCAGGGTATCTGCCTTGAGTTCAGCTCGCACGGTCTTGACTATTTTAATTCATATCTGGATAGCTTCGGAGTGTCTTTTAAATCATGGCTTAGCATGGTTCGTGCACTGTGTTTCAGAGGTTATGCTTTGGCTGTTACTCGTCTTGATTATGCTCTTGATGATATTTGTACTTCTGGTGCAAGGTCTACAATCTCTTTGAAGCGTGTAATTAACGCTGTCCAGAATGGGGAAATGTGCTGCAAAGCTCGTGTTTGGTCTGATCAGGGTGACGATTTCAAGCGCCTTTTTTCTTATAAGAACAGCAGGAAGCGCCGGAACGGGGAAGAACTCGAGGGCTTAACGCTGCAGCTTGGCGCTCGTCAGTCGGAACAGATTTGCCGTTTTTACGATAAATTCACTGAACAGAAGATGAAAGGTAATGAACTTCCTGATGATTGTTCTTCCTGGACAAGGTGCGAATTTGAATACAAGGGTGGTAATGCTATGGCTGTAGTTAATGCTTATATTGATTATAGCGATGCTGATTTTGCTGAATATATGGCAGCTAATGTGCTTAACTTTGTTCGCTTCGTTGACAGGACTAGTGATAATGTGAGCCGTTGTAAGGTCAAAAGATGGTGGAAGTGCTTTCTTAACGGAGCAACTAAAGCTGTAAAGTTCAACAAGGTAAAGGCAGCTAAATCTGCTTTTATGCGTTTTTCTCGTGGCTTCAAGAAACAGTATCTCAGAAAGTTCTATACTTTGATTGAATGTTGGGGTTTAGAAGGTGCAGTTGATTGGCTGGTTAAATCTGCTGATGAAGAACTTGGCAAGGGCAAGATCTTGGTTGATCCAGAACTAAAGCATAATCTTGAAGATGGTCAACTTTTTTACGAAACTTTTGATGGATTTCGTAAGTTCTCTAGCTGCTCAAGCCTGAGCGCCGAGGAACTGCAGGAAAATATCAAGCAGCAGCATTTTGATTACTATCAGCAATTTTATAATGTTGTTCGTTTGGGTAATCATGAAAAAGTCTCAGCGATTGGAGGAATGATATAGTTGACATGTGATTATTGGGAATGCAAGCACCGGGCTGAATGTCCGCTGATCGGATACCTTTATAAGTATCCGCCTTGTGCAGCTTGTACGAGCTTTGACAGCTGCAC
>HF989464.1 GCA_000432175.1 Eubacterium sp. CAG:786
TACCCTCTAAAATAACACTACTCTCAAACCTCAAATTTGTGAAAAGCGCCACTACACGCTGCGCATTTTAGAGAATATATGTGTAAAACCAACAAAACCCCGGCATGTTTTCCGAGGTCTTGCCTGATATTAATTATACCACTTAAAATCCAGCTTGTCAATCAGAAAACGCAATAATCTTCATCTATTGTCATTCTGTTGATGAACGGGTTGTACTGCGGAGTTCTTCCCTCAAGCATCAGCAATGTAAGTTTGTGTCCGATCACCGTTCGGAAAAACAAATCGGCTTCGTCTCTTCCCATGAATTCCAGAAGCCCGACTGTAACGAAAAGTCTTTTGCCGTCAAGTTCATAAACATTGAGAAGATAATCCATGACCTGGTCTGAAAGCCTTTCGCTGCTGCTGAATTTCATATCAAAACATTTGAATAACGCTTTCAGATCGGCTTCATTATCAAATTCAGTATCGCAGTTCAGCATTTCTGTCGCTGAGGAAAGATATTCCGTGATTTCCGCACGAAGTCTTATCGTTTTTTCATACAATTCACTCTCGCAAATGCTCTCAAGCTTTGAGTAAAGTCTTGTCAGAAGCCTTTTGGAATTCAGCTCAAATGGAATAAAACACGTTATCATTTCCGCGACCTTGCTTAAACTGAGTGGTGAATTGTCCTCGGACAGCACAAAACCGCCCTCGCGTCCTGCGCATTGTGCTGCGAATTCATTTGCCATTTGGTAATATAGCGTTCCGTTTTCGACTGAAATAACATTAACTCGGTCACATTCAAGCTGAAATGGCGGAAACATATCAGGACATACCAGCTTCACAAAAATACCACCCTTTCATCTGTGTCGATCATGTCTGTCACAAATTCACCTGTAATGAATTCCATGCGTTCAAATTGCTTTTCTGTTATAAGCAGTGACATCACAAGCCCTTTTTCCGGCTTGTCGCGCTTTATGCTGTCGAGAATCTGGTCTGCCATTGTCTTGTTGAGAGCCATTCGGCAGTATACTGATTCCTGCAGCATTATAAAGCCTTTCTTTAACATTGATTTTCTGAATTTCCGATAAGCGCGCCGGTCGTCAGATGTCAGGACCGGAAGGTCAAAAAACACAAGTACACGCATAAATCTGTAACTCATACCTCATCTCCGCAAAATCTGAAAAACCTTATCAGTGAACTGTCATTTCCATTCAACGCGTCGAATACGCTGCGGCAGTAGATCTTTATAGCATTCTGAAGGTACTGTTCCTGCCCGGCAATGATCACCTGCGTTTCAAAAAGCCTTATAAGTTCGTGCTTTTCTTCTGTGCCGAAAGAAGTATATCTCTTTTTGGCAACAAGACGATCGACGATTATTCTGAACGGTTCCATCAGGTCGCAGCTCAGGTTATAATAATTGAACATATTATCATGGAACAGCCCTATCTGCGTAAGATACCCGCATGCGCACACCTCTCTGTTGACTGCGCTCAGGATAAGGCTGTATCCATAATTCAGCGCTGCGTTCATGCTGTTGTCGTTATTCCTTGAGAAGCACTGTCCGAAAAGGGCGTTGAAATACACTTTTGCTGCATGTCCTTCACGGTTGGTTTCGTCGTTAAGTTCCATTTCAGCAATATAGCCATTCAGCATTTCAGCTTCGTCGTCGTGCCCGAGCATTTTCAGGTGAATGCTCTGATTGCGTATTTTTTCGCTTACTATAGCGGTCCAGATGAATGCTTTTGTTTCGCTGCTCCAGCCTATCTGCGTGCGTATTTTCGCGGAGCAGTCATGGGAACCGTACAGGGGAGTCATCTCGGCGCATGGGCTGTATTTTTCATCGCAGAACACCAGACGTATTTTGCGCCTGGTCAGTTCGCTGATAAGGCAGCCGGTTATAGATACGGCGGTGCTCTCGACGAGTATCATTGATACTTTGTCAAGACTCACCCTTTTGGTATCGTCGCTCCGTATCACCATGCAGCCCATTTTCAGGTCAAGCTTGCAGTGCGACGATACCACAACAGTTCTCCAGCTCATAGCGACAGCAGGTTCGGGGATACTTTTTCATACAGCCCCGTCGGTGACTGGTCGATTATCCTGACAGATTTAAAATCTTTCAGGTTCGAAAGTACTGCGTTCAGCTTAACGATTGCCGTATTCTTGGAGCCGCCGATATTCGTCAGGTCACAACCGCTTGCGCGTCCTGTTTTGAAAACACTCAGCATATTCGTTAGCGTTTTAACTTGTTCGTTTAAAGAAAGCGCTATGAATTTTTCGCGCCCGCTGACAAATGTGTCTGAAGTATTTGCAAACTTTATACAGAACGGTCTTGATGAGATCTTTTCGCACAACATATTATAAATTTCAATATTCCTTTCGCTGGTGATAACATCAAATTCGGGTCTTATTGTGTAAGATTGCTTGTTCTTTTCACATGCCGAGATCCTTTCGTTGATTGATATGACGCGTTTGATATAGGTCGTATCGACCTGGCTTATAATCAATGATGACGCTGACGAGATGCCCAGATATTTGCCCCCACTGTCCTTGCCTGTGATATTTGCTCTGAACCCATCGATATCCAGCAGGGTATTGACCTTCAGAATACGGCTTCCCAGCGGGAATTCCACAGACTGCAGAACATCGCCTTTTTTAAGCGAAACTATGTCTGCAAGCACCCTGAGTGCGTATTCCTCTGCGAAGGAAGAATCATGCTCGTATCTGTGCGCGTGGATAAGTTCCACCGGAATTATCACAACGCCCGAACCCTTTGCGGAATGGTACTTTACAAGTGAAAAGAACGACGCGGCAGTATTGTTGTACCCTCCGTATTTTTCTGCGGGCAGCACCATGTTCTTTCCGTTCTTGCGCGGAAGAAGCGAAGGGTTTTTCCTCTCTGGCATCAGGTTGAACAATGCGCCCTTCCTTCTGAATGAATAACGCACATAGCGTATGTTGTTCTTTTCCATCTGCTTTTTGACTGTTTCAAGCCAGGTGCCGTCGCCTATCCACGCGGTTTCTCCATTCCTTATAGCGTCGTGGGTCAGCATGGACTGTATCTTCAGGTCAAAAACCTGTTCTTTGCGGCGATATTCCTTTACGAAATTCATCGGGTCCTTGGTGAACTTGACGTGATAAATATTGCCCATGACGATATTCAGATAAGCGTCCTTGGCGTGATGCAGGTCGTTGATCTCACGGCACTTGAGAAGTCCGAATTCATGCCTGAACTGCGAAGCAAGTCCAGCCTTGACATAAACTATCTCGCTCTCGGGGAATTCCTCGGCAAGCAGCGCTGCGACTGCCTTTGTGGACTGCCTTGTTTCAACAAGCTGACGGCTGATAAACCCGGCTAATTCGTCGTCGGTGAACCCCGTGGAACGCGTGAGACGTTCATACTTCTTTTCGCCTATAAGCCCGATCGAATGCAGCTTGTCCCAGAAACTGTGCATTTTGTTGCGGATATCAGCGTTTATTGGGTACCTGTCGGATTTAGCGCCGTTGAGGTCGGAAAGCACCAGTACTTTATTTTCGATGCTGTCGTCCTTTACCCTTGCCTGCGGGAAGATATGGTCAACGTCGTAAAGCTTGCTGCCAAGCCGTTCAATGTCGATGCTTTCACCGGAATACATGCACTTGCCCAACTGTGCGAAATACAGATACAGCTTTTCGCTGCGCAGTTCATCGTCGGATTTCTTTTCCAGCTGTGCGCGGAGTTCCGTGGTATCCTGCGGGCACTTCTTGAAGAATTCAAGCAGGGTATTGCGGCGTGATGACGTACGTTTTCCCTTGTTGTCGAGGTCGGTGAGTTCCCGCGCCATCTCGATGAAAATGCGCTTGGGCGGCTTGCGCATTATGTGCATGTATTCCTTCATCATTTCGATGGTGCGCTTGACCGGGCGCCTTACCGCGCTGGGAATATACATTTCGCTCATACGCTCGTCTAATGTGAGGGGATTTGCGGCATAATATTCACGGTTCATGCTTTCGATCTGGCTGCGGTAGCTGTATTTCTGGGAAAGCAGTTCCATAAGGTTGATGTTGTTTTCCCACATCATGGTGATGATATTGGGGTTTATCACCTCGCCGGTCGCAGGGTCAACATCGTTCACTTCCGTCAGGAATTCCCGCGAAAGCCTGCCGAAATCAGAATATTTCAGCCCGCTGACGTATTTCGCGTCTGCTGCGGAAAGCCCGAATTTACCCAGCCATGTCCTTAGCCTTGAAACGTCGGTGGTGCAGGTGATGCGCTCGATTATTTCCTCGGCGTCGGCTTCGGTGATCACGCCGGCTGCCATGAGCCTTTTCAGGTCGTGCTGCGGTTTGAGCGACGACTTGACTGTAATGTCAATGCCGCCGAAAGTATCTCCGGCTTTCAGGCGTCCCTCTGACGTCAGCAGATTTCTGATATCTCTCACGGTGACTTTGCGTTTTTTCTCAAAAAGCTCAGTGTAGATCTTCTGCTTGTCCCCGACTGAAATGCGTTCGCCGTTTATTTTTATGTTGTTGATCTCGTTAAGGACCATGAACTTGCAGTAAAGCAGCGAGTTTTTCGGGAGAACGTTCTTTCCGGCAATGTAGGTGCACTTGCATGTCATACGACGGATAAATTCGTCCTCGCACTTGTCCTTATCGACCAGTTCGTCAAAATTCCATGGGAGTATCCTGCCCTCGCCCCTGCGCACTATCCAGGCGTTGCTGCTGTCGTTTTTCTTCACGAGCGGACCAACGTAATAGGGAATTCTGAACGTCATCAGGCTGAGTATCTTGTCTGCCGCGCTGCCGTATTCGTCGGTAACGTTCAGCTGAGGTATGTAGCGCTTTGCGTTTTCGAGTACCTTTTTCAGCTCGGTGTAATACAGCTGATAGGGGATAACTCTGTTGTCGGTCGTAACCTGGCGCGGGCAGAATGTATGCTTGGAAATTTCTTTCAGAACGCGTTCGCATTCATCGTCGCCGGGAGCGGGCTTCACGTCTTTCAGCTTCGATTTCAGGTAGTCGCAGAATTCCGCCTGGTTGCAGCGCTTCAGCTTGGTTTCTGAGATCTTTCCCGCGGATTTTACGTTCCCGGAATAGCTGGTGTAATTGCCAACGACATACTTCTTGAATATTTCCTTGTATTTATCCGGGTGGTACTTTCTGACGACCCTGCGCAGTGCGGCAAGATCTTCACTGTGTTTTTCGTAGGTTTTCACCTTTGCTTCTGAAATTGATTTGCACTCGCCGAGGACGCCGGTCAGCAGCGACCAGTCATAGATATTCTTGGCGGCTGCCACCAGACCGAAATCATCGCCGAGTTCCGAGCGGAGTTCAGGCTCCTTTTCGTCGAAACCAGCGTCCGACAGCTGTATCTTGTTGTTTTCCAGTTCGGAGTATTCCTCGTTCAAAAACAGCTTGGAAAGCTCGATTTTGCCGCCGGATATCAGTTTTATCAGCACGTCGATGTCCACCTGATCGTCCTCTGAGGGCTTGGGCTTCTTTCCGGCGAAAAGGAGGTCATAGAACGCCCGGGTGCGATCCTGCACACCGCGGTTGGCGGTCAGGACGTTGCCGAATTCCTCCGGGAAACAGCTGAACGGAACTTCGATACCATACGACGTGAACCAGCTGCAGAGCTCGTTGAAAACTCTTCTGATATCAAGAACGTCGTCGATTTTTTCCTTGTCGGCTTCGTTCAGAAAATGCCCGCGGTGGGTCAGCATGTATGAACATGCAATATAGACAAGTCTTGGGTCGTGCGGAGCAGGGTCGTTCATCAGGCTGCATATGAGGTGGTGTATCGTAGGGTATTCCTTGTGATACTGCTTGTCCGTGTAGCCCTCGTCGCTGAAATAAGTGAACCTGCTGCCGGTCGTTTTGTCCTCTGCCCAGAGCGCGCTTTCACGTATACGGTCAAAAAAGCGCGGGTCTACGGGCGTTATCGCCGGCGCAATGAGTTCCTGCAGGAGATCCCTGCGCTGCTGCGAGCGGTCCAGGCGACGTCTTGCCGTTCTGTTGAGGCGTCTGTCTGCGGATTGCTGCGCACTTTCGAATACTGCGGAGGTCCACATCGCATTCCCCTTGAACTTAAGCACATGATATTTTTCGTCAGTAACAGCCGCGCCTACGGAATTGGTGCCGATATCAAATCCCACAAAGTATTCGTTATTCATAATGAAGTTCCTTTCACAAGAAGAATGTCAGTTTATAGTGAATAGTATACCATACAAACCTGTTGCTGTCAACTATATTCTTCCATCTGTATCATTTTGAAGCCAGTTTAGCCTTTTTTCAGAAAATTTTAAAAAATCTATTGACAAATCCCTTGATATGTGCTAATATATAGTCACAGGTTTTACTACCCTGTAAAATAACACTAGAGTTCAAATAAAAATTCTTTCAAATCATCCAGTAAATCTGGAAGTACAGTGTGTACATAATTTGCCCTTCTTTTTAGAAGGGTATTTTTATTTTATGTAAACCGCATTTCCTACTTGAATTATCGGTGATGTTGTGATATAATTAAACGGTATGCGGCGTCGCGAATGCCGCTGCAAAAGCATATAATAAGCAGGCAGAGTATTTGTTGATGCAGATTGCTCAAATCGCCTCTTTAAATGTTGAAAGTTTTTGTGGGCTAATTCCTTCTAAACCTATTGACATAGTATGCATTATGTGGTATGATATTGTTACCGAAAGGAGATCGGTCGCAGTATCCTGAGGCTTGCAAAAAATCATATACGGAGTGATGTTGTGGACTGGTCATTTATTGAGAAATATACGCCGATGTACGTTGAAGCCGCTGCGCTCACGGTCAAGATCGGATTTTTCGGAATAGTGCTGGCGGTGGCGCTGGGGCTTATATGCGCACTGGTGAAGTATTTCAGGGTGCCTGCAGCAAGGCAGATAGTCGCGGTTTATATCGAGATATCGAGAAATACGCCGCTTATCGTGCAGCTGTTCTTCCTCTACTTCGGGCTTCCAAAGGCGGGCGTTCTGCTTTCACCGGAAGCGTGCGGCGTTATAGGTCTGGCTTTCCTGGGTGGAAGCTACATGGCTGAGAGCTTCCTCAGCGGGCTTGAGTCCGTTGGGAAGATACAGCTTGAAAGCGCCGAGAGCCTTGGATTGAAGCGCTGGCAGGTCATGCGGTACATAGTTATTCCGCAGGCTGCGTCAGTTTCCGTGCCGGCGTTTGCGGCAAATGTCATCTTCCTGCTGAAAGAAACCAGCGTGTTCAGCGCGGTTTCCCTCATGGACCTGATGAATGTCGCAAAGGACCTTATCGGTATGAGTTACAATACCAACGAAGCGCTCACCATGCTCGTTGTGGCTTACCTTATCATAATACTGCCGATATCGGTGGTGTTCACGATACTCGAAAGGAGGCTGCGCCGTGCAGGGAATTGAGGTGCTTTTCATAGGCAACAATATGCTGCGCCTTCTCGACGGACTGTGGGTAACTGTCAGGTTGTCGCTGATCTCCATTGCGCTTTCAGTGGTGCTTGGCATATTCGTTGGCGCGCTGATGCTTGTGAAAAACAGGTTCGTCCGCGCAATATGCCGGGTCTACATCGAGATAGTGCGCATCATGCCGCAGCTGGTTTGGCTGTACATCATCTTCTTCGGTGTGACTAAGCTCACCGGCATAAATTTTAGCGGTGAAACAGCCGCCGTCATCATGCTGACTATCTGGGGCGCCTCGGAAGTGGGCGACCTGGTGAGGTCGGCGTTTCAGTCGATACCCGCGCATCAGTTCGAGTCCGGGCTTTCCCTCGGGCTGAACCGCGTGCAGCTTTACACTTACGTTATTTTCCCCCAGGCTCTGAGAGGTCTGGTGCCGCATCTCATCAATCTTTCCACGAGAATGATAAAGACCACGGCGCTGGTTTCCCTCATCGGCGTCATAGAGGTGCTCAAGGTCGGCAAGCAGATAATCGACGCGAACCGCTTCGAGTATCCCAACGCCGCATTATGGGTCTATGCAGCGATATTCCTGATGTATTTCATCATATGCTTTCCGCTTTCGCTGCTGTCGAGAAAGCTTACCAAAAAGAGGGGAGAATGATCAATGAGTGAACATATTATCGATATAGAACATCTGACAAAAAGCTTCGGTGGGAATGTCGTGCTGAACGACCTTTCACTGAGCGTTTCCAGGGGCGAGGTAGTGGTGCTCATAGGTCCCTCCGGCTGCGGAAAGAGCACGCTCCTGCGCTGCATAAACGGACTGGAGCCTATCCAGGGCGGTTCGGTCAAGCTCCACGGGGAACCTGTGGAGCACGGCAGGAAGAGCCTGTATAAAGTACGCCAGAAGATAGGAATGGTATTCCAGAGTTACGACCTGTTCCCGCATATGACGGTCATGAAGAATATTCTTCTCGCGCCGATGAAGGTGCAGGGGAGAAACAAGGAGGACGTCACCAGGGAAGCCATGGCGCTTCTTGCGAGAGTAGGGCTTGAGGACAAGGCAGACGCCTATCCGTCCGAGCTTTCCGGCGGGCAGAAGCAGAGGGTCGCGATAGTACGCAGCCTGATCATGAACCCGGATATAATGCTCCTTGACGAGATAACCGCGGCGCTTGACCCCGAGATGGTGCATGAAGTCCTGAACGTTGTTCTCGACCTCGCGAAAGGCACTGGTGAGAACGGCGGCACCACGATGATGATAGTGACCCATGAAATGGCATTCGCAGAGGCAGTGGCAGACCGAATCGTGTTCCTTGACGGCGGCGTTATCGTCGAGGAGGGAACCCCGCAGGAATTCTTCCACGCGCCGAAAACGGAACGCGCGCAGCGCTTCTTAAAGACCTTCACCTACACACGCTGAGTTTTTCGGCTGTGCAGATAGGGATAAATCACACAAAGAAAAAAGGACAAATGGAGGCACACTATGAAAGCATTCAAGAAAATAGCAGCAGTATTTGCAGCGGCAGCAATGGCACTGTCCCTCGCTGCATGCTCCGGCAGCAACAACGATGGCAGTTCCGCTGCCGACAGCGGCAACAGCGCGGCCGCAGGCTCATTCAGAACCGTAGACGAGATAAAGAGCAGCGGCAAGATCACGATCGGCGTATTCTCTGACAAGAATCCGTTCGGTTATGTTGACAACAACGGTGAGTTCCAGGGCTATGACGTGTATTTCGCAAAGCGCATCGCTGAGGATCTCGGCGTAGAACTCGAGCTTACACCCGTTGAGGCTGCAAGCCGTGTTGAGTTCCTTGAAACTGCAAAGGTTGATATAATCCTGGCAAACTTCACAGTAACCGACGAGCGTAAGGAAAAGGTCGATTTCGCACTGCCCTACATGAAGGTGGCGCTGGGCGTAGTTTCCCCTGACAGCGCAGTTATCACCGATGTTGAGCAGCTCAACGGCAAGACCCTTATCGTTGTAAAGGGAACCACCGCGGAAAGCTTTTTCACTGCAAACTATCCTGATGTAAAGCTGCAGAAGTACGACGAGTACAACGAGGCTTATTCCGCACTGCAGGACGGCAGAGGCGACGCATTCTCCACCGATAACACCGAGGTGCTTGCATGGTCCATGAACAACCCCGGCTTCACCGTTGGCGTTGAATCCCTGGGCAGCACGGACGCTATCGCTCCCGCAGTAACAAAGGGCAACGAAACCCTTCTCAACTGGCTGAATGACGAGATCACCGCGCTGGCTGACGAGCAGTTCTTCCACGCTGACTATGACGCGACACTCGCTTCCGTTTACGGTGAGAACGTAGACAAGGACAGCCTGGTAGTTGAAGGCGGCGTAATGTAATCGCCATATTGGTATCGCAAAAACCTCTCCGGTGCGCCGGGGAGGTTTTTTGTTTCCGTCAGGGCAAAAAATATGTAAAAGTATATTGAAATCTGACGTGATTTGTGATATTATATAATAGAAAAAATCTGTGAAGTACACAGAAATGAAAAGAGATAAGGGAGTAAAAAAATGCCAAAGAAACAGGATATCAACAAGATACTGATCATCGGCTCCGGTCCTATCATCATCGGACAGGCGTGTGAGTTCGACTATTCAGGCACCCAGGCGTGCAAGGCTCTGCGTAAGCTTGGCTATCAGATCGTTCTGGTGAATTCCAACCCCGCGACGATCATGACGGACCCCGATGTTGCCGACATCACCTACATCGAGCCGCTGAACGTTGACAGGCTCACACAGATCATCGAAAAAGAGCGCCCTGACGCACTTCTGCCGAACCTCGGC
>HF989465.1:0-3283 GCA_000432175.1 Eubacterium sp. CAG:786
CGAGAGCGGCTTTTTTCTGCTCCACGGACGATGAAACGACTATAGTCGGCAGGTAATACTGCGGGAGCAGCTTTTTCAGGAACGCCACTCCGTCCATTTTGGGCATCTCGATATCCAGGGTCATGACGTCCGGCTCGTATTTGAGTATCATATCCCGGGCGCTGTAAGCGTCGCCCGCAGTGCCCACGACGTCGATCTCCGGGTTCTGCCTGATAAATCGCGAAAGCACCTCGCGGAACAGCAGGGAGTCATCCACCACCAGCAGTCTGATCTTTCTCATAAATTCGCCCCCGTTGGTCAGGTGTTGAGTCCTCTGCGGTATATCGCAGGTTTTACGTATTCGAACGGCGTTTCTCCCCGGGGAATGCTCTCCGCGTGCCCGATGTAGAAATACCCTCCGGGCTTCAGCACTTCGTAGAAGCGGTTCACCAGCGCGTTCTTTGTCGGCTGGTCGAAGTAGATCATGACGTTGCGGCAGAATATCAGGTCGAACGGGCGCAGTTTGTATTTCTCGGGCATGGGATCCATCAGGTTGAACGGTTTGAAGATTATCTCGTCCTTTATTGCCTGACATATCTCATAGTGCTCGTCGTCCACCTTGTTGAAGTAGCGGCGCACCCATTCGTTGCTAAGCCCTTTCATTCCCTCGACGTTGTATATTCCCTTCTTTGCCTTGTCCATGACGCTGTGGGAGATATCCGTTGCGAGGATGCGCGTATCCCACATGGGTTTTTCGCGCCCGAAGTATTCGTCGAGAAGCATCGCGGTGGTGTAGCATTCCTCTCCGGAGGAACACCCCGCGCTCCATATGCGCAGTTCGTGGTTTTTGGCGTTCTCCACCGCCCACGGGAGAACGGTCTCTTTCAGGAACGTGTAGTGTTCAGGTTCCCGCATGAAGAATGTGTGGTTTGTCGTGAGCTTGTTCAGGATAGTAGTTACCTCGGCGCCTGAGGTATCTGCCATCACTGCGTCGAGGTACTGGTCATAGCTTGTGAAGCCGCGTTCATTGAGCATATTGCCCAGTCTGCCCTGTATAAGCACACGTTTTGCGGACAGGTTTATGCCGAAGTTGTCGTGCATGTAGTCCACAAGGCGGTGAAATTCATGGTCAGAAAGTTCCATATCAACCCTCGTCGTCAAGCAGCTTGGCAACGTCGAGAATGAGCTTGACGTCGTCGCCGGAGCGTATCATGTACTGAATGAACGAATTTGTATTGACCGAGCGGTTCTCCGGGGTCGCGGAGATATCGTGGGAGTGTATATCCTCAACGTCAGCGACGCTGTCCACGATTATGCCGACGGACATCTCGTTGAGGCTGAGAATGATTATGCAGGTGCGGTTGGTTTAGGGAATTTCCTCCTTGCCGGTTGTTGTAGGGAATTTCCTCCTTGCCGAAGCGGCTGCGGATATCGACTATCGGCACCACCTTACTGCGCACGTTGATTATTCCTTTTATATAAGGAGGAACGTGCGGGATCTTTGTGATGTGCTGCATCTCGATTATCTCGGTGACGTACTGTATCTCGATACCGTAGATCTGGTCGCCGATGTGGAATGTCATGACCTTGCCGAGCACGGTATTCTCATTTGAAAGCTTTCTGTCGGTGGACTGCTGCTTTGCAACAGCCTCCTTTATAACATCGTTTGTCATGCTGACCCCTCCTTAACCTATGAGCGTGTTGGTGTCGATGATCAGCGAAATGCTGCCGTCGCCCATTATCGTGCAGCCGGAAAGACCCTCGCCCTTTATGTTGTACTTGTTCAGGTACGCCGGGAACGGCTTTACGACTACCTGCTGCTCGCCGATGAGCCTGTCTGCGAAGATGCACACGCTCTTGTTGTCGGTCTCCACGAGCAGGAGGATACCGTCCTCAAGGTCGGTTATCTCGGTGTCTATGCCGAATTTCTCATGCATGCGCAGGATAGGATAGCATACGCCGCGTATCATTATCATCTCGTTGTTGCGTGTATCGCGCAGTATCTGGCTGGACTCAGCCTTGAAGCTTTCGCGGATAGTGGAGATGGGCACGGTGAATACCAGGTCGCCGCAGGTGACTTCCATACCGTCGATGATGGCAAGCGTGAGCGGTATCTTGATGATGAACGTGGTACCCTCGCCCTTCTTGCTGTCCACGATTATGGAACCACCGCACTTCTCTACGTTTGCCTTTACTACGTCCATGCCGACGCCGCGTCCGCTGAACTCAGTAACGGTTTCGTTGGTGGAGAAGCCGGGGATAAGTATCATGTTCTGTATCTCCTTGATGGAGTACTCGCTCTCTGGCTTGGTGAGAATGCCCTGCTTGCGCGCTTTCGCCATTATCTTGTCGGGGTCGATGCCTGCGCCGTCGTCAGAAACGGTGATGATGACCTCGCCTGAAGCGTTCTGCGCGGTGAGCTTTACGGTTCCCTTTGCGGGCTTGCCCTCTGCGGTACGCTCCTCGACGTGCTCCTCAATGCCGTGATCCATGCAGTTACGTACAAGGTGCATGAGCGGATCCTGCAGGCTGTCCACGATGGACTTGTCCACCTCGGTGTCCTCGCCCTCCATGACGAATTCAACGTCCTTGTTGAGTTTCTTCTTCATGTCGCGGACGATGCGGTTCATCTTCTGGAATACGCCTGCGAGCGGTACCATTCTGATAGACATTACGGTATCCTGCAGTTCGCTGGTGAGCTTCTTCAGCTGACGTGCCGCCTTGTTGAAGCTTTCGAGTTCCAGACCCTCAAGGTCGGGGTTGGATATTACCATGGACTCGGTGGTGATTATCTCGCCGACGATATCATGCAGCGCGTCCAGCTTTGCGAGGTTTACGCTGATGAGCGACTGCTTCTGCGCGCCGCTGGAAGTCTGCTGCGCCTTTTCTACGGCAGCCTGTGCCTTTTCCACTGCGGTCTGCGGCTTGGGAGCCTCTGCCATTGCGGGAGCGGGCGCAGCGGCTGCTGCGGGCTTCGGCTCGGGGGGAAGCTCAGTCTTTGCAGGCTCGGCCGCAGGCGCTGCGGAAGCCGGCTCGGAAACTATCTCGTAACTCTGTACGTTGAGGGCGCTGGCGATGGCGTTGAGCACTTCGTCCACGGTGTCGTGCGGTGTGAACTTTATCAGGAAGCCCTTTTCGATTATCTCCTTTGCGGTGTCGGGGTTTGTCTCGACGTCAGCGGGGGTGAATTCCAGGGTCTTGCAGGCGTCCTTGATGGTGTTTATCAGCAGGAACGCGCGCAGGTTCTCCATCTGGCAGCCGTCCTCGAAGAAAACGCGCACGGTTGTTGTGTTATCCCCGGAAG
>HF989465.1:3388-5598 GCA_000432175.1 Eubacterium sp. CAG:786
TCGGTCTCAGGGTCGGGTGCCGCGCCGGAAGCTATAGCCTCTGCCTGCGCTGGGGTATCGCCCTTGGTCTCGCCGACGAGGGCGTCCCGCGCCTTGAGTAGCTTGTCTATCAGCTCGCTGAAATCCATCTGCTCATATTCGCCGTTGACATTGTTCTGGATAAGCTCTATCTGCGCCTTGTAGGAGTCAGACACCTGGAAAACCAGGTCGTAAACGAAGCTGACATCTGTGATGACGTCAGGGTTTTCGCGGATAACGAAGAACATATCCTCTGCCTTATGCGCCAGCACAGAAAGGTTCTCAAAGCCCATCATCGCTGAGGAGCCCTTGATGGTATGCATGATACGGAAAATTTCCTTGATGTCCTCGCTGTCGAAAGAATTCGCCTGTTCTGTTCTTAGCAGTATTTCATCAAGCTGTTCCAACAGGGAATTTGTTTCGTAGAAGTACATGTCCAGCATCGCTTCCATGCCGGGTTCGATTTTTGCCATAAAAACATTCCTTTCCTGATATACGCCGGAGCGCATATTATTTTCTGCAGCCCAGCTGCAACAAGAAAAAATCAGCTTTTTTCAAAAAAACTCTTTATTATTTGCCTGGTTTATGATACAATGTAAATATCACATATATCTAGTAACACAGGAGGGGTCGCCATGGCGCAGATACCGCAGATAAACAATCCTATCACGGCGAAGAACTATAACTACAGTTCCCGTCCGATGGACCCGAACACCGAGCCGTTTGACATAGTCAAGCTGACGGGGGTACAAGGTGCTGGCAGCGGTTCGGCTTCAAGCGCGCGCAGCCGCCTTGAGATGGGCAACCGCGAACTTATCCCGCTGCAGGTGCAGGTCGCAAAGGACCCTACCCTCGCGGTGGAAACGCTCAAGGATCTGCTCAACATCGAGGTGCTCAACCAGGCTCTCATCAACGGCCACACCGAGCTCTACGGAAAGCTGGAGGACTTGGCCGCAGCTCTCTATGTAAAGCCTGAGGAACTTGTGCAGGAGATACAGAACCAGGAGCAGCAGAACACGATGTTCAGCGGCCACGAGTTCTACGACGTGCTGCGCGAGGTGGCAAAGACCACCACCGACCCGTCCACCAAGGAACTTATCGGAAACCTGCTCAAATCCATCAACTTCGCCCAGAACAAGAACGAGATACTCGGTGCGCTGAGGGCTAACATGAAGTTCCTGTCGGAGTATTTCTCACCGAACGAGAAACTTTCAGCCAAGCTGCTGAACCTTTCGCAGGAATGGGGCGCAGCGGACGCGGACAAATATTTCGACTACCTCAAGGGGGAGACCCTCGCGGTGCTGAAAGACGTCAGCGGCAGCCTGCTGAACGACGAGCGCACGCAGATGCTCATTCCGCTTATCACGCACAATCTGTCACGGTACAACAACAGCCCTTACATGTGCAAGGAGTATTTCAACCTGCTGCTGTCGCAGATAACCTCGGGCACCCTGCGCGAGTCGCTTAAAAACTCGTTTACGCGGCTTTATTCTGCCATATTCAACAAGCAGAAGATGACAGACCCGCAGCAGCCGGATACCTCTACTGATAATTATACAACAAAATCTGAACAAAATCAACCACTAACATGGAATTCCTCTGATAAAAATTCAGAAATTTCATCTCCGGAGGAAAAAATCAGTCAGGTTGACGAAAACAGCGGTAAGGGAATTGTAGAAAATGCCGAGGATGAAGAGCCTGAACTCACCGGGTACCTGAAATTTCTGAACGAAAGCATGAGTGAAAAAGGTTACATGACCGCGCTGAAGGACAGCGGGTATAACATCGAGCAGATGATGACGGCGTATTCCAGGGGCAGGCAGTCGGGATTTCAGACGCTGCAGAACATGGTGAAGGGTCTGTTCATCGACGACAAGACCGGGGAGCAGACCGCGCAGCTCATGCAGGATTTCTCGAAGCTGCATACCGTGCAGGAAGTCATCGACAAGCTGAACGAGATGCTCCGCGCAATGCCTGATATGCCGATACGCGAGCGGCTTTACGGCGCGTTCGTGGACGTCATCGACAAGATGGCGCTCAAGAACGAGATGCCGCAGCACGGCGTGAGACCTCCGGTAAGTTCCACGCTGGACAGCCTGACGGATTTCATACAGGAGAACATAAATCACCCGGCGCTGAAGTCCCTGGACAGCTTCAACGCGGCGAACCTGCTGCAGAGCCTGCTGAACGCC
>HF989465.1:5668-7010 GCA_000432175.1 Eubacterium sp. CAG:786
GACGTAGACGGTACCAAGGCGTTCGGCGAACTCTGGGTGGACAACGACGAGAACAACCCGAACAACACCCCGGGCACGCAGCGCAACTATCACCTGTTCCTGACGTTCGACGTGGAGAGCATAGGGCGGTTCGAGGTGGACTTATACGCGCTGGGCGACGAGGTAAACCTGACGCTTCTCTATCCACCGCGGTTCGAGAAGCAGATAGACCCGATGAAGGAAAGAATAAACAAAGTGGTGCGGAATGTCGGCTACAACACGAGGGCGTTCGAAACAGCCCCGCTGAAGTCCCCGCATAATCTGACGGAGATATTCCCGAAGATAGTGGACAAGCGCACCACGCTCAACACAAGAGTGTGATGGGAGGTAATATTATGGAAAAGCACCCAAAGGCGCCGGCAAACAACAAGCGGCTTTACGGTCAGAATGCGGCAGTCGCGCTGAAATACAACCCGGATATGAACTATGCGCCGGTGGTGGTGGCTTCCGGTCTGGGGGAACTGGCGCAGCGCATCGTCAACATCGCCGACGAAGCGGGAGTGCCGGTGTACCGCGACGACAGCGTCGCAGCCCTGCTGGTGATGCTCAACGCCGGTGAAACCATTCCCAAGGAGCTGTATCAGATAGTCGCGGCGATATACGCAGAGGTCGTGTATACGGCGAACGATATGAGGAAGAAATAAGATTTCACGGCTATTGACAAACGCAAAAAGAAGTGGTATAATATCAATGTAAATGTAGAAACCGAGAATATCTACATTTGTGCACACAAAAATTTTCCCCCGAGTTGCAGCTCGGGGGCATGTTTTTTTGTGCATTTTGTTATATTCTTTTGAAATATCATCGCCGCAGGCGCAGCCACGATGTCTGCGCAGTTGTCCCAAAAGGGCGATACAATAATTCCGAATTACGAATTCCGAATTCCGAATTGAATTACAGGTCGTCCGCGTCCTGGATAGGCTTTTCTTTCGGGTCTGCCGGGACGCCGGTGTACATGCCCTGGGGGTCGGTGCCGGGGGAGGTCATGGGGGTAGTTTCCGCGGGTCTGAACGGCTTCTTTTTCGGGGGAGTTTTGCCGGTGCGGTGGCAGTTGGTGTATTCCTGCATAGTTCTTCTCCTTATTATAATAAATACAAAAAATACCGCATCTTGTTCACGATGCGGTATTATTATGCGCGCTGGCGCGTGGTTCATTCGCCGGTGCTGTCGGAAGTCTGCAGGAGATTTTTCTGCTTGACGGGGGTGTAATCCGTGCTGCCGGAGGCGCGCCGCAGCGCCTTGATAAGCCCCGGGGTCGTCCAGGTGAAATCCTCGCGGTCGTATTCGCTGCCGTCGTCCCACA
>HF989465.1:7036-7932 GCA_000432175.1 Eubacterium sp. CAG:786
ACAGGAATGCCGCGATGCCCGCGTCACGGCAGAGCTTCGTCAGCATTTCGCAGTAGAAAACGCGGCTGGGCTGGTCGCTGCCGGCTGTGCCGTATTCCGTTATCATCGCGGGTACGCCCTTGTCGGTGAAATTTTCGCGGAGCTGCTCCACCATTCCGCGCATCCATATCTGGTCGGAATTGCTCCCCCACTTGTCCTGAATTCCCTCGGTGCAGAACGTCACGGGAATGTAATAATGCACCGACAGAATGCACCTTTCGCTGGGGTCCTCAGGCATGACAAAGCGCTCGTCGGAGGAACACATTATATCCGCGTTGTAGCCTGATATCAGCAGATGGCGCCAGGGGTTGTTCCCGCCGGAGGAACGCACCGTGTTCACGAAAAGCTGATTTATGTCGTTGAGCAGGTCATAAGCGCCGTCTTCTGAAACGCCCGAGAAATCAAGCGAATTCACGCTCTCGAACAGAACGCGCTCGTTGTACCCGCTGAATTTCTCCGATATCTGCTGCCATATGCGCTGGTAACGCGCGAGAGCCGCTTCCCTGCCGGAAGCCGCGCAGTCCAGCCAGGAACCGCTGTCGCCGTCGTGGTACATCGTTATTATCACGTACATTCCGCTGTCGTAGGCGTAGTTCACCACCTGCCGCACGCGGTTGAACCAGGTTTCGTCAACGTTGCCCTCGTCGTCGGTGTGGTCGCGCCAGGTTATGGGCAGCCGCACGGCGTTCACGCCGCAGTCCACCAGGCTCTCGAACAGCCGCGATGAAGCGGGGGGATTTCCGCGGAGGGTCTCGTTGGCGACGGCGTCCTCCGGGTCGTCGGGGGTAAGGCAGTTTTCCAGCGCAAGCCCGAGGTTCCAGCCGATGCGGATATTGTCAACGAGTTCCTGCGGGGTG
>HF989466.1:0-6008 GCA_000432175.1 Eubacterium sp. CAG:786
CCGGAGAAATCCTTTGCTTCATCTCCGGCATCGTCAAAGCCCTTGTCAGCTTTTTCAAGGGCGGTGTTGTTGGAGTTCAGTTCACGCTCCATGCCGTTCAGAGCCGCCTGCGCATTGTTAAGCTGAATCTGCCAGCTTTGAGTACGACGGTCGTTTTCGCCGAAAGAATCTGCGGCATTCTGCAAAGCAGTACGGAGGGTGTCTATCTTCTGCTTCTGCTGCTCGATTTCCTTGTTCAGCACCTGGTTTCTCGCCGTGAGAGCCTCGGCGGATTTGTCGTTCTTGTCGAACTGCGAATCCACAAGCTTCATTTCTGAACCGAGCACCTTGAATGAATTGTTTATCTCGGCAAGGGATTTCTTGAATTCACGCTCGCCCTCAAGACCAATTTTTAAGCCAAAATTCTCGGACATTCTGTTTCACCTCCTTGAAAAAAGGGCATAAAAAAAGAGCCTTTCGGCTCGGGAGAGTATAGGAAAAGGAGCAACCGGGTGGGGTTGCTCCTTTAAATATCATAATACTTAGCGAAATCATTATACAGTAATATATGAAATGAAAGTTTTGATGAATCAGCTTTTGATTATTATGTAAATGAAAAATATTCGTTGAATTTTTCTAAGTGCGCTTGACGTTTATCCAAAGGGTATTCGTTTTCTTTCCATAGATTTCCCATGTATTCATAGCATTCATTCATTTTATGTACAAATTGAATTAGGTCTGATTGCTCAACTTTAATACTCTGATTATTAAACCAATGCCAGTTTGAAGAAACACGACGACAAGCACTATCGTCAACGAATACTCCCATTGGAGCAGCATTTTTTTCTCCCATATACGCTAGTATCATAGACTCACCAAACAAAAGTTGCTCTTTATAACCAACTCTTGTGGAAAATTCATATGATGCGTCATATGGAATGTTCCTTCCATGAATTGTTTTTCCATAAGCAAGCGAAGCCCTAATCCAAAACCAAAACTTGAAATCACTTTCTTCTAATAGGCTCTTTACAAGTGCTCGAAAAATATATGTGAGCAAATTTTGCATTTCTTCTTTATTGCTTGAAGTAATATATGCGCCATCCATAATAGGATATATTGATATATGGTTATATGTTGATTTGCGCCATGCCTCAAGTATAATTGAGTGTAGCTTGAACACATAATTTGCAGACTGACTTATGCTGTGTGCCATTTTAGATTGTATTCCCATTATGTCCATAAAACAAACATATTCATCTTTAGGTTTCGGTAATTTTTTCGCATCGAAAAAAGCCATATTATAACTCCTTAATCCACGTTAATTGTAAACATAGAATTATATATCACACAAATATGCAATAAAATTTCTGAATTGCTTGTTATATTATATCACATATTTCTGCTTTTTTCAACCACTTTTCCAATCAAATTCCCATCGGCACAACCTCATCAATATCCGCTTCACACTTAGGCTTTGCTATGCCCATAAATTGCTTATGGCACTCCCACAAATCGAGGAGGAATCCGAACGGCATAAGCCACACCTCTTCCGACCCGAGGTGCAGCTGCGCCGTGCCGTAATAGAACAGCCGGGTAAACAATTCAGCGTCGTTTACCCGGCTGTTACTGCGTTTTTTGAGGCATCATTGCTTTCAATATTCCGCTTTGTGCCTTTCAACATAGCTTCAGTGATTGCGTCCTTGTATTCCGCAAGTTCGCCGGGAGAAGTGAGAAGCTCCACAGTTTCCTCGGTGAGGAGCGGTTTCTTATCACCGCTTTTGAGGTTGTGAATCTGTATTCCCTGATTGCAGAGCAGAGTTATCAGCCAGATTATCTCATCAAGCGCCATCTCCATATTTTCGGATTTCATCAGCTTGTCGCCGAGATTGTCCAAGCCGCCGTACCTTGCCGAAATAGCCTTTGTCGCCCTGGTGGTGAGAATCATCTCGTGCTGCTCGCCGCCTATTGTTATTAAAGAACTGCGTTCATTCGTCATTGTTCATACCTCCGTTACTTGCCTGTTTCAGCAGGCTTTACCGTGAATGTTGGTTCATATACGGACTTGTACCAACCCGTGATTACGCTGTCCGGAACGTTCTTCTCGCCCTCGGTAGCTTCGGCTTTCCACGGGTGTTTGCCGCTACCGTCCGGCTTATTTCTGCGCAGAACCGTGCCCTCAATGGTCGGTGTGGAAAACGTGATACTGTCGCCCTTTGTGGCAAGCGAGGTTGACGGAATTCCGAACTTCACACGATAAAGCCAGAAGTAGCGGTACTTTCCGTTGGACTTCTTCGCCCTGAACCCGACAGCCACGGGCTTGCCGCCGTCCTCGCTTGTGGAAATAACCACATTGTTGCTGTCAATGGTCGCTCCCGTCAGAATTGACGCGGCTTCGTTGCCTATATCGTCAATGCCGAGGGAGAGCGTTCCACTTTTGAACTCCTTGACGATTTCGGAAGCGCCGTCATCAGCGTACAGAGTGGCTTCGGCAAGTTCCACGGAGAGGTCAGCCGAGATAGCTTTCGCAAGCGAAGCGGGAGTTCCGTAGGTTTCGCCGCCGTCGCTGTCCTCGGTTATTTCAGCGTAGAACAGCTTATCAAGACCTATTGTTGCCATTTATATCTCCTCCATTTCATAGTTTTTCGCCGTGTCAACGGCATAATGATGATAGCCCGTGTCGTCCTCGTGACCGACATATTTCCGGGCGGTTATGGTAATATCCGCGCAAAGCAGCGCCTTTACAAGACGGCTTGCAGCGCGGTTGTAATTGCTCTTGCTGAACAGGGAAATTCGCACCTCCTGCACCTCTGCGTTAGGCGCATTGTCAGCATGGAGTTCAAAGCTGTCATACAGCGGAGTGAACACAAGATATTCATCGGGAGCCTTTCCCGAATACACGGCAGTCTGCGCAGGAATTTTCAGCTTTTTAGCTATTGCAGAGAGTTCAGAAAGCAGACTCATAGCCCCTCGACCTCTTTTTCAAATGCGGATTTCATAGCGTCCACGCACTGCTTTTTCACAGCGGATTTCGCAGGTTTCAGAAAGGGTTTCGCCGACTGACTGCTTGTCCCGTATTCGAGAATATTTGCGATTTTAGCGTTGCTTGAACCGTCTGTTCTCGGCTCGGAAAATCCGACTTTAATGTTATGATTGCCGTGCTTATCGACTCTGACAGGCGAAAGCCCGAGGGACCGTTCAAGTTCGCCTGTGGAGCGGGATTTTCCTTTTGTACCCGAGCCGACAACGGATTTCAGATTGCTTTTGACCTTTGCAAGAGCGACCTCGCCGCCTGCCTGCAAGACCTTTTCGGCAATGCTGTCCGTCTGCGAACCAAGCCGAGAAATTCTCGCAAGAAATTCATCTGGCATTTTTACATCAGCTTTAGCCACTCGGCTCGACCTCCTTTGCAAGCGCTTCAACATACATTCCGCGACCTTTCACATCTTCAACGGAAGTAATCTCGAAAACCGCATTGTCACACAAAATTCTCATCTCGGTTGTGACGGTCACATCGGGAATCGTGCGGAAACGGAACAGATCGGTAGCCTCGGAAAAAGCGGCGCGGTTAGCCCACTTTTCGCTGCCGTGCCGCCCCTCCCGATAGGATCTGACCCTTGCCAGAACAACATTGGTTTCCGTCTGAAACCCCTCATCGTCAAGCGCAGTCTGTTTCTGTGTTATCTGTATCTGCTTGTTCATCTTCCCGAAACTCATACTATCCACCGCCTGTCCAGTCGCAGCAGCATATTAACTGTATCCCACACCTGTTTTCCCGCTTGAACATTATCACCGAAAAAGCCGCCCGTGCTACCGTCCCTTGATTCATAGAAATGACTTGCAAGCATTATTATTGCCTGTTCAGTGGTTGGCGGCATAGGGTTTTCAGAATAGTAATTCTCGGGCAAGTGCTGATAGCTTTCGGCATACGAAACAGCGGCGGAGATGTAGCTTTTCAGAAGTTCATCGTCCGCCGAGTGCTCCAGTATGAGATTCTGCTTGACTTTGGTCAGCAGTTCATTCATCACGAACCGGAACCTTTCATTTTGAGAATCTGCACGGCTTCGGGAAGAATCAGCTTGCCGTCCACGCGCTCCTTTGCGACAAAACCGACCATGCCGTTGCCTGCGTAAAGTTCCTTGAGTTCCGCAAAGGAACGGGTGCCACGGTCGCCGATGTTGTAGTAGCTGAAGTCGCCGAATGCGATTACAGGCTTACCCACAGCAATCGTAGGAACATACGGAGAGGTGTAAACCTCGTAACCGAACAGCCTGTCGGGTTCGCCCGCCTGGAGCGAGGGCTGCCACAGGTACGCGCCGTTGTTATCCTTCAGCTTGCGGAGCGCCGCAACAGTCTGGTCGTTCATGATGAATTTCGCATTCTTGCGGTAAGGGCGCTTGAGGAAATGCACCAGATTGATTATCTCATCAGCGGTTATTGCGGTAGCGCTCGCCGCAGTCACACTAACAGTACCGCCGCCTGTTTCAGCGAAAATTCCGAGAGGCTTTCCCTTGCCATCGCCGTTGAGGAAAGCGTCCTCTTCCGCATTGGAAAGCGCCTTTGCAAACTGGTCGATGATGTAATTTTCAAGCCCGAAAGCGTTGTCGTAGAGCAGTTCCTCAGTGACCTTGACCGCAACGTGAAGCTTGTGAGCGTCAAGGTTGATCTGCGAAAAAGCAGCGTCCCCGAAAGTAAGCGCGCCGCCCTCGTCGATCCAAGCCGCAGCAGGCTTTGTTGCGGCAATGTTTATCTTATGCTCGCCGCTGGTGGTGATGGTGTGACCCAGCTTTCTGATAATATTCTCCTCGGAAAGAGCGTCAATCAGACGGCTGTCGTACTCCTCGGGAACGAGATAACCGCCGTTTGCGTCAATTCCCTCGGAAAGAACATTTGAAATCTGACGGAAATTGGTGCGCAGAGCGTTCAGCATTGCCGCCTTGTATTCATCACTCGCTCTGCCTGTCTTTGGCTTGTCAGCGCCGTTCATGGGCTTTCCGGTGAGAGGGGTTGAGGTAGGCTTTGAAAGCTGAGCATCCATTGCCGCCATCTGTTCCATGCGCTCGATTTCAGCGCCGTAGTTCTTGATTTTCTGCTCCATTTCGGCATAAGAAGCCGCGTCCTCTGCGGACAGAAGTCCGTCCTTATCGCGCTTTGTTTCAACGAAAGCCTTTGCGGCCTCCCAAGCCTTATTGCGCTTTTCGCGCAGTTCAAGAATTGTCATGTGTATTTACCTCCTGTTACTGCCAGTTTTTGATTAAATCAAGTCGAGAAAATAAATCCTCGGCTTTGGTTTTGTTTTCGGTTTTCGGGGCAATCTTGCATCGTTCAGCAAGTCTGCCCATAAGTGAATTAACCACCTGCGCTTCGGAATACATCAGCGAATCGGCGGCAGGCGCTTCCGGCGGTTCTTCGCGGTTCAGAATATCGTCCGCAAAGCCGAGTTCAACCGCCTTGTTTGCATTCATCCAGGTTTCTGCGTCCATGAGATGAGAAATTTTTGAGCGGCTCATTCCGGTCTTGATTTCGTAAGCGTTCATAATGCTTTCCTTGACCTCGGACAGCATTTCGATTGCTTTCTGCATTTCGGCGGTGTCGCCCATTGCAACGGTCATAGGGTTGTGTATCATCAGCATGGAAACCGGGGACATCAGAACCTTATTTCCAGCCATTGCGATAACGCTTGCCGCGCTCGCCGCTATGCCGTCAATCTTCACCGTGACATTGCCCTTGTAGTCCATCAGCATATTGTAGATTTGCGCCGCAGCCACGCAGTCGCCGCCGGGCGAATTTATCCACACGGTAATGTCGCCGCTGCCGGACATCAACTCGTCCTTGAAAAGCTGCGGAGTAACATCATCGTCAAACCAACTCTCGTCAGCGATAGTGCCGTTGAGGAGCAGCGTTCGCTCCATCGTTTCCGTCTGCGTTTCCTGATTCGTCACCGCCTTGTTCGTCCATTTCCAGAACTTCTTCATCGGAATTCTCCTTTCCACTTGCCGCCGCAAAAATACCCGCGTCAGCCAGTTTTGTCA
>HF989466.1:6074-7006 GCA_000432175.1 Eubacterium sp. CAG:786
AGGAATGCGGTCGAGATTTTCAAGTTCCCGAATGTCGTTTGCGGACATCCAGCCGTTCTGCCGCGCCGTAGCGTAACCGCTCATGCGGCTTGCGTAATCGCCGCGCAGCAGTCCGTCAACGTTGAACTTGATGAAATACTCTTGTTTCTCGCTCGGAGTGAGCAGCGAACGCGCCATGCTCTGTTCCCACCGCACAAGCCACGGTTCAAGAGTGTACTTCACAAATTCAAGCGACTGCTGCTCGATATTAGAAAAGCTCGACTTTTCAAGGTCGCCAACCATGTGGGGTGGAACTCTGAAAATTCGAGCAATTTCATTGATTTGGAATTTGCGAGTTTCAAGGAACTGCGCCTGCTCCGGCGAAATGCTGATGGGCGAATACTTCATGCCCTCCTCAAGAACAGCTACTTTGTTTGCGTTGTGCGAACCGCCGAATGTTGCGTTCCAGCTTTCGCGTACTTTATCGGGGTTCTTCAGCGTTCCGGGGTGTTCAAGCACACCGCTGGGAGCAGCGCCGTTTGCGAAAAACTTAGCGCCGAACTCCTCGGTAGCAATCGCAAGCCCGATAGCGTTCTTTGCCATTGCGATAGGCGAGTAGCCAACAAGCCCATCAAAGCCAAGACCGGGGATATGCAGAACATCGTATAGAGATAGAATAACCTCATACTCCTTACTGCGAATTGCTTCATCTGAACCACGATAGTATTTATAATACAGCCTGCCGCTTGAATCACGGTCAACGGTCATTTTGTTCGGCATAAGCGGATAGAGAGCAACGACCTCGCCTTTGCCGTTGCGGATAATCTGCGCGTAAGCGTTGCCCCAGAGGAGCAGGTGCGTCATGAGCGTTTCACGAAAAACAAACGAGGTCATTTCGGGGTTTGGTTCGTCGTGCAGCAAGCTGTAAAGCGAATGCGATGCGGCTTTCTCCT
>HF989466.1:7080-15887 GCA_000432175.1 Eubacterium sp. CAG:786
GCAAGGGCAGTCCCGCTACCGCTTCTGACAGCACACGAACGCACGAGTACACCGCCGTCATCTGCATTGCGGAACGCTCCGTGACATTTTTTCCTGCGGTGGAACTGCCCATGTAGAAGCGGTATGCGCCGCCTGTCGTGCTATTTTGGGGCTTGTCCCTGGAATGAAATAAGCTGCTGAAAATCTTCATGTAGTCAGTCCTTTCGTAAATTGGGCAAAAGAAAAGCACCCGCCATTGCTGACAGATGCTTGGTTGTTATGTATCAATACTGTGTTTCAGAAAGCTGCCTACTGATATGCCTGCCGCCGTAAATAATGCGGAGAATTGTGACAACTGTCTTTTCATCATCTAAGAGATAGAAAACCAGATAATTGTTTACCGGAAGAATTCTCAATCCACGGCTGTGCCACGGTTCTTCCTCAAACAATCGATACCGCTGCGGCATTTCATCGAGAGAACGAATTGCTTTCATTATTTTGTCCGTTAGTTTTGCGGCAATTTCCGGTTCAACAAGGTCATCAGAAATATATCTGTAAATGTTTTTCAGGTCCTGTCTTGCAGAATTCGTGTAGAAGATTTGATATTTCATTTATCAAGCTCCCTGCGGATTTCTGCTTCGACCTCATCAATTGAATGCACTCTGCCTGCCCTGATATCTTCCATGCTCTTTTCCAACTCGGCATAAAGCTGTTCTCTGGAAAGAGAGTCCATCATAAGCATGCTATCGTCCACGGGCAGCTTAACATCAAACGGAATGCCTTTCTGAAGTACGACCTGTCTTAAAAACATACCTACTGCGTTTGACATGGGAATGCCAAGACAGTCAAGAATATGTTCAGCCTCTTCTTTTATCTCCGGTTCAACACGAGCAAATACGTTTGCGGTCCTAGCCATAATTAACACCTCCAAATGACAAATGCGCTATCGGTTTTTATTATTATACCACATTTGCTTGCAAAATGCAATACATTTGAAAGCACTTTTATAAAAATATCAACCCTCTACCATCATACACACTAGCCCCGTGGTCATTTCCGCATCGGATAGCCCTGTCAAGCGCCATAATAGTAGCAACAGCGCCGTCAATCTTCTCGGTAGACTTCTCCTTA
The DNA here is from genome assembly GCA_000432175.1 of Eubacterium sp. CAG:786. Lineage (GTDB taxonomy): Bacteria > Bacillota > Clostridia > Oscillospirales > Ruminococcaceae > CAG-115. The sequence continues at coordinate 8,191 of HF989466.1, forward strand.
TCTGCCTTGATGTTTCCGGCAGGGTCGGTGCGAATATAGATGTTGTCCATGTTCCACCGCAGAACCGGGTGACCGCCGTGGGCTATCTTCTGTTCAAGAACCAGCTTCATCAGTTCCTTTGTGGGAGGACTCATATCCTTGAAACCCTGTCCGAACGGAACTACCGTGAAGCCCATGCCCTCGAGGTTCTGTACCATCTGCACAGCGCCCCATCGGTCAAACGCAATTTCACGGATATTGAAACGCTCCCCGAGCCGTTCAATGAACTGCTCGATAAAACCGTAATGAACAACATTTCCCTCGGTGGTCTGCAAGTAACCCTGTCGCTCCCACACATCGTAGGGAACATGATCGCGGTTTACTCGGATAGTCAAGTTATCCTCTGGTATCCAAAAGTAAGGAAGAATGATGTATTTATCTTCCTCATCAAGCGGTGGAAACACCAACACAAATGCGGTAATATCCGTGGTTGACGAAAGGTCAAGACCGCCATAGCAGACGCGTCCCTCCAGTTCGTCCTCGTCAACAGCGAACGCGCATTTGTCCCACTTCTCCATCGGCATCCACCGAACCGCCTGCTTTACCCACTGATTCAGTCGCAGCTGACGAAAAGAGTTCTCCTCTCCGGGGTTCTGCTTTGCGGATTCGCAGGCGGCTTTTACCTTGTCGATTCCGACCGTTATATTAAGGCTCGGATTGGCTTTCTTCCACACTTTCGGGTCAGTCCAATCGTCCGATTCATCAGCGCCGTAAATCACGGGATAAAAAGTATGGTCAATCTTCCGACCCTCGATTATATCCTTTGCCTTTTGGTGAGTTTCATAGCAAATGCTGTGTGTATCCGTTCCGGCTGTGGTTATGAGAAAGTACAGCGGCTGCATTCTCGCGTCACCGGAGCCTTTGGTCATTACATCAAACAGCTTTCGGTTCGGCTGAGTGTGCAGCTCATCAAACACAACACCGTGGATATTGAAACCGTGCTTGCTGTACGCTTCTGCCGAAAGCACTTGATAGAACGAGTTGGTCGGCGTGTATATCAGCCGCTTTTGCGATGCTAAAATCTTCACTCGCTTGTTCAAAGCAGGACACATTCGCACCATATCGGCGGCTACCTCAAACACGATTGAAGCCTGCTGACGGTCGGCGGCGCAGCCGTAAACCTCCGCACGTTCCTCACCGTCACCGCAGGTGAGCAGCAGCGCAACAGCGGCGGCAAGTTCGGATTTACCCTGTTTCTTCGGTATCTCGATGTATGCTGTGTTGAACTGCCGATAGCCATTCGGTTTCAGCGTACCGAAAAGGTCGCGGATTATCTGCTCCTGCCAGTCGATGAGTTCGAACGGCTTTCCCGCCCATGTGCCTTTGGTGTGGCACAAATTCTCGATGAACATGACCGCATAGTCGGCGGCTGACTTATCGTACACCGAAGTTTTCTGCTTGAACTTTGTCGGTTTGTACTTTTTCAGTTTTCGCATAACTCATCACCTCCCAGAACGAGAAAAACCGCCTTTCGGCGGCTTTCGCAAGTGTTTAGTTGTATTCGTGAAGCAGAATTGCAAGCGCCATTTCGGCTTCGTGGGTCAGCGGCTCAATATCATCGCCACGGTCGTAGTTGTAAACGACCATGCCGTCCTGCTTTAACATCAGCTTTGAAATCCTGCCGCCGCTGATTCCGTATTCCTCGCTCGGCTCTTCGTAATGCTTTATCCAGTAGCTTATCGAAACCATTCTGCCGTTCTCACCCTTAACTCCAATCGTACCCTGTGTCCACATATTCTCGTCCTCCGTATTTGTGTATTTCCCTTTCGGTGTACACATATTAACTCTAAAACCGCGTTATATCAAGCGGTTTTCGAATAATAAAGTACACAAATATCAGCGGTCTGAATTGTGTATATTACGATGGATAATTCCGAGGATTTTATCCTGTTCGGTGGTCGAAACTCCTATGCTTTCTAACGCTTCACGTGTGCCGCAGTCGGGGCAGATCTGCGTGTTGGGGAACTTTCTCGACAGGGCAGGATAACCGCCGTACTGCGCCCCACAAAGGTGACACAGGCGAAGTGTTGTTGCGTTATCCGCTTTCATTTGCAACCCTCCTGCTGTTATCTAATGCGGTGAGAAGAATACTCTCGTCAAAGCCGAAATTTCTATACCCCTCAAGACAAGTCCGAACATACGAACCGCTAGGCAATCCCAGCGGACGCTCCTCATGCATGATATACACGAACGCTGTTCTGGCAACCGTTTTTCCCGAGAAGTATCTCACAGGCAAGTCGAGTTCGGCTTTGTAGTAGAACGCGGGATAACCCTCGTACACATCAAGCCGCTGCTCATCGGCAGGCTCTACCGACCAGACTGCAACCGGAACTTCCGCGCCGACCTTTGGTTCAATCGTGAGGTAAGCGCCTGTCTTGCTGCCCTTGAAAAGAAGTTCGTAGTCCTTGATAACCGCAGTTCCCACAGCCTTTGCCGTAGGACACCGCCACTCCATTTGCCGCAGGTTCAGATTGCTGCCGTAGGCTAGATAATATTGTTTCATAGTGATAATCCTTTCCGAAAGGCTCAATTTCAGAAATCACCTTTCTACCACCAAAAGCCCCCGAGTGGGGGATTGGGGGCAGGAAGCTGATTCCTGCTTAAGGCCTGCCGTTGCGGAATGCCGTGTCGCCGTCAAGCCGCTTGGTGTAAAGTTCCCTTGCGGTCTTGAACTCATCGCCGATGAAACCGAGCCGCAGTAACCAAGTCCGCATTGCGTATTTAGGATTTTCGGTCTGCTGTGGGTTTGCGCTTGCGGTTTTGACTTGCTTGGCAAGCTGGCTCAGCGCCAGGCAAAGCTGAATGTAGCTTTTTAGCTGTCCTGCGTGAAGTCCGTTCTGCTTGCCGTTGGCAGGCGCGTCAAACTGGAAAAGCCGAAACTCGATTGTTCCTTTGGTGAAAGTAGCGTGCAGGTTCAACATATGGTATCGGCTTTCGTTGTAGTGCGCTGTCCTGCCATAGTTTGCGTGTTGACTGCCGTACCAGGTGTCTGCAAGCGCCGCCATGGTTTTCGGCTTTTTGCGGTTGAGTTCCACCAAAAAATCTTTGCTGACTACTTTGCAGTAGCGGTTCATGCGGCTTCTGTCAAGGTTCAGCGCGCTTGCGAGAAGGCTTTCGTGGCTTGCCATGATATTCGCCAAATTGCGCAGGGTCTGCGCCGTGTGACCTTTCGCGCCGATGTGAATGTGAACTCCGCAGCCCCTTGTGGGGTCGCTCTTTGCGCCTGCCTTGCGAAGCCTGCGGATGAGTTCCTGCAGGGTTTCCATGTCTGCGTAGGTGAGTATCGGGGTGACCATTTCGCATTTTTCGCTGTCGGGTCCCGAAATGCTCACGTCCTTCTGGAATTTCCACTCGCGCCCCTCGCCGTCCCATGCGGTGTAGGTGCAGTAACCGTTGCGGTCTGCGGTGTTCTCGTGTCTGCCTGTGCCGAAGAAGTCGGCGGCAATCTCGGCTGCTCTCGCCCGTGTGATATTGTTCATTTCGACCTCGACCCCTATGGTCTGGTTCATCATTTCCTCAATCTGCCTGGTGGTTTTTTCGTTCATTGTGGTGTCCTCCGTTTGTGTATTTCCTTTCGGTGTACACATATTAACTCTAAAAGGAGTATATAGCAAGCGGTTTTACCACAATATATTGAACAAAATACACACAGCAGAATTGTGTATTTTACTCCGATTATGACTGCTCCTCTGTATCGGTACAAATCGAAAATCCGCAAATTATCTCCGTGTAAACTTTAGCATATCTGCTTTGTTCAGAACCCTCGGAGCCTGCCATGGCGACAAGGAAATAATCGGCGGCTTTCTTTCTGCTGTCCCATGTCTGCCTTTCGCCATAGCATACCGTAATAACGCTGTCCAGCTTGCGGAAACGATCCTCTCCGATTATCAGATTAAGCCCCGAGCCGTTGTCCCAGCGAACGAGGAGGTTTCCGATATCGTCAACCCCTCGTACAGTTCCTCTCGCGCCTTTCGGAGGAGCCTGTGGATCGTCCATTGAAATCAACTCGACACGGCTGCCGACAGGGTACTCGTTTCGGAGTTCCGCAAGCCGTTCTTTACTCGGAAACTTCATTTGCAGCACCTCCGTTGCCAGAAGTTCCCCCCAGCCTAAAAGCCGAAGAACCCGTGAGATTTCTCAGCAGTATCTTCCGCTCGGCTTTGTATTCCGAGCCGATGAACCCAAGCCGGAGGAGGAAACAGCGGAATGCGTATTTGTCGTTCCCTGTGTCTTTTTCCTTTGCAGTTACTCGTTTTGCGTTTTTGGCAAGTTCGCAAAGCGCGGAAATGAAGTGCGTGTATGCCTTGCGCTCGTCAGCGCCGAAGTCTGCGAACCACGGGAACTTCACCGCGCTGTCGGTAACCTCGATTCGGATATCTTCCCCCGCCAGCGCCTTGCGAATAAGACTTCCTTTCGCGTCAAGCAGCTTGGTGAGGTTTCCGACCGCTGCGCTTTCAAGCGGAACTTCCACCGTAAGCCCCACAGGTTCGCCGTGTACGGCGCTGTTGGCGGGTGCGGATAATTCCTCGATTACCGTTTCTGTTGGCTCTGCGCCGTTTGTGTCGGCAACAAATCCACGCTCCGAAAGAAACTCAATCATTTTCTTAATTTCCTCGCTGTCGGCTGTGTCATCGAATTCAAGATTGCCCTCGCGGGTCACCATGAAATAGCCGATTTGGTAAGCGTAGGTAGGGGTTCTCATGTAGACTGCGTCCGCTCCTGTGAACTCGCTTATTGCTTTCACAAGCGGTTTTCTGTCCTGCGCGTTGTAGTAAATTGTCATTGTTCGTACCTCCTTTTGGTTCGGTACTACACATTTTACTCGATTACAAAGATAAGTCAACGGGATATTAACAGAAAGCCGCACATTCTGCGTAATGCACAATGTGCGGCTCAACTATTAGTCCATAATGTAAACTCTGACCTCGACACCAAGCCTGCGGCAGTTGTCAATGACGAATTTCGTTCCTCTTGATTTCCCGTCCCAGAACGCAAGCACAATGTCCGCATACTCGATTATGGAGGTATTCCGTTTCAGTGGAGCGCTCCTGCCGAACCTTGTGTATTCGGGCAGAAACTCCGTCAGCTTGATTCCGTTGCTTTTCGCGTACTCCCTCGCCGAAGTATCGACCCCTTTTGCGCCTCCGGACACGATTTCCGTGGTGTTTTCGGGAAGATATCTGCCTAAATCACTCACAGTAAGTCCTCTTGAACCAATAACAGCTACTTTCATGTTGCCCTCCTTGTAAACGCATTATGAACGCACTTTGAACTCACATTATACATTATAGCACATTATGATGTTAAAATAAAGCCATAACGGATATAAACAGGAGGAGTTTTATGGCTATCAAGAGTTTATCCATCAGAATTGACGATGAAATGCTCGATAAACTGCATTACGTTGCCGATTATGAAGCACGCTCGGCAAACGGTCAGATTATCATTCTGATTCGTGAGTGTATAGAAAAGTTTGAAGAAAAGCACGGAAAAATCGTGCTTGGCGATGAGCCGGGCAACGCTAATTCAAGCAAGAACTGACCCATGCAATCCCCGAAAGCACGAATAAAACACACGGAAGAGCAACGCCATTTCCCCACAGTTTGTACTCGGCAGAGTCGCTGTGGGGATTTTTCAACCATGCGCAAATCTGCTTTTCCGACTTTGGCTTGACAGCGCCACCCACGATTTTGCGGTGAGTTTCAAACACATCTTTCCAGAATCGCAATTCTTCATCTGTCGGATTATCTGTCCCTAGGTTGGAACACCACCAGTCGGGAAATCCCTGCAAGCGGGCGCACTCGGTAGGGGTTAGCCTGCGGACTATGTACTCGGGAGAATTCACGGTCGGCGGGTCTTTGTAATCACTTGCAACGAGTGTATTTGCGAGGTTCTCCTCGGCTTCGGTGTGATAGGAGTTTTTGCTTGTGCTGTAGACAAGAGTTTCTGAACCCCCTCCGTACATTCCGCCGCAGGCTCGGAGCGCACCGCACTTGTCGTTTTGAGCATACTTGTCATAGGTTTCCTGCGAGAACGCAACAGCGTGGCGGTCGGTTGCATTCAGCGTGAAAGAAACGTCCTCGTTCACTCCGCTGCCTTGCGGTCCGTTCTTCTCGGCTCTGCCTATCATTGAATCTTGCACCGAAACCACTGCGATTCCACCTTGATTACAAGAGGGGTTGCCGCCGTTGCCGTCAAGGGTTCTCGCTGTTTCGGCATGATATATTCCGCTGTGAGGATTAGACGATTTCATTGAATTGCTGCCGTCCGAGCAGATACCGTATACCACCGCAACGCCGCCCTGGTTAGAATCGGGAGAATTACCACCCGTGTCTATTGTCCGGGCAGTGTCTGTTTCGTAGCAGTTCTGCCGCGCGTTTTTCGTTCCGTCAGATGTGAAACGAACATCAAAACAACGTGTATCTTCAACCACGAACGGTTGATTATTTCCACCTGTTCCGTAGGTTGAAGAAACCGTTGGAGCAATGCCGCGCAGCTCGGTGTAGCGTGTGTCCTGCGAGTGATTTTCGTAAACAGCCGCCGGAACTGTTCCGGCACGGAGCGTAGGCGAGGTTTCTTCCTCGTAGCCTATCCCACGGGCTTTTGCGGAGTGCTCCGTACAGAATCCTGCCGCAGACTCCATCACACACGGCGGGTGATGAGCTTCGGCTCGGAGCGTGCAAGTCACTTCCTCCGTCACGTCCATTCTATTACCGCCCTGGTCATTCAAGCAGATTGCGCCTGCCGTTCCAGCGCCGATTTCAGCAGCGGCGGCAGCTCTTTGCCACGTTTTGAAGCCCTCTGCAGAATACCCCGACAAGCCCTCGGACTCAAATAATACTTTTCCGGCGCATTCGCCGTCAAAATCTGCGACAAGGTAGATGCGTTTTCTTCTCTGGGGGACTCCCCAGTATTGCGCATCGAGCACTCGCCAGGCGAGGGAGAAATTGTCTGCCACGATGTTTCCTGCGGCAGTCCATTTCTCACATCGAGGAACAGAAACACTTTCGTCCTTGACCCGACACAGGCTTTCGAGGACTGCTCTGAAATCCTCGCCCTTGTTGGACGAGAACGCTCCGGGGACATTTTCCCAGACTGCAAATCTCGGGTATCTTCCATTTGTGGCGCACCTCATTTCCTTTATAATTCTGACTGCCTCATAGAACAGGCTCGACCTTGAACCATCAAGACCGCTGCGCTTTCCGGCAATGCTCATATCCTGACACGGGCTGCCGAATGTGATTATATCCACGGGCGGGAGTTCCGCGCCGTTCAGCGAGGACACATCTCCGTAATGCTTGATTTGAGGCAGTCGCTTTGTGGTAACCCGCACGGCGAACGGCTCTATCTCCGAAGCCCACAGCGGAGTAATGCCCGCCAACATTCCACCGAGCGGAAAGCCACCGCTGCCGTCAAACAGGCTGCCGAGCGTGAGTTCATTCTTCATTGGCAATCTCCAGTTCAGCATAAGGTATTGTCTTGCCGTCACGAACCACCGAAACACCATCAGAAGAGCCTGCCTGCTCGATGTACCGTTTCACAATGACATCGCAGAACTTCTCGTCAAGTTCGATTGTGTGGCAAATGCGGTTTGTCTGCTCACAGGCAACGAGCGTACTGCCCGAGCCGCCGAACGGGTCGAGGACAATGCAGTTGCT
>HF989466.1:15986-17628 GCA_000432175.1 Eubacterium sp. CAG:786
TTCGGCTTATCAAACTCCCATATTGTCGTCTGCTTGCGGTCTGAATACCACTGGTGCTTTCCGTTCTTCTTCCAACCGAACAGGCACGGTTCGTGCTGCCACTGATACGGGGAACGTCCGAGGACAAGCGACTGTTTCTTCCAGATACAAGTTCCCGAAAGATAGAAACCCGCGTCAGCAAACGCTTTTCTGAAATTCAAGCCCTCTGTATCTGCGTGGAAAACATAGATGCTTGCGTCATGCGCCATAGCCTTTTCCATGCAAGTGAAAGCATCAAGCAGGAACTGATAGAATTTCTCGTTCTCGAGATTATCGTTCTTGATTTTTCCCGCCGAGCCCTCGTAATTCACATTGTAGGGTGGATCAGTTACGACCAGATTAGCCAGCTTGCCGTTCATGAGGAGTTCGTAGGTTTCGGGTTTTGTACTGTCGCCGCAAACCAAACGATGATTACCAAGAAGCCAGAGGTCACCTGCTTTCGTTATGCAAGGTTTTTCCAATTCTGCGTTCACATCGAAATCATCTTCTTTTGCATCTTCATCGGTATCGAAAAAGCCCGCGAGTTCCTTTTCATCAAACCCAGTCAGCGAAAGTTCGAAATCATCTGCCTGCAACGCTTCAATCTCGACTTTCAGCATCTCCTCGTCCCAGCCTGCATCGAGAGCCATGCGGTTATCCGCGAGTATGTACGCTTTCTTCTGCGCAGGGGTGAGGTAATCCACAAACACGCAAGGCACAGCGGAGATATTTTCCGCTTTTGCTGCTAGGATTCTTCCGTGACCAGCAATAACATTGAAATCTCTGTCGATAATTACGGGATTGATAAAGCCGAACTCACGCAGCGAGGAACGCAGCTTATTCAGCTGCTCCGCAGAGTGCGTCCGGGCGTTGTTGACATAAGGTATCAGCTTGTCAATCGGGACAAGCTGCATTTCACTGGTCGTGTTCATCTGACGTTCCTCCTTTTCAGAACCTTGTGTAAGCCCTTACGAGCGTCCATGACATTGCCCTTGACCGCCTGTCCCTTAATGGTTCGATATTGCTGTGCAGTGAGTTTCGGGCGGTTATTTTTCAGTTCCTTGAAAAATTCAATTGTTTCTTTAGGCATAACGTTATCCTTTCCTTGAACGAAGAAGTCGCTCCATAGTGTCGTTCAAATCATCGCCGACAGGCTCGGTGCAGTTTTCCTTGACGATATCGTAAATCTCATACCAAACGAGATTAGCCGACTTCTGAAACTGCTGCGACATCTGCACGAACGGCGAAGCAATAACACCGCCCGTTGTGGGGTGTTTGCCGAGCAAGCCGTAATTGCTGATTGCTTCCTCGCACTGAATGTATCTTGCAAATGCCTGAGCGTAGGCTTCAATGAGCCTTTTGTTTACAAGGTTCTCGCAGTTTCGTTGTTTCAGCCACAACCACGTTTCCCGATATATATCGTCAGCGCCGAGGGGAACTCCGTTCTTCTGCCGAGCCGAAAGATACTCGCCGGGTTTCGGCATATCCACACCTTGCAGAACTGCACCCTCTGGCAAGTCAACCGCTTCAAGTTCGGCAGTATCGAGCGTGGGAATATCATTGCTGATTGCCTTGACCGGAAGTCCTTTCTGTAATTTTTCTGCGGCAGGAGCGGGTTTACCTC
>HF989466.1:17744-36333 GCA_000432175.1 Eubacterium sp. CAG:786
GCCCACACCGTCCTAAAAGTTTTATGGTTTAATACCCCGTTTGAACCCCGATTTTTACGCGCGAAGCCCCGGGCCGCTGTCCGTGATAAAAGTCACAGAGATTTTGACCGCCCCAGCAGACGGCTTCCGTCCTACCTATCCCCGAGGTCGTGATGTAATTTCGTGTGGCAGGACTGACACAGCGACATCAGATTGCTGAACTCGCTTGTACCGCCGCGTGACACAGGCACGATGTGGTGTACCTCCTCCACGGGAGTAAGCCGATCCTCTTTCAGACACATCTCACATAGCGGGTGCGCCGAAATATAACGCTTGCGTATCTCACGCCACGCTCTGCCGTACTTCTTGTTGCTGTCGGCGGGGCGGACGAACTTGTTGTAGCGGCGGTTCATAAGGCTTGCGTGTTCCTCGCAGTACAGCCCGTCACATCTATTGGGACAGCCGGGGTAGGAACACGGTCGCTGCGGTCGTCTGGGCATGGGGTTCATCTCTTTTCATTTTTTGCTGATTATATCATACCACAAAGGGGCTACTGTAAAATAGTTGATTTTACTGTAATGTTTCAGGCACGATTACTTCACGCAGCGCCTTGTGGTGCATTTTGTAGATGTTATCTATGCCGTATCCCATCTGAACGGCTATCTGCTCCCAGGTCTTAAAGCACAGATACCGCAGTTCAAGTAACGTCTGATATTCGAGATTTGAAACACCGCGAATCACTCCGGCAATCTTCTTTTTGAGGTCAACCAAGCTGTCTATGTCAGCGTTTATCTCGCTCTCCATATCCACGATTTTGATTATGACGTCCTCCATGCGGTGAATATTGCGGGTGGAGTTGCCGGGCATATCGCTGAAAACCGTGGTAGCTTTCTGCGCAAGCAGGTTCAGCGAAGCTATCTGTTCCATCTTGCTGTTGATACGCTGATCTATTCTGTACGCCTGTCCGAGATATTCCTTTGCCGTCATGCCGAAACCTCCTCTTTGAGCTTTTTCAGAAGCAATTCTCCGTTCAAGTCAGAAAGTATCGAAAACCAGTTTGAACGAAAGAAATTTTCGATACTCCGCTTGTCGTGCTGTGCCGATTTATCGTCCGGTGTATATCGCAGACGTTCCACGGCATCACGATAGTCCTTTACGGCTTGAATAATTATAGCATTTGCGAGTTCCTTGTATGGGTTCATTTATGTACCTCCAAATCTGCTTTCACAGCGGCAATCAAAGCCGCCTGCGTTGTGTCCTTTGATTTCAAGGCTTTCATGATCTGCTCGTCAATCGTGCCTTTTGCAATTATGTGCTGAATTACAACCGTGTCGGCTGTCTGACCTTGCCGCCAGAGCCTTGCGTTAGTCTGCTGATACAATTCAAGACTCCATGTAAGCCCGAACCACATCAGCACCGAACCGCCGCTCTGCAAGTTCAATCCGTGACCTGCGCTTGCCGGGTGGATAAGCGCCACGGGGATTTTACCGCTGTTCCAGTCGGAAATATCCGCGCTTGACTTTATCTCTCGGATTTCAAAGCGTTTTCGGATACGCTCCAAATCGTGCTTGAACCAGTAAGCCACAAGCAGCGGTCTGCCGTTCATGCTTTCGATTATATCCTCCAATGCGTCCAGCTTTCGGTCGTGTATCTCAATTACGCTCTCATCATCGGAATACACCGCTCCGTTAGCCATCTGCGACAGCTTGTTTGAGAGGGACGCAGCATTAGCCGCAGTAACCTCATTATCCTCTGTGGCGAGAATGAGGTCTTTCTTTAACTGGTCGTATTTCTCCTTTTCCTTTTCGGAAAGCTGAACCATGTATTCCGAACTTATGAGTTCGGGCATTTTAAGGTGGTCAGCGGCTTTCATAGAAATTGTGATGTCCGAGATTTTGTCGTAAATCCGCTGTTCCGCATCGGGCAACGGCTTGTAGCTGTAAATCACCATTCCGTTGCGCTTGTCCGGCTGAAAGTAGGTGTTTCTGTACTGTCCGATAAGCCTGCCGAGCCGCTCACCCATATCTAGCAGCTTGAACTCTGCAAATAAATCCATCAGACCGTTTCCGGCGGGAGTACCCGTAAGCCCGACTATCCGTTTCAGTTTTGGGCGGGATTTCATGAAAGCTCTGAACCGCTTCGACTGATGGTTTTTAAATGAACTTAGTTCGTCAATTACCGCCATATCGAAATCAAAAGGAAGTCCGCTTTCCTCTACAAGCCACTGTATGTTTTCACGGTTGATTATGTAGATGTCAGCGGGAGTACGAAGCGCATTCAGCCGCTCCTGCTCCGTGCCGACAGCCACGCTGTAATGCAGATTTTTCAAATGCTCCCACTTTTCGATTTCAGCGCTCCAAGTATCTCGAGCCACACGCAGCGGCGCTACCACCAGAACTTTATGTATCTCAAAGCTGTCGAAAAGCAGGTCGTTTATTGCCGTCAGAGTAATGCTCGTTTTGCCTAAGCCCATATCCAGCAAAAGCGCTGAAATGGGGTGGGTGATTATGAACTCGGCGGCATACCGCTGATAATCATGGGGATTGTATTTCATCAAGTATCGCTCCTATCTGCTCTATGCTGTCAATGACATACACATGAAAGCCGAGTTTCATCAATGTTTTGTGCCTTGCTAACTGCAGGGGACGTGGCTTTTTGCAGGGAGCTTTCAGTTCCGCAAAGGCGATTTTACCACCCGGAAGAAGTATCAGCCTGTCCGGCATTCCATCAAAATTTGGTGAAACGAATTTCAGACACATACCGCCGCTTTTTCTTACCGCCTGCACCAGTTTCTGTTCTATCTGTTTCTCACGCATTTTCTGCTCCTTTTTCTTCAATGGTGCAGGTCGGTGAACCTCATTTCATAAAACTCTCTATAAGGTAAATTTTGTTAATAAAACTGCCCTAAAGGGGATTTTATACTAAGACCTTCACCGACCTGCACCTTTATGGTTTTCAATCTGCTATAAAGTCAGATTTCAAGCGGATTCCGTAGACCATAATGCCCGTTTTGGATTTTCGTTTTTCAAATCCTGCGGTATCAAGCCCGGTATAGAAATCCGTGGTGCTTCTCGTGTATTCTCCTGTCCTTGCACAGTATGCACGGTACTCCTGGTAAAGCTCGCCCGACTTCTGCGTATATGATGGGTCAACCTCGCAGCAGTCCTCAATGAACATGGAAAGCCAGTCGTTATTTTCCCGATAGTGAGATATTGCTTCACTCACGCACTGCGGAATTTTCAGCTTGAAATTGCATTCGATCACCTTTCTTGCTCCATCGATTATCCATAACAGCACGGCTCCACCCGCCTTTTCCGCAAGATAGTCCGCATAATTTTTGATGTCGGAGTTGCCCTCAATTTTGGCATTGAACGGTATGACGATAAGCCTGCGCCATGTACCCTCGTCATTTGCTCCGACTCTCGGGAGATGATTTGTGTACAGCACAAGCGTGTGCGTGGGAGTATATCTGAATGGATCGCGATACTTCTTTTCTGCGGAAACCTCATCGGTCGAACACAGCTGTTTTACCACCGAGGTATTCAGCCGCATTCCCTCCTCAAGCTCTGCCGCGATAACAAGCCGCTTTCCCTTAAGTTCAGCCATCTCGGGCTTGACATTTCGCTTACAGCCAACCGTGAGAGCGTCGGCGGATATACTGCCGCTGTACGAACCAAGAACCCTCGCAATTGTGTTCCAAAACGTACTCTTACCGTTGCGACCATCGCCGTATGAGATTATAAGAGCCTCCATATACACTTTTCCAATCGCCGCAAGACCGACTATCTGCTGAACGTATTCGATAAGCTCCGAATCTCCGCAGAAAAAGCTGTTCACTGCTTCAAGCCAGATATCCATGTTTTCCTCGCTCGGGGAAACGGCGGTCACTTTGGTTATGAGGTCGTCTGCGGAATGCTCAGAACTTGTTCCGGTGCGCAAATCGTATGTAGCTGCGGGGGTATTCAGCAGAAATTCCTGCGAATCAAAATCCTTTATATCTCGCAGCAGCATAGGCTTTGCTGCCTGCAATGCCGAGGTGATATATTTCATATCCCTGCGTTTCATAACGAAAGATTTATACACAAGCGCCGCCATGTACTCTGCAAACGCTTTCTCACTGTTTTCATCGATTGACTTTTCAAGGGCTTTACCGCCTGTGAATACGGTTTCCTTGTCAATTCCGCAATTCAAGAGCGCCTGCTGTGCCTTTTTCAGCGCCGCTTCGGCTTCTTCAAGCTGTCGGTCGAGAAAATCCTCGCAAGCTCCGACCGCAAGCTGTCTGGATTCCGACCAACGAATACCGTCATAGCGCATATAATCCGTAGCGTCCGTGTAGACAAGCTCGTTGCCGTACTCACGGGCGAGGACTTTAGCTTGTCCAATGTCGGAGTAATCCTCGGGTTTGAGGTTAAATCCCGAAGCAGAAGCTGCCCCCAGATTATACTGCTCGGGCGGGATATATCCGTCCTGCTTTGCGACTTTCTTGCCGAACTTCACGGCGCTGTTCCAGATTGTCTGAAGCTCCGAATCATCAAGCGGAGGGTCGCATTTTTCAGCCTGTTTAAGAAACTGCTGATACGCTTCGTCCGTGTTCCCGAGCCGTTTTATAATGCGCCCTGCGTAATGCGACATAGCGCTGTTGCGACTGCCCTCGGGTACGGAACTGCTTTCATTGTCCCATTGCTCAAAATCCGAATTTTCAAGGAAATCAACAATAGACAAATTTCCGTTAAATACCTCTACCTGCGGATTTTGAACGCCGAAAAGCAGTCTTGCGCTGTCGAGCGCGTTGTTATCGAAATACGGAAATTCAGCCGCAATCCGCTTTTTCAGGGCGGTGTATTCCGAGCTGTCCGTTATCGGAGAGATGGGAAAGTAGACGTGAAACCGCGGGCGGGCTGTTCTGCTGTGCTTCGGCAGCATATGACTGCGACTATACACGACCACGAACTCCACTCCCGGGAAAGCCATAGCCACCTCAAGCGGCGTTACCCAGTCGTTCGGGTTGTCGGAGTGGTCGTTATCACAGTCCATCGGGATATTGTCCGCGGAAAGGAACTCGGTGTTGCTGCGGTGGGAGTTCCGGAACTCTGCGCACACATGGTCGTAAGCGACAGCCGCTTTCATATCGTCTGCGCCGTTGATTTCGACCTTGTCCGGATACAAACTGTTCTGCGGATTTCCAACGCAGTTTGCTGTATAGAGTGTAAAATTCATCGTCTGACCTCCTCAAGCTTTCCGGTAAAATAGCGAATATTCTTCTGCCAGCGCTTTGCTAGTTTTATTTCGCACTCCATGCCCTCTGTGATAACATCGCCGAACACCCACAGCTCACGGCATTTACCGAGCAGGACATAATTTATCGTGTGAGTTGCGAGATACCGCTCCGCGGGGTTATTATCATTCATAAACTGCGGATAGAGCAAATGCGGCGCAAGCGGAATAGTTCTGTTTTCCAATGCAAAACGGCAATAGCGTCTTGCATTCTGAACGTTTTCTTCGACACTTCCTGAATAAGCGCTGCAAACATAAACAACGGACCTGAATCCATCACCGCCGGGGGCGGCCGCCCTGAGAGCAGCCTCCTCCTGGCTCAGAATACTGTTTAGCGCAACATACGGTGTAGGGTCGTAGTAACGTTCGGAATTGTAAATATCAATCTTCACTGTTGACCTCCTAAAAAATAATCTTGAGGTTGCCCTCTGCCTAATAGCCACGGCAAATTGCCAAATTGGACAGTTCACCAAATTTTTGCGCATTTCTTTTTGGCGCGCTGGAGTCGCTTATAGATTGCGTCCTTATGTAAGCCAGTTTCAGCAGCGTACTCTTCGGGAGTCTTACCATCAAGAACGATTGCGATAATCACCTCTGCGTACTCGGATTTCAGCAGTGTTCTAAGTTTCTGGCATACGGCATCATAATCTTCCTTACGTTCACGCCGCTCTTCATCGGAATAGTCGGGAACGAGGTCAAGACCATCGCTGTTGTCTGCCTCATCGTCATCTTTTCTGAATGGCCTTTTGGGGTCGCCACGATGCCTGTCCATTTTATGCCAGTTGTTGTACTCTGGTTTGTTATACCTTTCCTCAACCTCGTTCTGAATAAGCTGTTCCTTTTCCTCCTGCGTAAAGCTCGCTCCACTCTCAAGCGAAAGGCTGACCCACATTTCATCGGTATCGACTTCAAGTGTCTGATAGGTGTTGTCGTAGCGCATTTTGATATTCATGATTTGCCTCCTGCGCCGGGGGACAATCATGACAGAATATAAAAATAGGTCTGCGTTCGAGATACACGCAGACCTGCAAAGCCAAAAAGAGCGCAGCAAGGTAAGGGTATCTCGTTACAGAACGCTCGTTGTCTTTATCACAACGAACGAACCTATGAGATATCCTGCCAAGATTGCGCACTCCGGCATGATTTAATTTTGTAGGCTCTCAGCGGAGTATTCCGATTTAGCCTATTCGCCTGATTTTACATCAGATAAAAGTTTTATTATAAATCACAGCAAGCTGCAATTTACTGCAAAGCGATGCCTGTATATAATAAGTTAAAACGGACTGCAAAGTACTGCAAAGATTTTAAACAAAAGCAGCATGACAAATTGAATAGTCATGCTGCTTAATGTTAGAATGTTATATTTTGAGAACATTACACGAAAATGTATCACAAATTACGCCGTTTTGCCTTGAAAAAACAGCCATTATGTGGTATAATGTTATAAATATACGTTATGTGCTAAATTGTATATACATAAATCTTAATTCCATGTAACCAGAAAGGTAATCAAAATGGCTGACAAAAATATTATAGACGCAATGTGGGATGATTCCCCGGTCGATGTTTCCACTGAAGTTAACTTTATATGGTCCATCGCAAACAAACTGCGCGGACCGTATCGCAGCGACAAGTATAAGGACGTCATCATTCCGATGACGATTATCCGCCGTTTTGAATGCGCGCTTGCTCCAACCAAGAAGAAGGTCGTGGAGCAGTTCAAGGCTAAACCGAATTTTCCCGCAAAGGCGATGTACCGCATTTCAGGCTTTCAGTTTTATAACACCAGTGAATTTGACCTTGCGGAGCTTGTAAACGACGCAGACCACATTGCCGCCAATTTCAGGAGTTATCTGCAAGGCTTCTCTGCCAATGTGCTTGAGATCCTGATGTCCAAGGAGCGCGGTCTGAACTTTGGTGAAGAAATCGACAAGATGGACAAAAATAATCGCCTGCTTTCTGTCATCAAGGCGTTCTCCGAGCTTGACCTCGACCCGCATACAATCGACAATGTGAAGATGGGATACATTTTCGAGGAACTCATTCGCAAGTTCTCTGAAAATGCCGAGGCAGGCGACCACTACACCGGGCGCGACATCATCAAACTGATGGTTAACATTCTGCTTGCCGAGGGCTGCGACGATATCTTCGACGACGGCAAGGTCATCACCATACTTGACCAGGCGTGCGGTACCGGCGGTATGCTCTCAACCAGTTACAACTTCATCAAGCGTTACAATCCCTCGGCGGACGTGCGCCTGTTCGGTCAGGAAATCAACCCGGAATCTTACGCTATGTGCCTTGCCGAAATGCTCATCAAGGGACAGAACGCAGAAAACATCTGCTACCAGGACACAATGAAAGCCGACCGATTCAAGTCTGCCAAGATGCGGTTCGTGCTGGAAAATCCGCCGTTCGGTACTGCATGGGGCGGCAAGGACGCCGCAGAGGGCGTCGAGGACGCAGTCAACGCAGAATACCAGAAAGGCTTTGACGGACGCTGGGGCGCGGGTCTGCCCGGCTCCGGGGATATGCAGATGTTGTTCTTGCAGTCTGCAATTGATAAGATGGATGATAATTTCGGTCGTGCAGCAATTATTGAGAATGGAAGTCCAATGTTTAACGGACAAACCGCTTCCGGTGAGAGTCAGATTCGCCGCTGGCTGCTGGAAAATGACCTTATCGAAGCAATCATAGCCCTGCCAACTGACCTGTTCTACAACACCGGAATTGCTACATACATCTGGGTGCTCTCCAAGAACAAACGTGCCGAGCGCAAGGGCAAAATTCAGCTTATCGACGCTTCGTCGTTCTCCCACAAACTGCGCAAGGCTCTGGGCGACAAGAAAAACGAGATCTCTCCCGAAGACCGCAGCACTATCACAAAGCTGTATGACGATTTTGCGGAGAACGAATACTGCAAGATCTACCCCAACGAGGAGTTCATTTATCGCGAGTACACGGTAATGCAGCCCCTCCAGCGCAGCTATGCCATTACGGAAGAGCGCATCGAAACTATGCTCTCCAAGGGTTCTCTGTCATCGCTGTACGACCAGCCCAAGGTATACGAGCTCGAAAATTCCGAGGAACTTACCGGGAAAGACCGAAAAAAGCTGGAAACATATCGGGCAGGTCAGCCTGTCTACAAAGCGATAATTGAAACGCTGAAAGCAGCGGTTTCGGAGCAGGTCTACAATTCTCCGAAAGCGTTCATGCCGGTGCTGACAAAAGTTCTGTCTTCTGTGACGGCAGATAAGAAGCTGCTTGAGAAAATCGCAGCCGGGCTTTCCGTCATGGACAAGAACGCGGAAATTCAGCGCGACCGCAAGGGCAATATCATCTACGACAAGGAAACCAAGGACACCGAACTTGTGAAATGGGAGGAAAGCATCGAGGAATATATGGCGCGTGAGGTTCTGCCACATATTCCCGACGCCGCCGCGTTCTTTGAGGAGAATCTCGGCGCAAAGAATCCCGTTATCAGAACCGGGGCGGAGATTCCGTTCACGCGGTATTTCTACAAATATCAGCAACCTGCCGCCAGTGAAGAGTTGGAAGCCAGGTTTTCAGAATTGGAGCTTTCAGTGTCTGAGCGTGTAGCGCGGCTGTTTGAGTAAGGGCGGTGGCAATATGACAGGAACAAAGTTTAGCGGAATCGCAAGCATAGGAGATATTCCTGCACACTGGAAAACATATCGCATTAAGTCACTTTTATCATTGAGGAGCGAAAAGAACAGCGGTGACCGTGATTTGCTGTCTGTATATTTGGATAGGGGCGTCATCTCTTACAACGATTCTGATGGTATGCAAGTTCACAAACCGAGTGCTGACTTGTCAAATTATCAAAATGTCCACACCGGAGACTTTGTATTGAATAATCAGCAGGCATGGAGAGGTTCGGTCGGAGTTTCAAAATACGATGGAATCATTAGTCCAGCATATTTTGTCTTTTCACTGAGTGATAAATGTGACCCAGATTATATGAATTTTCTGCTACGAGACGGAAGTATGGTTCAGCAATACGAAACCGCTTCTCGTGGAGTAGGAACAATACAGCGCAATCTGTATGCATTGTGGTTTTACGAAAGTTTGGTTGCACTGCCACCTCTTGCTGAGCAGCGCCGCATTGCCGATTTTCTCGACACCAAATGTTCCGAAATAGATTCGCTGACCGCTGACATTCAGGCGCAAATCGACACGCTGGAGCAGTACAAGCGTTCAATAATCACCGAAACCGTCACCAGAGGGCTGAATCCCGATGCTGAGATGAAGGACAGTGGAGTGTTTTATATGGCTCCGATGAATGCGTCATGGCGGCTAACAAAAATCGGCTATATTTGCACAAAGCTGTCGCGGTCTTTTGTTTCAGATGATACCGCACTAATTTGCTCGAATAAAGGAAAGGTGCAAGTTCGTTCAGATGACTTAACTGGAATCATGGTTAGCGATGACAATGCAATGCAGGGCATTCACGCGGGTGATATTGCTATTCACGGAATGGATACTTGGCATGGTGCAATAGCCTTATCTGAGTTTGACGGCAAAATCACTCGTGTAGTTCATGTATGTGATAGCACGGAAGATAAGCGCTTTATCGTTTATTATATGCAACATCTCGCATTCCAAGGTGTTTATAAATTGATATCTAACGGTGTTCGTGGAAATACAAGTGATTTCCGCAGTTGGGATAAAGTGCGTGATATTTGGATTGCAATTCCGAAAACAAGGCAGGAACAAAAGGCAATTTGTGACTATCTTGACAGGAAGTGTAATGATATCGAAGAAATAATATCCACTAAGAAACAGCAGCTTGCGGTTCTTGAAGAATACAAGAAATCTCTGATTTTCGAGTATGTAACCGGCAAGAAGGAGGTTATTTAATGGCAACTTTTGAAGAACAACTGAATGAACTTCTGGAACGCACAAAATCAATTAAAGCGCCTGTCAATGCAGCACCGATAGGAACAAGCATGAGCGATTATAATCACCCCAGTGACGTATGGGTTAATGATGTTGAAATTTTCTATAATAAATATCTGAAAAAACACTCACTTGGAGATAGAATTAAATCCATACTTTTTCACAGAACAACTAGCGCATATAAGGAACTTATTGGCTGTTTGGAAAGCATAAAGAATGATACTGAATTTGTTAATGAAATGAATGGCGTTTCTATGATTAATATCCCAAAATATCGTGCAAAAGATGTTCCTGAATATGATGTGTTTATTTCTCATGCCAATAAGGATAAGGAAAATCTGATAGAAGAATTGTATGGCTCGCTCAAAACTCTTGGCGTAAAAATTTTCTACGATAAAGAGTCTTTGGAGTGGGGTGATAACTGGAAGGATAGAATTCTTAACGGCACGAAAAAAGCAGAGTTCGCAATTATCGTTATTTCGGAGAACTTCTTTGATAGGGAATGGACTGAGCGAGAACTATCTGAGTTTTTGAACCGGCAGAACAGAAACGGTCAAAAGCTGATTCTGCCGATTTTGCACAACATCACAGTTTCACAACTACAAGAAAAGTATCCGTCTGTGGCAAATATCCAAGCAATTGACTCATCCAAATATAGTTGTGATCAGATTGCTTTGCTTTTTGCACGTCAACTAATAAAACGGCTGAAAAGCGTTTAAAAGAGGTATCTTTATCATGAAAGCTGAATATGTTACATCCACTCTTGGTACAGGAACCGAACTTCATATTTCCTCTGCTGAGTACAAGCGCATTAATAACGAGGACGGGTGGAACGATCATCCAAACTTGATGTTTGCAGTGATATCTTATACCAGTGCAAATCGGTGCACAAATTCAATCAAGAATAGAGATCTGGAAGAAGCATTTCGTCACATCAAAAAAGCTGGGACCATTGTTCTTGCAACTAAAACAGATGCAGAAACCGCATGGTGCGAGGTATATGCAATAACGGAAGGGAAAATTATACCTGTTATTACCAGCAATGACGGTAGTGATTTCAATATAAACTATTCAGGCAAGACAAAAAGAGAAAGAAATAAAACCCGGAAAGAAAGAGAGGATGATTAACATGAATAATATTCTCTCCGAAAAAGAATACCAGCATTTCATCATGGACAGGCTCTCGCAGGACAACGGTTACATTATCCGCAAAGCAGCCAGCTATGACCGCCTGTTCGCCATGGACCGCGAGCTGCTGTTCCAATTCCTGAACGACACTCAGCCCGACGAGATGGCGGCGCTCCGTAAAATCTATAAATCCGACCTTGAGGATACCCTTGTCAGCTTTATAAATGCCGAGGTGACCAAGACCCGCGGCAGCCTGCTGGACGTGCTGAAGCATGGCATTGAGATCTCCAACATGAAGCTGGAACTCATGTACACCAGACCCGCGACCACTTTCAACCATGAACTGCTGGCAAGGTACGAAAAGAACATTTTCTCCGTTATGGAGGAAGTCTGGGCAAGCGATGACGAGCGTGTTGACCTTGTCATCTTCCTGAACGGCCTTGCTATCATGTCCTTTGAACTGAAATGCAACGCAGCCGGGCAGTCCTATCAGGACGCCATATATCAGTTCCGTGTGGACCGCAATCCGAAAACCCGCCTGTTCTGGTTTAAGGCAGGCTGCCTTGTTAACTTCGCTATGGATCTGGAGCAGGTCTATATGACAACCAGGCTCGCAGGAAATGCGACTTTCTTCCTGCCGTTCAACATGGGCTGCGGCGAAGGAGTTGAAGCCGGTGCGGGCAATCCAACTTTCAAGGACAAATACAGCGTGTCATATATGTGGGAGGATATTCTGACAAAGGATACCGTCCTCGACCTTATCAGCAAGTTAATCTTTATCGAAACCAAGGAAAGCAAGGACGAGCTGACAGGAAAAACGAAAAAATCCGAGAATGTCATATTCCCCCGGTATCATCAGCTCGATGTGATACGCAAGCTGCTGGCTGATGTCCGCGACAACGGCACAACGCAGAATTATCTGATTCAGCACAGTGCAGGCTCGGGCAAAACGAACTCCATCGCATGGCTGGCTCACCGCCTGACTTCGCTGCACGACGCAGACAATAAAATCATCTTTGACAATGTTGTGATAATTACGGACCGCGTCGTGGTTGACCGTCAGCTTCAGAAAGCAATTATGGGTATGGAGCATAAAGCCGGGCTTATCCGTGTCATGGACGACAAGTGCAACTCCGACGACCTTGCCATAGCGCTGAACGGCAATACGAAAATCATCGCAACCACAATTCAGAAATTCCCGTATATCGTGGACAACGTTGCGGGGCTGAAAAATAAGCGCTTTGCAGTTATTATCGACGAAGCTCATTCCTCCACGGCAGGAAAGGATATGGCGGCAGTCACAAAGTCGCTGGGTGCTGGCGAGCAGGAAGCCGCCGATGCTGAGGATATCATCACGGACGAGATACGCAGAAACGGCAAGCAGGCAAATGTTTCCATGTTCGCCTTTACTGCCACTCCGAAACCGACGACCATTCAGCTGTTCGGCCGCCTGAATACAAAAGGTCAGCGCGAGGCGTTCCATATCTACTCCATGAAGCAGGCTATCGAGGAAGGCTTTATTCTCGATGTGCTCCAGAATTATACGACTTACAACACATTCTATCAAATCAACAAGGAAATAGAAGAAGACCCGCGCTGCAAGACGATCGAAGCAAAACGGCAGATTGCCCGCTTTGTGGAACTGCACGAAACAAATATTGCCCAGCGTGTGGAGGTCATTGTGGAGCACTTCCGCACAACCGTTATGCCTGAACTCGGCGGCATGGCAAAGGCAATGGTCATTACTGCTTCCAGACAAGGCGCAGTGAAGTACCGTCAGGCTTTTGAGGATTATACCAAGAAGAAAGGCTACACGGATATCAAGGCTCTGGTGGCTTTCTCCGGAAAGGTAAAGCTTCCCGACGATGATACCGAATATTCCGAGGCTTCCATGAATGGCTTCCCGGAGGACAGGCTGACAAAGGAGTTCAACAAGGACGAATACCAGGTCCTGCTGGTCGCCAATAAATATCAAACCGGGTTCGACCAGCCGAAGCTCTGCGCTATGTATGTGCTGAAAAAGCTGAAAGGCGTGTCTGCCGTTCAGACGCTTTCCCGCCTGAACCGTATCTGCCCGCCGTTTGACAAGAAAACATTCGTGCTGGATTTTGTAAATTCCTACGAGGACATTACATCTGCGTTTTCGACTTTTTATACGACCACGCTGCTCTCCAATTCAGTAACTCCGACGACCATTTATGACCAGGAAGCGAAAATCGACGCGTACACCGTACTTGACCCCGATGATATCGAAAAAGCCAACGAACTGCTCTACAAAGGGAATATTTCCTCCAAGGACAAGCAGAAGCTGACTTTCTACTTCAAGCGGTCGAAAAATATGATCGAGCAGTATGAACCGCTCAGGCAGCAGGAGATTGTGTCACAGATGCGGCATTTTGTGCGGTTTTATGAGTTTTTGCTGCAGGTGTCCTGCTTCGAGGATACCGAACTGCATAAGAAGTACAATTTCATCACTTATCTGCTGGCATACATCAATATCAAACATCCCGGCGGAGGCTATAATCTGGACGGTAAAATCAAGGCAACCAATTTCGTACAGAAAAAAGCTGAAGAACACACCAATCCTAAGTTGGTAGCGCAGCCGATTGTAAAGCTGCCCACTGCGGAGAGCTTTGGACTGACCGAGGCAAAAGAAGAACGACTTTCCGAAATCATTGCGGAAATCAACAGCCGGACGGGAAAAGCGTATGATAATGACGTTGCGGTCAAAGCTATGCTTCAGATAAGAGATATCCTGCTGAAATCCGACAAGCTGAAAACCAGCGCCAAAAATAATACCGTCAAAGACTTTGAGTTTTCGTACTTTGACGATATCGACAACGCGCTGATCGAAGGGCTGGAACAGAATCAGGACTTCTTTTCCCTGTTGCTCAGTAATGATGAAATAAAGAAGCAGGTTCTTGGTATCTTCACTGATGAGATATACAAGAGCCTGCGGGAAGCGTAAGAGGTGGTTTCATGTTTGATAAATTCCGATTAAAGAATATACTGTCGCAGTACAAGCAGAACTTTGTCTCCATGCAGTGGAGTAACGAAAAATACAAATGGGAAGCCGTTAAATGGTTTCAAGGCAATTGGGATGTTAACGCTTCGGATTTTCCTGAAATGCTCAACCGCTCTCTTGATAAGGCCATGAATCTATTGGACTCCAGCAAAACTTCTCCGAAGCGCATGATTGTAAGTTTTGCCAAGGCCGCACCGGAAGATGTCCGTTCGATGTTTATTGCCCTGTTTGACGAGAGCAAGGATGTATTTGAGCGAATGAGTGCATTCAAATATAATTCTTCCATTCTGCTGGAGAAATACGGAAATGGTGAAGAACAGCACTACCAGTACGAGAAAGCCATCAGCACCTATCTTTGGCTGCGTTATCCAGACAAATACTACATCTACGATATTGACGACGCCAAAACCGTCGCAAGCGAGCTGGAGGCGGATTATCGCTTTAAAAGAGGCGCTTACTCTGATAATATCCGCAACTTTCTGCGGTTCTATGATGAAATCAGTCTGGCATTGAAAGAGGACACAGAGCTCGTCAATCTGTTTCGGTCGCAGCTGACTGACTCCTGCTATCCTGACCCTGAACTCAAAACACTGACCATCGATGTAGTATTTTATATAAGCAAATTTTACGCTCAGAAAAAGAATAATGATGAAATCACAAACAGCTGGTATGGAGTTGAGTTTGACCCCGGAATTACTATTGAAGAATGGAGCAAACTACTAAGAAAAGAATCCGTTTTCACTACAAGTTCACTTGAAATAATGAAGCGCTTTAAAGATTGCGGCGGAATGGCTTCCTGTACACAGTTGGCGGTAAAATATGGGGAAACAAATAACTTTTATAATTCAGGTTCAGTGGCTTTGGCACAGCGTGTCTGTGAAGCAACGGGTATAGAACCGCAGAAAAGAAAAGATGGTTCAACGCAATGGTGGACAGTTCTTTATACTGGGCGTGATGCAATGTCTGATGAAGATGGCACTTTCATCTGGAAACTTAGAGATGAACTTTCCCAGGCTCTGGATATGACCGATTTAAGCCAAATCAGGCTATATGTTTCCTCTGACCCAATCAAGGGCGACTGCGGTTACTGGTGGCTTAATGCAAACCCTAAAATATGGAGTTTTTCCGATATTGCTGTTGGCGAAGAACAATCGTACACTCTTTTTAGTAATAATGGGAATAAACGTCGTATCTTTCAGAATTTTCTGAACGCAAAAGCCGGCGACAAAATAATCGGGTATGAATCAAATCCGGTAAAGCAAATCGTGGCACTCGGAACCGTAAGCGCCGGACAGGACGGAGAAAAGATAATCTTCAGAAAACTTGAGGGGCTTGCTAACCCTATTGATTATTCCTCTCTCAAAGAATGCCCTGAACTCCAGAATATTGAGTATTTCCGTAATCCACAGGGCAGCCTTTTCAAACTTACAAAAGACGAGTATGAGTTCATTCTCGACTTAATACGTGAGGCAAATCCAATAGCCGGAGAAAAGCCTGCAAATGCCTATACTAAAAGTGACTTCCTTGAGGAAGTTTACATGAACGAAAAGCAATACAATGCTCTTGTGACTTTGCTGGTTCATAAGAAGAACATTATTCTGCAGGGTGCCCCTGGTGTTGGTAAGACCTTTGCTGCAAAACGACTTGCTTGGTCTGTGATGGGTGAAAAAGATGACAACCGTATTGAATTCGTCCAGTTTCATCAGAACTATACCTACGAGGATTTTATAATGGGCTACAAGCCCGCCGAAAATGGGTTTGAACTTAAGAATGGCATTTTTTATCGTTTCTGTCAGAAAGCCGCAAATTCTCCTGACAAGGATTTCTTCTTTATCATCGATGAAATTAACCGTGGCAATCTGAGTAAGATTTTCGGCGAATTACTCATGCTGATTGAAAAGGATTACCGAGGAACTAAGGCAACATTGGCATACAACGGTCTTCCCTTCTCAGTCCCCAGGAACTTGTATATTATCGGTATGATGAACACGGCAGACCGAAGTCTTGCTATGATAGACTATGCACTCCGGCGCCGTTTCAGTTTCTTTGAGGTTGAACCTGGCTTTGCTTCCGAAGGCTTTATACACTACCAGAATAGCCTTAACAGCGAAACGCTGAACAGGGTGATATTGAAAATCAAAGAACTTAACCGTGAAATCGCCGCAGACAAATCTCTCGGTAGTGGTTTCTGCATAGGGCACAGTTATTTCTGCGGGCAGGATAACTACTCAGATGAATGGATACGCAATGTCATTGATTATGACATTATACCTATGTTGAGTGAATACTGGTTTGACGACATCAACAAGCTGAAGCGTTGGAAGTCAATACTACAAGGTGTATTTGAATGACAAAAGATAAGAATATCTTTATAAAAAACATATACTATATGCTTTCGTATGCATTCACGTCGTTGAATCAGGGCGAATATGAGAATATTGCGGCCGAGGAATTTGAAAATATACACAGCCTTTTTGCCGCTATTCTTGCTAAAGGCATAGGTAAACAGATAAAACAAGGGCTTTTTCGGGATTACATAAATTTTCAGATAAATGCTGCTTCTGTTAAAGGGAAAATCAATATTCAGGGCAGCATTCAAAATATCTTAAGCAGAAAACGTGTTCTGACATGCGAGTATGATGAGCTTTCCGAGAATAATATATTCAACCAGATACTTAAAACGACTGTCATGCTTCTGCTTAATCATGAAAATGTGCAGCCAGACTCCAAGAGTGTTCTGAAAAAGGAAATGCTGTTTTTCTCGAACGTAGACCTGATTGATCCGGTATCAATCAGGTGGTCAGGAATACGCTTTCACAAAAACAATAGCACTTACCGTATGCTCATAATTCTGTGTCAGTTCATTATTGAGGGAATGCTCCTTACTACAGATTCAGGCGAGTATAGATTGGCTTCTTTCTTAAATGAGCAACGCATGAACCGCCTATTTGAAAAGTTCATACTTGAATACTATATCAAAGAATGGCCGACTATAAAATCAGCTGCTTCTCAAGTTCCATGGTCTCTTGATGATGGAATGAGCGAAATGCTCCCGGTTATGCAAACCGACGTTTCGCTTCAGAAAAATAATACTGTACTCATTATTGACGCAAAATATTATAGTCGCACAACTCAGAATAACTTTGGAAAAAATACGATACACTCCAACAACCTGTATCAGATCTTTACTTATGTAAAGAACCGTGACTATCAATTCGGAGACAAGCCGCACAAAGTTTCAGGCATGCTTCTATACGCCAAGACTGATGAGAATATTATCCCCGACAATGTATATCAGATGCATGGAAACCAAATAACAGTCAGGACTCTTGATTTAAGCATGGATTTTTCCGAAATCAGGAAGCAGCTCGATTCAATTGCCAAGGAACATTTTGAATCGTTGATTGCAAATTGACATATTCCCCTATACGCACCACCCACACCCCGCGCTCCACCAAACCGCAAAACAAAGCCAGACATTGCTTGAAACGGCTCGTGCCACGTTGAGTGCGTGGTGTCGATGTCAAGGAAAGAAACACAGAATGCTCAGTAAATGATCTGGAGGGATTTATAATGTTAGTTAAGGACATTAATTTTCCGGCATGCACAATAATATAAAATAACGCTTGAAAATCTCGCCAGAAGCTGATATAATACTATATATAATTTCATCGACCAAGGAGATAATTTATGCCAAAATATAACTGCGACTACGTTAAGACTCCCCCTATGGGCTGGAACAGCTGGGACTGCTACGGCGCCGCCGTAAACGAAGCGACGATCCGTGCAAACGCTGATTTCATGGCAAAGCACCTGAAACAATTCGGCTGGGAATATATCGTCGTTGACATTCAGTGGAGCAACCCAATTGCCAGGAACCACGAATATCAGCCGTTCACAGAACTCTGCATGGACGAGTTTTCCAGGCTGGTCCCGGCCGTGGAGCGCTTCCCTTCTGCCGAGGGTGGAAAGGGCTTCGCGCCGCTGGCTGAATACGTTCACTCGCTGGGGCTGAAGTTCGGCATTCACATCATGCGCGGAATTCCCCGTCAGGCCGTGCACCGCAACACCGCGATAAAGGGTACTTCCAGAACTGCCCGCGAGATAGCCAAAACTGCCAGCATATGCCAGTGGAACACCGACATGTACGGCGTGGACCCCGAAAAAGAGGGCGCCCGCGAATACTACGACAGCATTTTCGAGCTTTACAGTTCCTGGGGCGTTGACTTTATCAAGGTTGACGACATCTGCCGCGAGTTACCA
>HF989467.1:0-871 GCA_000432175.1 Eubacterium sp. CAG:786
CTTCCAGCGCGGACAGTTCCAGCGTGACTCCGGGCGCGTCTGTGGCTTCCACCAAAGCGCCGGAAGCACCCGCAACTACCGCTGAAAAGCCCGCGACCACTGCTGGCGACTACACCGGAAAGGACATCGGAGGCACCGGCAAAAAGGACTTCTCGGACGATGGTTTTTTCGCGGAAGCCGACATTGCCGTTGACGCCGTGGGAGCCGCTGAAGACGGCTTCTACGTTGACCCGACGTGCCCCGTTGAACCTATCGACCCGATAGAGCCTGTCCCCGGGTGGGATATCGAGCCTCAGGCAGGGCTGCTTACGGGCGGCGAATGGAACGACAACGATAACTGGGACTTCTGGCAGGGGCTGTATTCCAGCAACAATTACGGCGTTGACTGGGACGGCTACCGCAAATTGTGGGAAACCTCCGCAGATATCCGCGCGGCAGTAACGGTAAGGGACAGCGCCGGCGCTGCGGTCTGCGGAGCCAGCGTCAGCACCGGGGAATATTCCGCGGTGACTAACAACAAGGGCGTGGCGTACCTGTTTTTTGACAAGAACAAAATCACGAACGGTCCGATGGAATTCACTGTGACCTATAACAATGGCACTCAGAATTTCAAGGAAATCGTGAACGGCGACTGCGAACTTGAATTCACGCTGGACAGCGAAACGAAGCGCGCCGCCAAGACCCTTGACCTGATGATAATGTGCGACACCACCGGCTCTATGGGCGACGAGCTGGAATATCTCAAGCAGGAACTTGAGGACGTGGTCACGCGTATCAGAAAGGACAACGCAAACATTCCGATACGGCTGAGTGTGAACTTCTACCGCGACGAGGGCGACGAGTATGTTGTGCGGGAATTCCCGTTCACGGA
>HF989467.1:1042-2837 GCA_000432175.1 Eubacterium sp. CAG:786
ACGCGCCTCCTCATGAGGACCCGCAGATAATCGACGAGGTGGCGAAGCATATCCGTGAAGCGGCTGAAAAAGGCATACGCATCGTTCCGGTTGCGGCGAGCGGCGTTGACAAGTCCTGCGAGTACCTGCTGAGAAGCATGGCGTTCATGACGGGCGGAACTTACGCATTCCTGACGGACGACAGCGGTATCGGTTTCGGACACATGGAACCCACCATCGGCAGTTACGATGTCGAAAAACTCAATGATATGATGGTGCGTATAGTCAGCGGTTATCTTTCATGATTTGCAGTAATTCACACTATAAACATTCAGAAACGGCGCCATATGGTGCCGTTTTTCTGAAATATGAGCAAAAAAATGTAAATATAGAGCCAGGTCTGTAAAAGATTTTGCAAAACCACTTGCAAAAAAACTGCAAATGGTGTATAGTTAATATAGGGCAGTCCGGTTTTTTAGGACTGCTGTAATGTTTTGAAACGAGGTGCTTTGATGAAAGACGATCTGCTCCAGAGAATAGAGGAGCTTCTCCCGACATTCTCAAAAAGTCAGAAGCTCATTGCAAATTATATCCTTAACCACTATGAAAAGGCAGCCTATATGACTGCGTTAAAACTCGGAAACGCGGTAAATGTCAGCGAGTCCACGGTCGTGCGCTTTGCGATAGAACTGGGATTTGAGGGATATCCGCAGCTGCAGCGCTCCCTGCAGAGCCATATCAAGAACCGTCTTACCACTATTCAGCGCATGGACGTGACCCGCAGCCGCATAGGCGACCTTGACCCGGTAGAGGGCGTGCTCACCCAGGATATGGATAAGATACGCCGTACCCTTGAGTCGGTAGACCGCGAGGCTTTCGACAATGCAGTCAACACCATCGTGGACGCACGCCGCATTTATATCCAGGGCGCGATGTCAAGCGGCATTCTTGCAAGCTTCATGCACTATTATCTGCGGCTTATTTTCGATAAGGTAACGCTCATCGGTTCAGTTGCCACCAGCGAGATCTATCAGCAGATGATACATATCGGCGAGGGAGACGTTTTCATCGGGCTTTCATTCCCGAGATACGCAAAGAGCACCATCAACGCGTGCAAATTCGCGCACGACTGCGGTTCTCAGATAATCGCGATAACCGACAGCGAGAATTCACCACTGGCACAGTACGCGCACACAACGCTCTGCGCTTATTCCGACATGGTCAGCTTTGTAGACAGCCTTGTTGCGCCGATGAGCCTGCTCAACGCCCTTATCGTCGCAGTATCCAACCGCAACCGCTGCCGCGTGGAGCAGACTTTCCGCAAACTGGAGACCCTCTGGGACAGAAACGACGTTTACAAGAAAGATGTATGATATCCTTATAATAGGCGGCGGCGCTGCGGGAATGTTCTGCGCTGCCCATGCGGCTTCCGCAGGGCTGAGCGTCGCAGTCGCAGAGCACGGCAAATACCTCGGCAGGAAGCTCGGGATAACCGGAAAGGGTCGCTGCAACGTCACCAACGACTGTTCCGCTGACGACGTGCTCAAAAATATCCCCAGGAACCCGCGGTTCCTTTATAGCGCGCTTTCGCGCTATTCCCCGGCTGACGTGATGGAATATTTCGAGAACCTCGGCGTTCCGCTCAAAACTGAGCGGGGGCGCCGGGTCTTTCCTGTTTCTGACAGGGCGGGAGATATAGTCGCGGCGCTGGAAAAGCAGCTGAAAAAGTCGCATGTCGAGGTCGTCAGGGGGAACTGCACGAAAATCATTGTCGAGGACGGGCAGTGCTGCGGCGCGGTGGTTTCCGGGCGTGAAA
>HF989467.1:2947-9065 GCA_000432175.1 Eubacterium sp. CAG:786
CAGGCTGGGCACACGATAGTCCCACCGGAGCCGTCGCTGATACCAATGGAAACTGAAGAACGCTGGGTGGCTCAGGCGGCAGGGCTTGACCTGCGCAACATTTCAATGAAGCTGAACCGCGCCGGAAAGACGATCTACGAGGATTTCGGGGAGCTGCTTTTCACGGCATATGGTGTCGGAGGACCCACGATACTGAGCGCTTCGGCGCACATTCCGGAGATGGTCCCGGGGGAATACAGCGTTGAGATTGACCTGAAACCCGCGCTCTCAGACAAAAAGCTGGACGAGCGAATCATCAGGGACTTCACCGAGCGCCGCGGAATGCGTTTTGCCGATAGCCTGAGGGGACTTCTGCCGGCACAGCTGGCGCCGGTCATCGCGGAACTTTCGGACATTCCCGGGGAACTGCACGTTGACGATGTGACACGCGAACAGCGCCAGGAACTCGGCAGGCTGATGAAGCACCTGACTCTGCACATAAAGCGCTTTCGCCCTATCGAGGAAGCGATAATCACACGTGGGGGAGTTTCCGTCAAGGAGATAAGACCCGGCACCATGGAAAGCAAACTCTGCCCCGGGCTGTATTTCGCGGGGGAGATTATCGACTGCGACGGCTATACCGGGGGGTTCAACCTGCAGATAGCGTTTTCGACGGCATACACTGCTGCGATGGCGATTTCCGGGCAGATATGGTGATATTACAAGAAGTTATATTCAAAGCATAAAATACAAAGAGTTTGTCAAAAACTGCGAATGATGATCGCACATTTGTGGGGGGTGTTTTGCCTGAAATCTGCTCTCACAGGCGTTGATTTGGCTGATTTGGGGTCAGATTTGTTAACTGGATGTAATACGTGCAAAGCAATATACGATTGGTAATTGCATGCGGTTAGGTACAGCTATATTTTCCGCTGAAAAATCTGTGAAATTGCTAAAAAACACTTGCAATTTTATTTGAAGTGTGATATAATTAATTGAATAAATGCATAGGGGTAGTTTTACATTTTTACATTTTTTCACATTTAAGCCACTTGGTCAGTGGCTGGTCAAGGTGATGTTTATGCCGAAAAAGCCGATCTCAGTGGCTGTCGACGGACCTGTCGGAGCTGGAAAAAGCAGTATCGCGAGAGCAGCTGCCAAAGAACTGGGATTTATCTATGTCGATACCGGCGCGCTCTACCGCGCAGTCGGTCTTTACTGCCACAGGGACGGGGCGGATATGTCTTCGCATGAGGAGATAGCAAAGCGCATTCCCGGGATACATGTGGAGATAAGGCTCATCGACGGCACTCAGCATATCTACCTTAACGGTGAGGACGTTTCCGGGGAGATAAGGCTCCCTGAGATATCGATGGCCGCTTCCGCAGTTTCAGCGGTGCCGGCTGTGCGCGCGGCTCTTCTCGACATGCAGAGAAATATCGCGGCTGAAAACAACGTCATCATGGACGGCAGGGATATCGGCACGGTGGTGCTTCCCGACGCCCAGGTGAAGATATTCCTCACGGCTGCGCCTGAAATACGCGCCAAACGCCGTTACGACGAACTTTGCGCCAAGGGCGTGCAGACTACGTTTGATGAAGTCCTCGCGGACCTCAACAAGCGGGATCACGATGATTCCCACCGGGCAGTGGCGCCGCTCAGACAAGCGGAGGATGCCGTGCTCGCTGACACTTCCGGGCTTGATTTCGCCCAGAGCTGCCAGCTGGTGTGCGATATCATAAGGGAGAAGCTGTAATGTTCTACTCGTTTCTCCGCAATTGTGCAAGATTATTCTACATCATCGTTTACAGGATACATGTCATCGGAGGGGAGAATATCCCCAAGGAAAAGGGCGGCTACATCATTGCCAGCAACCATGTTTCCAATAACGACCCGCCTGTGGTGGGCATTACCTTCAAGGGTAAGTACACTTTCATGGCTAAGCAGGAACTTTTTGAGATAAATCCGTTGTTCACCTGGCTGATAAAACGGCTGGGGGCGTTCCCTGTAAAGCGGGGCGCAAAGGACAATTCTGCTATCGATAAGGCGCTGGAAAGCCTCAAGGAAGGGCGTATCTTCGTGATATTCCCCGAGGGGACGCGTTCCAGGGACGGCAAGCTGGGGCATGCAAAGAGCGGTGTTACGCTCATCGCGGCTCAGGCAAAGGTGCCCGTGGTGCCGGTGTTCATCAAGTATGGCAGGAAGAAGTTCCGGCAGAATATTTACATCTCCATCGGCGAGAAGATACCAGCTGAGCATTTCGATGTTGACACCAGCGACAGAAAGATGCTGAAGCAGGTAAGTTCCACCATAATGGACGAAATAGCGAAACTCCAGGAGAATATGCCTGATGTTGATTGAAGTCGCGGATAAGTCCGGGTTCTGCTTCGGCGTTGAGCGCGCATTGAAGCTGACTGAAAAGGCGGCTCAGGAATACGGCGAGATATTCACGCTGGGACCGCTTATCCACAACCAGACAGTTACCAGTTCCCTTGAAAAAAAGGGAGTTCATATAGCCGCAGAAGTGGACGAGGCAGCCGGGAAACCCCTGGTGATACGTTCCCACGGAGTCGGCAGAAAGACCGAGGACGCTGCAGCAGTGAAATGCTCCGTGCTGCTGGACGCAACGTGTCCTTTTGTCAAGCGCATACACAAGATAGTTTCGGAGCAGCCCGCGGACGGCGCGGTGATCATTCTCGGCGACGGGGAACACCCGGAGGTGCAGGGAATCATGGGTCACGCGGCATGCAGGGCTTACGCGTGCATGGAGTACGAAGAGGTCAGCAGGGTGCTTGAGTCCTGCGGGGCTTCCGGCAGGGGCGCGGTCCTTGTCGTTCAGACAACCTTCGACCGCAGCAGGTTTCTTGAATATTCCCGCAGGATAAGGGAAGAATACTGCTGCGTGAAGATATACGACACAATATGCAATGCAACCTCAGAACGCCAGAAAAATGCGGAGGAGCTTGCAAAGAGAGCTGACCTTATGCTGGTCGTCGGAGGAAGGCACAGCTCTAACACAGGAAAGTTAGCTGAAATCTGTTCGAGATATTGCCGCACAGTGTTCATCGAGAGTGCCTCAGAGCTTTCCCCGCAGATCATTGAAGGTCTGCACTCCGATAGTATTATCGGAATAACGGCAGGGGCTTCTACCCCAGCCTATACAATAAAGGAGGTTCATTTAAAAATGAGCGAGATCATCAACAACAATGAAAATGAGGAGAGCTTTGCAGCACTGTTCGAGCAGTCCGAGAGCAAAAGATTATATAACGGCGCCAAAGTCAAGGCAACAGTTGTAAGCGTAAAGCCGAACGAGGCTGTCGTAGAGCTGGGCACAAAGCACACGGGTTACATACCCCTCGACGAGCTGACAAACGACCCCAACGCAAAGGTTGAGGACATCGTTAAGGTCGGCGACGAGATCGACGCTATCGTAACAAAGGTAGACGATTCTCAGGGCGTTGTTTTCCTGTCCAAGAAGCGCGTTGATTCCGCACTTGGCATGGAGAAGATCGCTGCAAGCAAGGAAGCAAACGAGACTCTTGAGGGCGTAGTTACACAGGCAGTCAAGGGCGGCGTGATCGTCGTAACCAACGGCACAAGAGTATTTATCCCTGCATCTCAGACTGGTGTTCCGAGAAGCGGCAAGCTTGAGGACCTGGTTAAGAAGACTGTACAGTTCAAGGTTATTGAGATCAACGAGCAGCGCAACAGAGTGGTTGGTTCTATTCGTCAGGCTACAAGAGAAGTACGCGACGCTGAGAGAGCTAAGTTCTGGGAGACCATTCAGGTTGGTCAGAAGTTCGAGGGCGAGGTTCGCTCCATCGAGGACTATGGCGTATTTGTTGACATCGGTCCGGTTGACGGTCTGGTTAGAACAAGCGAGCTGACATGGAACAGAGTTGGTCACCCCAAGGATATCGTTAAGGAAGGCGACAAGATCACCGTTATCGTTAAGTCCTTCGATCCTGAGAAGAAGAGAGTTTCCCTCTCCGCTAAGGATCCTGATGAGAACCCCTGGACCAAGTTCGTTGAGGAGTATCAGATCGGCGACGTTATCAAGGCTACTATCGTAAGCATCACAGAGTTCGGTGCATTTGCACAGATCATTCCTGGTGTTGACGGTCTTATCCACATCTCCCAGATCTCCACTGAGAGAGTTACCAACATCAACAACGTTCTGGCTGTAGGTCAGGAAGTTGAAGCTAAGATCATCGACATCGACACAGAGAAGAACAGAGTTTCCCTCTCTATCAAGGCTCTGATGGAAGATAACGCTGATCTCGGCGACGCTGAGTAATCAACACATATAATTAAGCACCCTGCCAGAAGCGGGGTGCTATTGTGTTTTGCGAAAAAATAAGGGCTGCGTCAGCAGCCCAATTTTTTTACTTGAGTTCCACAACGGTGACGCCTGCCTCACCCTCGCCGTAAGCCCCCTGACGGTAACTCTTGACTGCGGGATTGGTCTTGAGAGACTGCTGCACAGCCGCGCGGAGCGCACCGGTGCCCTTTCCGTGGATTATGATAACCGAGCTGATGCCGCTCAGCTGCGCGCTGTCGATGAAGCGTTCCACTTCAAGCACGCCCTCGTCGGACATCATTCCGCGGATATCGAGTTCCATTCCACCGCGACGGTGCATGTTGGAAGTCACCTGCTTCTTTACGCTGCCGCCGATGGATTTCTGCGCCTGCTGCTTTTTCTTGTTGTCAACCAGCCGCAGGTTCTTCTGGTTTGTCTTGATCTTCATCATGCCGACCTGCACGTAGCAAACGCCTGATATGTTCGGCACGGTCATCAGCACGCCTTCCTTTTTGGTGTCGGCAAGCATGACTGTGTCACCAGCCTTGAGCGGGCGCGGGAGCACATAATTTTCCGTGTGCCGCTCGATAACAGGGTTTGCGTCGTCCTGCATCTTGTTGAGAGTACTGTTGGTGCGGCTCTTTGCGTTGCTGAGCCCCTGACGGAGCGCTTCCTTGTCCTTGACTTTCTTCAGTTCCTCAAGTTCGTTGAGCAGCTGGTTGGAGCGGAAGCGCGTTTCCTCGACGATGGACTGCGCGCGCTGGCGTGCGGTCTCGAGTTCCTTTTCTTTCTGCTGTTCCAGGTCGGAAAGCTTCTGCTTCAGCTCGCTTTCTGTCATTTTGGCGTTGCGCTCGGAAATCGCGGCGCTTTCCTTCAGCGCTTCAAGTTCCTGACGGGATTTTTCCAGCGCGTCCACCACCTGTTCAAAGCGCTGGTTTTCGGTGCTGACGAGTTCCTTAGCGCGGTCGATGACGTAATCGGGCATGCCGAGCCTCTGAGAGATAGCGAACGCGTTGGATTTTCCCGGAACTCCCACCACAAGCCGGTATGTTGGCTTGAGCGTGTTCACGTCAAATTCGCAGGAAGCATTCTCAACGCCGTCGGTCTGCAGCGCGTACATCTTGACTTCCTGGTAATGCGTGGTCGCAGCCACCTTTGCGCCCTGTTCCCGCAGGGTCGTGAGAATGGAAACGGCAAGCGCCGCTCCCTCCACAGGGTCGGTTCCGCTGCCAAGCTCATCAATGAGGACAAGGCTGCGGTCGTCGGCTTTCGCGAGTATCCTTACGACATTCACCATATGCGATGAGAATGTGGAAAGGCTCTGTTCAATGCTCTGTTCGTCGCCGATATCTACGTAAATTCCCCCGAAAATGCCTATCTCGGAGTCATCGCCTGCGGGTATCATCAGACCGCACATCGTCATCAGCGTGAGAAGCCCTATCGTCTTGATGGCAACAGTCTTACCACCGGTATTGGGACCGGTTATCATCAGGCTGGAATAGGAGTTCCCGAGTTCCACGGTTATCGGCACGACAACATTCTGGTCGATAAGCGGGTGGCGCGCCTGGTGCAGTGAAATCCTCGGCTCGGAAACTATCTTTGCGGCGGCGCCGCGCATTTTCGCACCGAGATTTGCCTTTGCAAAATACAGCTCCAGTATCTCTGCAACGCGGAAGTTGTTCGCGATGCTGTCGGCATTCTCGCCGACCCGCGCGGAAAGTTCCTGCGTGATACGCTCTATCTCTGCCTGCTCGCGGGATTTCAGCACGCGTATCTCGTTGTTGGCTTCCACGACACTCATCGGCTCGATAAAGAACGTCTGCCCGGTCGCGGAAGTAT
>HF989467.1:9102-19268 GCA_000432175.1 Eubacterium sp. CAG:786
CGGCTCCCTCGTTCTTGTATTCGCTGCGCACGGGCACGACGTAACGGCCGTCGCGCATGGTTACTATCGATTCCTGAAGGAATTTCTGCGTGCTGCGGCTCTTGATGAGTTTGTCCAGCTGCTCGCGGATATTCATTCCCTGGCGCACGATACGCTTTCTTATGGAAGCAAGCTCCGGGCTTGCGGCGTCGGACATCTCCTCTTCGGAGATGATGCTTTCGGAGATGCGCTGTTCAAGGTCCTTTATCGGGTAAAGTTCGCGGAAGTATTCCGACAGGGAATTTTCCATGCTCTCGCACTGACCGAACCAGTCGCACAGCATGTTGGTTTCCCGCAGGATATCGGCGACATCGAGAAGTTCCCTGAAAGACAGCGCGGAGCCGCTTTTGCTGCGCCTGAGCGAAAAGGAAATGTCCTTTATCTTGCGGAAGCGCGGGGTGCCGAACTTCGCGGAAAGGTTGAATGCGTCGTTGGTTTTCTGCAGTTCACGGCGTATTTCTGCCTCGTCGAAGGACGGGGAAATTTTAAGCGCCTTGTCATGGCAGGTGTCGCTGTAGGTCTGTTCTGCCAGAAGTTCCAGTATTTTGTCAAGTTCTAGTTTCTTGTAGTATTTGTTCATTGTCTCACCTTTTCGTATATTCAAACGGGTACACGGATATTTACACACTTGAAATCATTATACCCCGAAATGGCGGAATTGTCAAGATTGGAACCGGCGTGAGTTTTATTCAATGGTTAAATACACCAAATATATGCGCACAGGTTTGTGCAAAATTCTATATAAAGTCCATGTAAAAATTATAATAATTGGGTATTTCACCACTTGAATAAATGGCATGGTTACTGTATAATTACTATTGCTTTGAACAAAGGAAATGATGATAGAAAAGTCCTGTGAAAGGAGAAGGATATATGGCAAAAAGTTCAACAAAGGACCTTACCACGGGTTCACCGATGAAGCTTATTCTGGGGTTCATGCTTCCGCTTTTTCTCGGAATGCTGTTCCAGCAGTTCTATAACATGGTCGATACCGCGATAGTGGGGCAGTTCCTCGGAATTCAGGCGCTTGCAGGCGTTGGTTCCACTGGTTCGATAAACTTCCTGGTGCTGGGGTTTGTGCAGGGCGTCTGCACCGGATTTGCTATTCCGGTGGCGCAGATGTTCGGCGCTAAGGACTACACCGCGATGCGCAAGTACGTTGGCAACACGATATGGATATCCGCGATATTCGCGGTGGTGCTGACTACTGTGACATGCCTGATGTGTACAAATATCCTGACATGGATGAACACCCCGGACGACTGCTTCCAGCAGGCATACGACTACATTTTCGTGATATTCTTGGGCATTCCGGTTACTTTCCTGTACAATATCCTGTCGGGAATAATCCGTTCCGTCGGCGACTCGA
The DNA here is from genome assembly GCA_000432175.1 of Eubacterium sp. CAG:786. Lineage (GTDB taxonomy): Bacteria > Bacillota > Clostridia > Oscillospirales > Ruminococcaceae > CAG-115. The sequence continues at coordinate 10,511 of HF989467.1, forward strand.
AAACGCCTCTCTACTTCCTGATAATCTCCAGCCTTCTGAATATCGGTCTTGACATGTTCATGATCATCGTGCTTGATATGGGAGTTATGGGCGCAAGCTGGGCAACGGTGATATCACAGCTGGTTTCCGGCGTGCTCTGCCTTATCTACATGATAAAGAAGTTCGAGATACTACGCCTCAATAAGGAGGAACTCCGCTTCAACAAGTTCTACATAGGCAGGCTGTGCGGTGTGGGAATTCCGATGGGTCTGCAGTATTCCATCACCGCTATCGGTTCGATACTGATACAGACTGCGGTGAACGGGCTTGGCTCAACTTATGTTGCGGCAGTCACCGCGGCAAGCAAGGTCAGCCAGCTGCTGTGCTGTCCTTTTGACGCGATGGGTAGCACCATGGCGACATACGGCGGTCAGAACATCGGCGCGGGCAAGGTCGATCGCGTTAAGCGCGGTCTGTTCGACTGTTCCTGCCTGGGCGTGGGTTATTCTATCATAGGGTTCCTGATAATACTGTTCCTGGGGCCGGGTATTTCAATGCTGTTCGTTAATGACACCAACGGCGGCAGTGTTGAGGAGATACTTGCGCTGGCGCAGTATTTCCTGATACGCAACGGCGCGTTTTATATTCCGCTGGCGTTCGTGAATATCGTGAGATTTCTCATACAGGGCATGGGATTTTCGCAGATCGCGATATTCGCGGGAGTTTTCGAGATGATCGCAAGAGGAGTTGTGGCGCTGGCTCTGGTGCCGGTGTTCGGTTTTGAGGCAGTGTGCTATGCGAACCCCGCAGCGTGGATATTCGCGGATTGCTTTTTGTTCCCGCTGTTCTTCTGGTGCTACAATAAGATGAAGATACGTTTTTCGGGAAGCAAAACGCCCGAAACGGCGCAGGGCGAGCAGATGTAACATGCGACTTTTTGCCGTGTATAAAAACAACGGGGCTGTAATTGCAGCCCCGTTTAGCTTGTCGGGAGTATGGAGAAATCAGTCTCCGCTTTTTTTATGTTTCTTTTGGCAATTCATCGAACAGCCGTTGCAGTTTCCACCGCAGGAGCAGCCATTTTTCCGTGAATGCCGCACCGCAGCGACGAAGCCGGCTGCGATAAGTATTATCAGCAGGTAGCTTATCCAGTTCATACGCAGTCCCTTTCACACAAGACCGAAAAGAAGCCCCACGCTGTGCACCAGGAACGCCATCACCCATGCGATAGCGCACTGAATGAGAACCGTTGCCGCTGCTGCGCGCCTGCTTCCGAGCTCCCGCTTGACTGTAGCGATGGCAGCAACGCAGGGAGTATACAGCAGTACGAAAACCAGGAACACAACCGCGGTGAACGGTGTGAACAGCGTTGATATCTGTGAAACATCTCCCCCGAGGAGCAGCGTCAGCGTTGAAACCACGCTTTCCTTAGCGGTGAAGCCAGTCAGCAGCGCGGTCGAAGCGCGCCAGTCGCCGAAACCAAGCGGCGCGAATATCGGTGCGACAAGTCCACCCAGCATTGCAAGCAGGCTGTCCTCCGGGGACTCCACGATATTGAAGCGTGCGTCGAAAGTCTGCAGCACCCATACGACGATGGAAGCTGCGAATATCACGGTGAATGCTTTCTGGATAAAATCCTTTGCTTTTTCCCAGATAAGCTGTCCAACGCTTTTGGCGCTTGGCAGGCGGTAATTCGGCAGCTCCATCACGAACGGAACAGGTTCACCGCGGAATTTCGTTACTTTCAGCAGCAGCGCGTACAGCATTCCGCAGAGAATGCCGAAAATGTACAGCCCTATCATCGCGAGCACCCTGTACTGCGCCGGGAAAAACGCGCCTATCATCATCGTATAGATCGGCAGTTTTGCGGAGCAGCTCATGAACGGGGTGAGCAGTATCGTCATTTTCCTGTCGCGTTCACTGGAGAGTGTGCGGGTCGCCATTATCGCGGGAACAGAGCAGCCGAAGCCCACCAGCATTGGCACGAAGCTGCGGCCGGAAAGCCCCAGCTTTCGCAGCGGACGGTCCATCACGAACGCAACTCTTGCCATGTAGCCTGTGTCCTCAAGGATAGACAGAAAGAAGAACAGCGTGACTATCGTCGGAAGGAAGCTCAGCACGCTCCCCACACCTGCGCATATTCCGTCCACCACAAGCGAGCGCACGACCGGGTTCACCTCGAGGAATTCCAGTCCCCTTGCTATCCAGTCGACGACGAAATCAACACCCATGCTCATAAGTTCTGAAAGCCACGCGCCGATAACGCTGAACGTCATCAGAAATACCAGCGCCATTATTCCGATAAAGCAGGGGATAGCAGTGTATTTTCCGGTCAGGAGCCTGTCTATCTGCATGCTGCGTTTGTGTTCGCGGCTTTCATGCGGGCGCACGACGGTCTTTTCGCATAGATTTTCCAGAAATGTGAAACGCATATTTGCCAGCGCTGCTTCACGGTCCATTCCGGTTTCCTGCTCCATGATATTCACGAGCTGGTCGAATGCCTGCCTTTTTTCCTCGGGAATGCTCACCTTATCCTCTATGAGCGCGTCGGCTTCAACCAGCTTTGTGGTCGCGAACCTCACGGGAAGCCCCGCTGCCTGGATATCCGGCGCAAGCAGAAGAGAAGCCGCATGTATACAGCGATGGACTGCGCCTACCTTATCCTTGGAATTCTTGCTTTCCGGGCAGAAATCCATGCGCACCGGTATTTCCCTGTATCTCGCGACATGTATCGCATGGTCGATAAGCTCGTCGATACCCTCGTTCTTTGCTGCTGAAACGGGCACAACAGGAATACCGAGTATCTCTTCCAGTTCATTTACAAGGATAGAACCACCGTTTGCGCGCACCTCGTCCATCATGTTCAGCGCGAGGACCATGGGTATGCCGAGTTCCATCAGCTGCATGGTGAGGTACATGTTACGCTCTATGTTGGAAGCGTCAACGATGTTTATTATCCCGCTGGGGTGGGTGTTCAGCAGAAAATCCCTAGTGACTATCTCCTCGCTGGAATACGGCGAGAGTGAGTATATTCCCGGCAGGTCGGTTACTGTAGCCTCCGGGTGGCTGCGTATCGTGCCGTCCTTGCGGTCTACGGTCACCCCGGGGAAGTTGCCCACATGCTGGCTGGAACCTGTCAGCTGGTTGAACAGCGTGGTTTTTCCGCAGTTCTGGTTTCCGGCGAGTGCGAAAGTGAGCGGCGCGCCCTTGGGGAGTGCGGCGCCGTCGTGCACGGTGTGGTATCCTCCGGATTTAACCAGCTCACCGACGCCGGGGTGCGGAGTGCTGCTGCGCCGCGCGCCGGTCACAGTGGCTTTTACTGGCTTGTTGTGTATCTTTTCTACTGTAACTTTTCTGGCTTCCTCAAGCCGCAGGGTGAGTTCGTATCCCCTCAGCTGAAACTGCACAGGGTCGCCCATCGGCGCAACTTTCTGCAGGGTTATTTCAGTCTGCGGGGTAAGTCCCATGTCAAGAAGATGATGCCTGAGAGCACCGCTGCCACCGACTTCGCTTATGTACGCGCTTTGTCCGGGACTGAGTTCGTCCATTGTCATATATATTATACCTCCCGGTTTTTTAGAATGCATTTTTTGTTAACTTGTTATAACTTTGCTCTAACTTATTATATCATATCCGCAGGGATATGATATAATTTGCCGATATGCACGGCTTTTTGATTTATAATAAACGCTTTGCGTCTATTATATCATAAGTATTATAAATTGACAACATCTTTTTGAGGATTACGCAGAAAAAAGTTTACCTGGGTTTATTTCAATAAATATATTTGGCATAATATGTAATCAATTCGGTGCGGAATAATTTCAGAACCACAGGGCACAATAAACCTGCGGCGCAAAGCCGGAATTAAAATGGAGCATTACTCCAGGAGGAAAATATAATGTCTGAGAACAACCAGAACCAGAACCGTCAGAACCAGCAGGGTCAGAACCGTCAGAACCAGAACGGTCAGAACCGCCAGAACCAGCAGGGTCAGAACCAGAGATAACTGCATAAACGCAAAAACGGGAGGGTCTTTCGCGACCCTCCCAATTGCTATGTATCAATACTGGCTCCGGAATTTCGTGCGGTAATAGTAAATGCCCCAGAACAGCCCGAAAATTCCCCCCATGATATGCCCGAACTGTGAAACCGTATCCGGCGTGAATGCGTTGACGATCTCGCGCCCGAGGTAGATAGCCGCCACCAGTATCAGCGAAAGCGGTATCTCGCCCTTTTTCATGTTCGTGAATGCGCTGAGAATTATCATCATGAACACGATCCCGCTGGCACCGATGATGCCCGCGTCAAAGAATATGCAGTTTATGATTCCCGACGCGATGCCGGTCACCATTATCATGAATATCAGGTTCCCGCTGCCGTATTTTTCTTCCACCACCGGACCAACAAGCAGCATGAGCAGCATGTTGCTCGCGTAATGGCTCCACCCGGAATGCCCGAAGAAGTAAGTCACGCAGCGCACGTAAGTCATAGGGTCGAGCAGGGAAGGGTGCCCGTAGCACACCATAACATAGGTGTTCAGCCACCCCTGCGTCAGCCAGTCCAGGAACACCAGGACAAGGCAGATTCCCGCATAAGTCAGCACCACGGGGCAGTTGTACGATAATTTGAATTTCGTTTTGCTCATCGCGTTCTCCTGTCGTCATTCGGCACCGCGGAAGTAAAGCCCCCGCGTGAGCGCGCCGTTCGGTTTGCGGTCGTTAAGGTACATATCGAGCACGGGTTTCAGTTCCTGCTCGTCGGTGAATTTCAGCACAGCAAAGTCGAATGGCTCCACGGACTTCATTCTGTCGCTCATTATCAGCAGGTCGGGGTTGAGTATCTCAACGCTGCTGCCACCGCAGAGAACCGGCATCTGGTTCCCTCTGCGGTCGCAGATATGGCTGCCGCAGGTTCTTCCGCAGTCGTCGTATAGGTGCACCCTGCCGCAGGGGGCGCCTCCGCTCACAGGGCAGCGGCGCATTATCATCAGCGGAAGCCTTCCGTATGCAATAATTCCCCTTGGTATCGGGGACTGTATTTCCGCTAACTGCGCGGCAGTTCCCTCGAATGAAAGGGTGACGTCCTCAAAACCGAACCTGCCGCAGACCTCTGCGGAATAGCTGTTGATGACGTTCATGCGGTGTCCACCGTGAATGAGCCAGCCTTCCTCTTTCAGCAGCTGCGAGTGACCAAGGGTCTGCGCCATTGCGCGGGTGAAGCCAATTCCGTGGAGTTCACGCAGCCTGTTGCGGAGGTGTTCTTCTTCCCCCTGCAGGACGAAAGGCGGTATAACGGCGATGCAATCCTTGTCGGGGGTGTTCTCGTCCAGCAGGCGTATCGGCGCATAGATAAGCCCGAAAGGCAGTTCAAGCGCCTGCCGCAGCTGTTCTGCGGAATACACCTCGCAGCGCCATTCAAAACCGTTTTTGACGTGCGCGGGGCTTCCCGGTGGAGTGAGCGGATAGGTGCGGTAGGACGGCGTGTTTTTACGCAGCACTGCTTCGTCCAGCCTTGCGGTGAGTTCACGCCGCAGGGAATTCAGCGCGGAAGCTGGCAGGTTAAGCCCGTCGGCGACTTCAGCCGTGACCTCGCCGGGAATGAACTGCGTCCCGCCAAGCTTCGACATTCTTTCGACAACGCTTTCGGGGGTGAGGGGGGCGTTTTTTGCCGGCTGCGGGACTTCCCCGGTGACAGCCGCTGCGCAGCCCTCCGCAGAACCGGTCGCGAATGCAGGCTCCCCGGGGCGTATTTCAACGTTGATATCAGCCTTTATCCGTGGGAATTCCGCTTTGTAGAGCGCTTTGATTCCATTCAGAGCCTTTGCGGAATTTTCGACGTCCTCCTTGCTGCGGATACCCTGCATGTCGCTCATGGTACCATTGTAGTAACCGTCGGTAAGTCCACTGCGTGAGAATATCCCCGCAAGCCTGTCGTAGTCGTAAGCCTGCCCATCCAGCGCTTTTCTGCAGGCGTCCACGGAACACGCGATGTATTCGGGGCGCTTCATTCTTCCTTCTATTTTCAGGGAAGCTATGCCCATATCGTCAAGTTCATGCAGGTGATCTACCAGGGAACTGTCTTTCAGCGAGATTACGCTGTGACGGTCGCCGCAGGTGAAATCAAGACGGCAGGGCTGCGCGCACAGACCGCGGCTGCCGCTTCTGCCGCCGAAAATACTGCTCATATAGCACTGCCCGCTGATGCACACGCACAGCGCGCCGTGCACGAACACCTCAAGTTCAATTCCGGCTTTTTCGGCGATCTCGCGTATCTGTTCCCGCGAAAGCTCGCGGCCTATTACCGCGCGGGTGTAGCCAAGGGACTGCGCCGCGTTCACGCCGGAAATGCTGTTCAGCGTCATCTGCGTTGAAGCATGCCGCGGCATTTCCGGACATACCCTGCGCACTATCTCAGCAGCGCCGAGGTCCTGGATTATCAGACCGTCCACACCGCATTGCGCAGCGCTTTTAACGCATTCTGTGAAGCGTTCGGTCTCGCTGTCGTATATCAGGGTGTTGAGTGCCGCGTATACCTTTACGTTACGTCTGTGGCATTCATCACAAGCCTTTTTAAGATTCTCTACAGAAAAATTTTCGGCATTTTTGCGTGCCGAAAATTCTGACATTCCGAGATAGACTGCATCGGCGCCGGTGTTCAGCGCCGCATGCAGGTCGTCGATACCCCCCAGGGGTGCAAGAATTTCACTCATAATGTAAGCTGACCGTCCTCAAGCATTTCGTTAAGCTGGCGGTTGAGTGAAGCGTTCGTCTTTTTCAGGTCGCGGGACTCTGCGAGCGCTTCGTCAAGGCGCTTTTTCAGGGAAGCTATCTCCTGGGAAAGTTCCTCGCTGCTTTCGTTTTCCTGGCTGTCGTTTGCGGCTTTGAGCGCTGTGTTTTCGCTCTCCATCTGCGAGAACTTCACGGAAAGTTCTTCCAGCTTGTCTGCCTTTTCGCGGAGCATTGCAAGTTCCTCCTGCGTCTGCTCATTTTCGGAATGAGCCTCTTCTACGGCTTTGCGCTCCGCTTCCAGACGGTGCTCTAGTTCGGCGCATCTGTTCTTTTCAGCTGCAAGGGAGTGTTTTGCTTCCTCAAGTTCCTTGGCAGATTTTTCAGCGGCTGCAAGTTTGGTTTCGAGGTCGGCGTTTCTGCCCTTTTCAGCGGCAAGGGACTGCTTTGCTTCCTCAAGTTCCTTAGCGGATTTTTCAGCGGCTGAGAGTTTGGTTTCGAGGTCGGCAGACCTGCCCAGCGCTTCCGCAAGGGATTTCTTCACGTCGTTGAGTTCAGCGGCGCCTGCTTTCAGCTTTTCGCGGTCCTTTTCAAGGGAAGCCGCGCGCTCCTCGCTGCGACGTAGTGCTTCCTCGGTGTTTGCTGCCTTTTCAAGCTTTTCGTTGAGCTTTTTGTTTTCGTCGGTGAGGGTCGCGATTTTTTCAGTCTGCTTTCTGAGGTCGGCGTTCTGGCGCTGAAGTTCCGCTACTGCCTTTGACTGTTCCTCCGCGCGGGCTTCGCTTGTCTTGACGGACTGCGACAGCTGCGTGTTTTTCTCATCAAGGGACTTTAGGCGTACATTTGCGGCGTCGAGTTCCTTTTTGGCGTTGAGATTTTCTTCGGCGCGCTGGTTGGCTTCGCGCAGTGTCTCGGCAAGCTGTGCGTTCTTTCCCTCAAGTTCGGTGAAGTTTTTGCGGAGGACTTCAAGGGCTTCGCTGTCCTTTTTGAGTTCGGTTATAACGCCGGTCAGGCGGCGGTTCTCCTCGCTGTCCTTTGCGCCCTGTTCAGCGGCTGCGGTCATTGAAGCATTCTGCTTTGCGAGGGCGTCCTTTTCAGCGGTGGCAGCGTCAAGTTCCCCCAGGAGGTCAAGCACCGTGAACACGCATGCGTCCTCTTTGGGAGCGGGATTGTTCGGCATGAGCTTGCAGTATTCGGTTATGCGCCGGTCGGATTCCTTTGCCTGCTTCATCAGGGTGTCGGCGTCGTTGGTGCGGAGGTTGTACGGTTTTCCGCATATAGTTACGGTGACTTTTTCTTTCAGCATATCGTACCCTTTCTGAACCCCTGCGGTTCATTTTCGTTTATTTCGAAATACCGGAATTGTTCCTTGCCGGCAACATTATAGACTTAATTATATTATACAGTATCGTAAAGTTTATTGCAAGCCTTTTTTGCAAAAATACTTTCTTTTTTCTTATGTTGGTGATAACGTCTGTGCGCCCCCGTAAATTGCCGAAAAATAGCCAAAAAAAACTCTGTAAATCGTGAAATTTTATGCTAATAATGCATTGCGCACAGCGCACAATAATGTTATAATTATAATTGTACTATTATGTATAAGTGCACCATGCTGCGGCATGGATTACCAATATATTCACGGAGGAAAAGAACATGTTTGGAATGACCAAGGATATCGGTATCGATTTAGGAACTGCGAATACGCTTGTATATATGAGAGGGAAGGGCATCATTATCCGCGAGCCTTCCGTCGTTGCAGTGGATAAGAAGCTCCAGTGCGTGCGCTACGTCGGGCAGGAAGCCAAGGACGTTATCGGACGTACCCCCGGTTCCATCGTTGCAGTACGCCCGCTGAAGGACGGCGTTATCGCCGACTTTGACATGACCTCCAGCATGCTGGAGCAGTTCATCAAGAAGGCGCTCAAGGGCAGGGGAAAGGCGCGCGTTATCATCTGCATCCCCTCCGGCGTTACCGAGGTAGAGCGCCGCGCCGTTAAGGAAGCAGCGCAGAATGCCGGCGCAAAGCGCGTTTCCATCATTGAGGAGCCTATGGC
>HF989467.1:19357-22699 GCA_000432175.1 Eubacterium sp. CAG:786
GGCGGCACCAGCGAGGTGGCTATTATCTCCCTCGGAGGCATCGTAACAGCGCGCTCTGTAAGAGTTGCGGGCGACGAGTTCGATTCTGCGATAATCAACTACATCAAGAAGAAATATAACCTGCTCATTGGCGAGCGTACCGCTGAGAACATAAAGGTAGGCATCGGTTCCGCGTACAAGACCGGCGACAACGAGCCTGTAATGGACATCAAGGGCCGTAACCTGCTCAACGGTCTGCCTGAGAACATCACAGTCACCAGCGAGGAGATACGCGAAGCCATTTCCGAGCCGCTTTCTCACGTTATCGACGCTATCAAGACCACGCTTGAAAAGACTCCCCCTGAGCTTGCTGCGGATATCATCGAGTCCGGCATCATGCTGGCAGGCGGCGGAGCGCTGCTGAGAGGTCTTGACCAGCTCATTCACGAAGAAACAGGTATGCCTGTAAAGATTGCAGAGCGCCCGCTGGACTGCGTTGCTGACGGCACCGGCAAGGTCCTCGAGAACATCGACAAGCTTGAGGACGTACTCAGCGAGGACGAGAGCATCTACTGATCCTGAATAACATGTCCGGCAGACGGGCATTCTGAATGACAGAAAGCGTTTATGAAAGAATTCTTCCACAGCGTCAAATTCAAGATATTAATATGCATCGCGGCGCTTCTGCTGGGACTTATGACCTACGTTGCGGTGGCAGCCGGCACGCAGACCCTGCCAGAGCAGGTGATAAACACGGTGACTTATCCGTTCGTGACTGCCGCGAATGCCATTTCCAACGGCGTTAACGGCTTTATCGACAAGCTGGTGAACGCAGACACCTACAAGGCGCAGAACGACGAACTGCGCGAACTTGTGACGCAGATGTACGAGCGCTCCGCAGATTATGAAGAGCTACAGCGCGAGAACGAGCAGCTGCGCGAAATGCTGAATCTCAGCAAGGAGCACGAGGACTTTGTGTTCTCCGAGCCGTGCAGCATAATCGCAAGAAACGCGAACGATATTTATGGCGGTTTCACGATAAATCAGGGCAGCAATTCCGGGCTGTCGCTGCATGACCCGGTGATAACCTCCGTCGGTCTTGTTGGCAGGGTGACTGAGATAGCGGGGAATTACGCAAAGGTATCGACCCTGCTTTCCCCGCAGGTGAACGTCGGTGTTTACACCCTGAGGACAAAGGCGACCGGAGTTATAGAAAACGACCTGGCGACCGCAGAGAAAAAGCAGTGCCTGATGAGCCAGATACTCAAGGACGCCGATATCCAGCCGGGAGACGTTATCGTAACAGCGGGGCAGAGTGGATTGTTTCCGGAGGGGCTGATGGTGGGTACCGTCAAGGAGGTCTACAACGACCCCAACGGTCTTTCCAAGCACGCTGTAATCGAGCCGATGGAGGACTGCTTCGCGGTGACCTCCGTATATGCGGTGGTGGATTTCGACGGCAAGGGGCTTTCGTTTGAAACGGGTGACCAGGCATGGTGAAGAGAATTTCCCGCAGCAGGGCAAGGACGCGTAAGGCAAGGCTGCGCGCATTCCTGCGGTGGTTTTGCTATTCAGTGGTGCTGCTTTTCTTCTACCTGTGGGAGGTCGCTCCGCTTATACGCGGGTGGTGCCCTCTGCTGATAATCCCGCTGGCGACTGCAGTCGCAATGTTCGAGGGTGAATTCGCTGCGGGCATTTTCGGCGTGGTCTGCGGACTTATGCTGGACGTCGCGAGCGGCACGCTTATAGGTTTCTCGTCGATGTGGCTGCTTGCCATATGCCCGACGATATCGCTTCTCGGGCAGTTCTGGCTGAAAAGAAGCTGGCTGTCGCACCTCGTTATGAACTCTATTGCGGTTGTGTTCATCTGCCTTATGGATTTTCTGTTCCTGCACTGGGTGTGGGAGCGCGAAAGTTCCGGCATTTCGTTTGTGCATTCGCTGCTGCCGGCTTACCTCTGGGCAATATTGCTGTCGCTGCCGGTGTATTTTCTGGTGCGGCTTATTTCCACGCGCTTCCGTCCGAAAGAAGAACGCCGTCTGGAAGAAGCGGTTTCTGACAATGCCGAGGAAGAGGAATAACTCAAACAAACCAGGCGGAAATTTATCTTCCGCCTGCTGTGATATATACCCCTAAGCTATATCAATGGTGATGATATGTCTAAATTTACAAACGTACTGCGTTCCGCAATACTTGCGTCGCTTGTCATAGTTGCGGCATTCTTATGCGGATTGCGCCTGCTGGAGATACAGATAGCCGACGGCGGGAAGTACCTTTCCATGACGCAGAATTCCTACACAGCCGAGCAGGATATCGAAGCAGCCCGCGGAAAGATAGCCGACAGCACCGGCAGGATACTCAACACAAACCAGCTGAACTGCAGTGTTAATCTGCAGAAAGCCTCGCTTGCTTCCGGCACCGAGAACGAGGTTATATACCGCATTCTCTCAGTACTCATCGACAAGGGTGAGGAATGGAACGAGTCGCTGCCGATAACGCGCACGCAGCCATATCAGTTCGCAGTTGACCGCGAGAATGCCATCGACTCTCTCAAAAAGCGAATGGGGCTTGGCGTTTACGCCACTGTGGAAAACTGCATAAACGCTCTCTATGAAAAGTACGACATTTCCGATAAGTATGAAGAGCCCATGCGCCGATACATCGCGGGTGTCCGCTATGAAATGGACCTGATGGATTTCAACTATCAGAACAAGTACGAGATTGCTTCCGGGCTTTCAAGCGAAGCTGTGCTGGAGCTCAAGGAACTTTCCGCGCTCATGCCGGGCATGGAGATTTCCGAGGGCTGGGACAGAATTTACCTTGACGGAACGACTGCGCCGCATCTCCGCGGCACCGTTGGTGCTATTTCCGCTGAGAAGTACGCTGAACTCAAAAGCGCCGGCTACACGATGAATGATATCATCGGCACCTCCGGCATTGAAGCCGCACTGGAAAGCACCCTCCGTGGTGAGCGCGGCACCCGCGAAATTACGCGTGATTCCAACGGCGTTAAGATATCCGACGAGATAACCAAGCAGCCGCAGGCAGGCAATTCTGTTATGCTGACGATAGATTCCAACTTCCAGAATATGGTGGTCGATATATTGCAGTATCACATGGACTTCCTGCATTCACCGTACTATACCACCGCAATGGACGCCAACCTGCGCGGTAAGGACACCGAAGTCGGCTCTGCAGTCGTGCTGGACGTCAAGGACGGTTCCGTGCTCGCGATGGCGACTATACCGGGCTACGACCTCAACGATCTCGTGGAGGACTACGGCTCCGTACTCAACGCGAAGAATTCGCCGCTGCTTAACCGCGCGATAAATGGTGAGTACCGTCCGGGTTCGACATTCAAGA
>HF989467.1:22716-39100 GCA_000432175.1 Eubacterium sp. CAG:786
TCAGGACGATAACGGCTACTGCGGGTCTTGCGGAGGGCGTTATCGACGCTTCCACCACCATCACATGCGGCGGACGTTACACCTATTATGCGCCGAGTTATACCCCGGGCTGTACCGGCGTACATGGCGCTATAACGGTGCAGTTTGGTCTGAAACATTCCTGCAACATATTCTTCTATGAGACTGCGCGCAGGCTCGGTATCGACAAGCTTGCAAGCTGGGCTGAGAAATTCGGCGTGGGCACCGACCTCGGGTTCGAAATTCCGATGTCCACCGGCAGAATGACTTCACCCGCGCTCTTTGAAAAACTTGGCATCGAGTGGAATGCCAGCGATACTATCCAGGCAGGAATAGGTCAGTCAGAAACGCTGCTTACTCCGCTTCACCTGGCAACGCAGGCCATGACTATCGCGAATGAGGGCGTGAGGTATCGCCCGCACATCGTCAAGGCAGTGTACAATTATGATTTCACCGAACTCATCAGCGAAACCAAGCCGGAGGTCATGGAAGACTTCTCCGATGGCATGGAGGACGTTTTCGCCGAGGTAAAGGCAGGCATGAAGCGAGTAAGCGAGAATGCGAACTTTCTTCTGGACGGCGGCTGGTACAACATTTACGATTACAAGGGCATTGGCAAGGAGAATGTCTGCACCAAGACCGGAACCCCTGAGGTCATCGCGATGACGAAGTTCAATTCCACCATCGTGGGATTTTACCCGGCAGACGACCCCGAGATCGCGTTCGGAATCTGCCTTGAAAACAGCGAATACAGCCGACATGTAGCCTGCAACATTATCTCCGCGTATGTCACCGGAAAGTTCGAGCCGGTCTACGACGAGGACGGAAATGCGATGTATCCTCTCGGAGAATCCAACCGTGCGAAGCAGCAGGCAGAGGAACAGCAGGCTGCGCAGAACAGCGAGTCCCGGAACGAGCTATAAAACAAATTCCGCACTGTAGCCGGTGCGGAATTTTTATGTACCCATTCAGAAAGCCAGCGGCTTTCTGAATGGACCGGAAGCCCCGATGCTTCCGGCGCCAGGTCAGTTGATGCCGCTTCCGAAGCGGCTTGATATCTCCGTCAGAGCGAAGACAAAAGGAGGTAATCTTATCATGCTTTCCGCTTTTTTATCAGCGGCTATGGCGTCAGGAGTCAGCGATTCTTCATCGCGGAAGATGCGTTCTTCCGGCATCAGCCCTGCTTCATCTTGAAGGAAAGGCAGTCAGTGCACTGACATTTTGTGGGGTCAGCCTCGTGTGTGCCGACCTCGATCTTGTCCAGTGAGCAGTAATCCTCGCAGCAGCAGTGGTGCTCGCAGTTGTGGATAGTGCAGCCGATGTGCTTGTTTGCGTATTCAGTTCCCATTGTGATCATTCCTTTCTGGTTCTTGTGCGGTTTTTTGCCGCAGTTATATTATTTGCTTGTACGGCACGGATATTCTTCCGGAAATAATTTACACTGTTGACATCGGTAAAAATTTGTGTTATTATAATAGAGTAAAATCGTGTTTAATTCCAGTGTGAGGTGATCTGAATGGAGCAGAATTCCGGCAGTGAAAAGATGATACGACGCGGTACTTTCCGGGTGGCGTACCGCAATGAGGACAAGCTGATAATCGGTTGTATTATCGGCGCGGTGCTGTGCGTGGCAATGTTCATTACAGGGCTTGTGATGTTCGGTGCTCCGCAGGATTTCCTGGGGTTCATGAGCAGCGTGTTCTGGATAATTCCTGCGGTGGTGTGCGTTATCTGCATTCCGGTGATAAGATACGGCAGAAACTGCGCCTACAACGCGGGCGAGAGCGAGTTTGAAACCATCACGCCCAGAGGGAGCGATTACCTTTATTACAGCGACATTTCCGAGGTGATCTACACTCCGACGCGGCTATTTGGGAAACCGCGTGGATTTCTTGTGACGGTGGTCACCAGTGTGCGTGATTTCACGTTTCAGTACATTTACGGCGGTGAGGAACTTGACCAGCCGGAACACACACCGTTTTATCTGCTTGAAATAAATGCAGGTCTGCGCGAACCCGAAGCTGCTGACCCGGAGCTTACAGCGGCGATAATGTCGCAGTTCGCGGTGATGAAAGAAAAGCAGGCAGACAGAATTTCCAAAAGGCGTCCGAAGAAAAACTGGAAAAACCTGTTCGACGACTGATATAAACTTGAACACCGGGCTGTAAAGCCCGGTGTTATTTTATACAAAAAAGTGCAGACCTCAAAGAGATCTGCACCTGTGTTGATTCAGAACTGAATTAGCCCTTTGCCATTGCAGCAACTTCAGAAGCGAAATCGTCCTGCTTCTTCTCGATGCCCTCGCCACGCTCGTAGCGTACGAAAGACTCAACCTTGATAGAAGCGCCGGCAGCCTTAGCCTCGGACTCAACGTACTTGCCGATAGTCATTGTATCGTCCTTGAAGTACTTCTGATCCAGCAGGCAAACTTCCTCGAAGTACTTTCTGAGACGACCCTCAACGATCTTCTCAAGTACGTTCTCGGGCTTGGGCTTAGCGGACTGTGCGTTCTCAGTCTTAACAAGACCCAGCTGAACTTCCTTCTCGTTAGCGAGTACGTCAGCAGGGATATCAGTCTGGGAAACGTACTGTGCGTTCAGAGCGGTGATCTGGAGAGCAACGTTCTTGCCGCATGCGAGAACTGTAGCGTCCTCGGGCTTGTCGGTAACGAGCTTAACCAGTGTGCCGAGTCTGCCGCCGTCGTGCATGTAGGGAACGAGAGTACCGGTCATCTTGGTGAAACGACGGATATTCATGTTCTCGCCGATGGTAGCGATCTTCTCGGTCATATATTCTGCAACAGTCTGGGAACCACCAGCAACTGTGCAGTTCTTGAGTGCTTCAACATCTGCAACGTCGTTAGCAAGGATAGTGTCAGTGATAGTCTCAACCAGCTCAAGGAACTTGTCGCTCTTAGCGCAGAAGTCGGTCTCGCAGTTGATCTCAACGATAACGCCGTTTGTGCCGCTTACCTTAGCCTTAACGATACCCTCGGCAGCGATTCTGCCAGCCTTCTTGGCAGCCTTTGCAAGGCCCTTTTCACGGAGGATCTTGACAGCCTCGTCTCTGTTGCCGTCAGCCTCAACGAGAGCTCTCTTGCAGTCCATCATGCCGCAGCCGGTCATTTCGCGAAGTTCTTTAACGTCGCTTGCTGTAATATTAGCCATTTTTGTTCTCCTTTATTTAATTTTCGTATAACGTCCGTATATGGATCACTCAGCGTCCTCAGCGGGAGCAGCCTGCTCCTCTGCTGCGTCAGCGGTGCCCTGCTTAGCAGAGATGATAGCGTCAGCCATAGCGCCGGCGATCAGCTTTACTGCTCTGATAGCGTCGTCGTTGCCGGGGATAACATAGTCGATCTCATCGGGGTCGCAGTTTGTATCAACGATAGCAACTACCGGGATACCGAGCTTCTTAGCCTCAGCTACTGCGATCTTCTCCTTGCGGGGGTCAACTACGAACAGAGCACCCGGGAGCTTCTTCATGTTCTTGATACCGCCGAGGAACTTCTCAAGCTTTTCGATCTCGAGGTTGAGCTTGATAACTTCCTTCTTAGGGAGCAGGTCGAATGTGCCGTCTGTCTCCATGGTGTGGAGCTGCTCAAGTCTTGCGATTCTTCTCTGAATGGTCTTGAAGTTTGTCATCATACCACCCAGCCATCTAGCGTTTACAAAGTGAGCGCCTGCACGGGTAGCCTCTTCCTTAATGGAATCAGCAGCCTGCTTCTTGGTGCCTACGAAGAGAACTTCGCCGCCGTTTGCAGCTACTTCGTGAATGAAGTTGTAAGCCTCGTCGAGCTTTCTTACTGTCTTCTGCAGGTCGATGATGTAGATGCCGTTTCTCTCTGTGAAGATATAGGGAGCCATTTTAGGGTTCCATCTTCTTGTCTGGTGACCGAAATGTACACCTGCTTCGAGAAGCTGCTTCATAGATACTACTGCCATTTGTTTTTCCTCCTGATTTTGGTTGATAAAGTGATTTTCCTCCACGGCTGAACGTCCCGGACGCGTGAGCGCACCGACGGAACGGCTGCACCGTGTGTGTATTTGTGCATAGTATTCCGCACACTTACCTGAATATTATATCACATTCAGGTATTAATTTCAATAAAATTCTTGTCTGCTATTTCAACAAATTTCCGAAAACCTTTCCGCGTTTCTTTGTAGATAATGACGGCGTTTCGCAGGAAACCAGTATCGTATCCTCGCCGATGACCTCAATATCACACCACTTTATGCATATATCCTCTTCTCTGCCGAAAAGCCCGAAGAATTTCGCCCTGCCGTAGACCACCAGCCTGCATATCTTCGCTGTGCAGCTGTCGAATTCTATATCGTCCGGGAAGCCGATCCTGCAGCCGTTCCGCACATTGATTATCTCCTTGCAGCGAATGTCGTTGAAGCTGTACACCATACTATCACCCCGTTGCAGGATATGCGGGTTAATGAGGAATTATGCAGAAAAGCCGCGGACAAGCGCAGGCATTCTTACCCGAAAACCGCGTTGAAACCGCACTGCGCGGCAAGGAGCACTGCCAGCACCGCGAAGTTATATACCGTGAACTCCAGAAAATAGCGCCCTTTTTTTGCAGCGTGAGAAGCGCCATACAGCTTGAATGAAATAAGGCTTGCGAGGGAAGCAATCAATGTGCCCAGCCCGCCGATATCGACGCCCAGCATGAGCTGCTTTGCGTTGTCCGTGAAGCCCGAAAGCATGACCGCGCAGGGAACGTTGCTGATGATCTGCGACAGAGCCGCGCCGACAAGCAGTTCCCGCCCGGAAACAACGCCGCTGATAAGCTCCCTTACCGCAGGTATCGCGGAGATATTCCCCACAAAAACAAAGAAGCATACGAAAGTCAGCAGCAGCGCGTAATCCACCCGGGCTAGCACACGAAAATCAGCAATGAGAACGCATACGAGCGTCACTGCCAGGGAAATGCGCCAGTCCAGCACGCGCACCACGGTGCACAGGCTCGCTGCGGCTGCTACGCTGAACATAATGATCTTCAGCCTGCCTGATTTCGCCATAGCAGGGGAGCGGCTGAAGTTTTCAGGTTCAAGACGGTGCGACGGTATCAGCAGTGCGGACACTGTAATTATTATTAGGCTGAGAACGGTCGGCGGCAGCATCGTGCAGAAGAAGTCGCCGAGGGGCATTTCGTAGTGGGAATAAATGTACAGGTTCTGCGGATTTCCCATCGGGGTCGTCATGGAACCGAGGTTTGCTGCCGCGGTCTCCAGAATGACAGTGCGTATCGTGACTTCGGGGTGCTCCCGGAATAGTGCGATAGTCAGCGGGACCAGCGTGATCAGTGAAACGTCGTTAGTCACCAGCATGGCAAGGAAGAAGCACATCAGCGCCAGAGCCGCGCCCAGCGTCCTCGTGTTGTGGAACCGTTTAGTCAGCGCCCCCGAAAGTCTGATGAAAGCCCCTATGCTGCCGAAGCCCTGCACTGCCGCCATCAGGCAGAAAAGCAGCCCCAGCGTGGACCAGTCCACATAACCGAGATATTCCTTGTTCGGTGGAATGAATATCATCGAAATAAGAGCCGCTGCGAACGATATGCACAGCACGGCTTCCTTTTTTATGAATTTCAGTATTGCGGTCATGATTTTGTCCATTCTTTTCAATTTTATAGCCGGTTCTTTTCGGAACCGGCTGGTTTGTCAGTCAACTATAATGACGTTCTTTCCGCTTGTTTTGTCAGTCAACTATAATGACGTTCTTTCCGCTTGTTTTTCCCTTGTAGAGACGCTTGTCAACCGTATTAATGAGTTCGTCCACGTTCGATGAACCCTCGCTGTTTTCAGCAAATCCGAACGTCATGGATACCTTGACGGGTCTGCCGCCGTATTCCAGCCCCAGGGAGCTTATCTCCGACTTTATGCGGCTAATCACCGGCAGGCAGTCATCGGTAGCCCCGTGCATTATAATAAGTATCTCTTCTCCACCCCAGCGGCAGGCCGTGTCGGTTTCGGGCAGGTTCTTCATAATTGTATTCGCGACGGATCTGAGCACAATGTCGCCGCATTCATGACCGTAGGTGTCGTTCACCTTCTTGAAATCGTCTAGGTCTCCCATGATTATGCATAAAGGCTCACTGGCGGTTTTGAGTTCATCAAGCTTGCTGTTCAGGCTGTGACGGTTGAAAAGCCCGGTCAGTGCGTCGTGGGTCGCGGTGAAATTAAGGCGTTCGTTGGTTTCATTCAGCTTCTTTATAAGGGAATGTATCTCCAGAATGAACAGCGTGGAAAATCCGAACAGCAGGATCAGGTTGAATGCGATGTTCACAGCGCGTATCGGGTCGATTTCATTTCTCTTCAGTTTGCGTTCGAATGAGTAATACAGCGGCGTGCTGTAATGATCAACAAGGAGCCCTGCCGACAGCAGCGCAAGCGAAACCAGCGTGAAGATGACGGTCCACCGCTTGAACACAGTATTGCTGCATGTCAGGAACAGATAATACAGCACCACCGGTATCGTCATCATCGTGTAAAGGAAAAAGCAGGTGTCCATTCCCAGGAACAATGTGCACAGGAATGCATGTACGCTTATTTCAACGTACATTGCGCATATCCAGCCCAGCGCGTGTTTTTCGAAGGTGTCCTTTTTGCATATCGCGCCTATGATTATGTACAGTGTAACGCTGAACACGTTGAACCCCACCATGGTGTACAGTCCTATAAAAAGGAATATCACAAGAAACGTGAAGTGCATGAATGCCCCGGAGAAAGCTGCCGCCATGTATTTCAGCGACTTGTCTATCTTCAGGTCAAGAATGTCGAATCTCTTTTTTTCTTTGCTCATTTTCCCAACTCCAGAATATATTTTCCCTACCAACAATATTTCTATTTATATTATAAAACGAACTTCACAAATTTTCAATATCAATTTTCAAAATTTTTTTCAAATACCCCCTTGAAATTTTGAATTAAGTATGATAAAATAAGAACATCGGGTGTGTAAACGATTACCCACCTATTACGGAGAAATCATTTACGGAGGATAACACCAATGAAGTATGCAGACGGATTATGGCTTAACAAGCCCGGTTACGGCGTTAATTACGCAACACAGATGTACGAGGTGACAGCAGACGAGACCTCTATCAACGTGCTTGCTACCAATCAGTGGATCGGCAACAGAGGCATGACCCTGGGAGGTCCTGTTCTGGAGATAACATTCACTTCCACACTGGAGAACACCATCAAGGTCTCCATTGACCATTACAAGGGCAGGGTACATAAGTCCCCGGATTTCCAGCTGAACGAGGACAAGAGCTTCAAGCCCGTCATCAGGGAAACTGACAGCGCATACGAGCTTATTTCCGGCAGCACAAAGGTAGTTGTCGCAAAGGGCGGCGCATGGGACATCAAGTACTACTACAACGACAAGCTGCTCACCAAGGAAGGCTGGCGCACCACTTCCTACATCACAGAGGACCAGTGGAAGACCAACGAGCGCATGGCAAACGACCAGATGAAGCCGTTCTTCTCCCATGACGAAACTGCTGACGGTGCCGTAATGCGCGAGATGCTGAACATCTCCGTAGGCGAGTGCCTGTATGGCTTCGGCGAGAAGTTCTCCACATTCGTCAAGAACGGTCAGACCGTAGAGGTTTGGAACAACGACGGCGGCACAAGCTCCGAGCAGAGCTACAAGTCCATTCCGTTCTATGTGTCTTCCAGAAATTACGGCGTTTTCGTTAATCACCCCGAGAAGGTAACATTCGAGGTAGCAAGCGAGACTGTTTCCAAGGTAGCGTTCTCGGTTCAGGGCGAGCACCTTGAGTATTTCGTTATTGGCGGCGGGAAGCTGACTGACGTTGTTTCCACCTATACTACCCTGACCGGCAAGCCCGCGCTCACACCGGCTTACACATTCGGTCTGTGGCTGACTACTTCCTTTACCACCAACTACGACGAGGCTACCGTTTCCAGCTTCATCGACGGTATGGCTGAGCGCGATATCCCGCTGGAGGTATTCCACTTCGACTGCTTCTGGATGAAGGAATTCAACTGGTGCGACCTCACATGGGACAAGAGAATGTTCCCCGACCCCAAGGCAATGCTGGACAGACTGAAGGCAAAGGGTCTGGAGATATGCGTATGGATAAACTCCTACATCGCACAGCGTTCCTCCATGTTCGACGAGGGCGTAAAGGGCGGCTACTTCCTCAAGACTACGGACGGCAGCGTATGGCAGGGCGACATGTGGCAGCCCGGCATGGCTATCGTTGACTTCACCAACCCCGCTGCATGCGAGTGGTACAAGGGCAAGTTGCGCGCACTCTGCGAGATGGGCGTAAATGCGTTCAAGACCGACTTCGGCGAGCGTATCCCGACCAAGGACGTTGTTTACTACGACGGCAGCGACCCCTACAAGATGCACAACTACTACACTTACCTCTACAACAAGTGCGTATTCGAGGTTCTTGAGGAATTCTACGGCAAGGATAAGGCGTGCCTGTTCGCGCGTTCCGCAACTGTAGGCGGTCAGCAGTTCCCCGTACACTGGGGCGGCGACTGTTTCTCCAACTACGAGTCCATGTGGGAGACCCTCCGTGGTGGACTTTCCCTGTGCATGAGCGGTTTTGGTTACTTCAGCCATGACATCTCCGGCTTTGAGGCTCAGGGTACTCCCGACCTCTACAAGAGATGGTGCGCATTCGGTCTTATGTCCTCTCACTCCAGACTTCACGGCAACAGTTCCTACCGCGTTCCGTGGAACTTCGACGAGGAGAGCTGCGACGTGCTCCGTCACTGGACAAAGCTCAAGGGCAAGCTGATGCCTTACCTCTGGACTCAGGCTCACAAGACCCACACCACCGGCGTTCCGATGATGAGAGCAATGGTGATGGAATACGCAGACGACCCCGCTACGCTTTCCCTCGACCGTCAGTACATGCTGGGTGACAACCTGCTGGTTGCTCCGGTATTCAACGAAGAGGGCATTGCGGACTTCTACGTACCCGCAGGCAACTGGACTGATATCCAGAGCGGAAAGGTTTACGAGGGCGGCAAGTGGTATTCCACCAAGAACAACTACTTTGAGATGCCTGTGCTTGCAAAGCCCAACAGCATCGTTGCATACGGTAATTTCGAGCGCGCGTTCACCTACGCTTACGGCGACAAGGCTGATATCGTGATCTACCAGCTTGAGGACGGCAAGACCGCTGAAACCATTATCTACGACGCTGACAGCAACGTAGTCCTGACCGTAAAGGCAGTACGCAGCGGCGACACCATCAAGGTAACAGCCGAGGGCACCGCTAAGGATTACACTGTAAGAAGCGCCGAGGGACTTAAGGTCGAAATGGCATAATTACATTCAATTCGGAATTCGGAATTCTTAATTCGGAATTTCGGTGTCTGCTTCGCAGACGATTTTAAAGTTTTATAACAAAATACACAGGGCGAAAGTGAATTGTACTTTCGCCCTGTAGTGTTTATGTCAAAGCTATTGAAATTTAGTCCGCGGAGCGGACACATTAATTCCGAATTACGAATTAAGAATTCCGAATTATTTCTTCATGTACGCGAAGAGGAGCCACTGCGCGGCTGAAAGCACCGCAAGCAGAATGATTATCATTATCTGCGCGGCACCCCATTCGTTCATCAGGATTCCGATGAGGACGGTGGCTGCGGTGAGTATCACAGCATTGCGCAGGAACGGTTTTGCGTCCTTTCTCATCTGGACTGTATGCGCTTAGCCATGACTGTGTTCTTCATCAGCATTGCGATAGTCATGGGACCAACGCCTCCGGGGACGGGCGTTATATAGGAAGCCTTTTCAGCGCACTCGTCGAATACACAGTCGCCGCAGAGCTTGCCCTCGGCGTTGCGGTTGATGCCAACGTCGATAACTACCGCGCCGGGCTTCACCATGTCGCCGGTGACGAAACCGGGTCTGCCCACCGCTGCGACGAGAATGTCGGCGCGCTGGCACACTTCCTTTAAGTTCTTCGTGCGGGAATGGCAGATGGTAACAGTGCCGTTTTCGTGGAGAAGCAGCATTGCCATGGGCTTTCCGACGATGTTGGAGCGCCCTATGACTACGCACTCCTTGCCGGAAACGTCTACCCCGGTGCTGTGGATAAGTTCCATGCAGCCGGCGGGCGTGCATGGCAGGAACGCGTAATTTCCTATCATTATTTTGCCGACATTGGAAGCGGAGAACGCGTCAACGTCCTTGAGCGGTGAAATTCTCGCGATAACGGCTTCTTCATTGAGATGCTTCGGCAGCGGCAGCTGAACGAGAATTCCATTGACCTTTGCGTCTGCGTTCAGCGTGTCGATGAGCTCCAGCAGCTGTTCTTCGGTGGTTTCGGCAGGCAGAGCGTATTCATAGCTCTTTATGCCGCAGACTTCGCATGCCTTCTTCTTGTTGTTGACGTAAACACGGCTCGCGGGGTCGTCGCCGACGATGACTACCGCAAGTCCTACGTCAAGCCCGTCGCGCTCTATCTCTGCGCGTACTTCTTCCTTTACTCTGGCGGAAACTGCCTTTCCGTCGATTATCTGTGCTGCCATTTATTCGTCCTCGCTTTCACTGTCTAATGTATTGGAGTCTTCGGATCTTTCCGGTTCTTCCTCTGCAGGGCTGTCGGTGGTTTCTGTGGTTTTTGCAGGCTCTTCAGGAATATCGCTGTCGGCTGGATCTTCGGCGTTCTCGTTTTCATCTTCGCTGCCGAGAGTTACGCTGTCAGCGTCGTCGGAGAGTATCGAGGGCGCCTCGATGATTTCCTTTTTCTTGTTCTTCTGCCTGTTGGCAGCTTCAAGGTCGGCTGTCTGCTGTTCCTGCCATGCGTCGGTATTGACGTACAGCGGGATATGCTTCTTTTCGGTGAGTATCTTGAAAACGATAACGAGTGCCGTGCACACCACGAAGCATGCCGCAGCCACCAGCTGCGAGATCTTGAACGGACCTGCCATAAGGCTGTCTGTACGCAGTCCTTCTATCCACGCTCTGCCAAGGCCGTACCATGCAAGGTACATCAGCATTATTTCGCCGTCGAAGCTGCGAAGCTTCTTTGAGTAGAAGTGCAGCCCGATAAGTCCCACCAGGCACCACACGCTCTCATACAGGAAGCAGGGGTGTACCGTGGTGCCGTAAGCCAGTCCGTCGCGCTTGCTGATAAGCGCGCTTGTCATGCCGAATATCCAGTCGGGGCTGCACTCAGCGCCGAAAGCTTCCTGGTTGATGAAGTTGCCCCATCTGCCTAAAGTCTGCCCGATGAGGAAGCCCAGCGAAGCCAGGTCTGCCATTGCCCTGAAATTCACCTTGCGTATCTTGCACGCGACAAATCCACCCAGGAAGCCGCCTATAACACCACCATAGATGGCAAGACCACCGTCGCGTATCGTTGTGAACGTCGTCACGAAATCGTAGCTCATGCCGCTGTTTGGGTCGAGGGTCTGGAACACGCAGTAGTAAATTCTTGCGCCGAGGAAGCCGCATATCAGCGCCACGAAAACTACATCAAACATTCTGTCCTTGCCGACGCCGAATTCCTTGGCGCGGTGATTTGCATAAAGGTAAGCGAGGACGACGCCGAGAGTTATCAGCACGCCGTACCAGTAAATTTTGATACCGAATATCTCAAAGCCCTGGGTGTAACTCAGCGTTATTCCACCGAAGAGATTCGGGAATGTCAGTTCCACCGGCTGAAAAGCGGCGTCTGAAATAAGTGAGTTCAACATATTATTCCTCCGAAGGTGTGATGACGGAAAGGCAGCAGTTGCCCTCGTCAAAGTTTTCTATCCGCTGTAGCATTCCCTCATAGTCAGCGGCTGCTGCAAGTTCTGCGTAATCGAATGCAGACGTGCCGGTGAGCGCTGCGTCCGAGAGGTTCTGCGCCACGCTCTCAACGTTGTTGAAGGTGCGGATATTGTCGCCGTAAAGGTACTTCTTTGCCCGCAGGAAAGCCTCGCGCGTGGGCGGCTCCGTCTTTCTGCGGCGGTATTCTGCGCGCACCGCTTCGGCAGCCCTGTCGGGGTCGTCGCTCTCGCCGAAAATCGCGGGGACGAAGAAGCCCCTGCCCATCATGATGCTGCTTTCGAACGTTTCGTTGATAAGTCCGCTGTCGCGCATACTGCGGTAGAAATCCGTCGCAGCGCCGACCGTGGTGTCGTTCATGAGCGTCTGGTAGATGTACTCCTCGGTCATCTGCCTGCCGGAATACGCGGGCGACTTGAAGCCCAGCGCGAAGTTCGTCTTTCCGAGCGGCATTGACATCTGCACCCGGGGCGTGATAACGCGCGCAGGTTCCTCAGGCAGAATGGAAACGGTGTTCATGCTCTTTCCGGGGAGCAGGCAGCGCTCGCAGACCTCTATCGCGCTTTCCATGTCGAACCCACCCGCGATGCAAAGGTACATGTTAGACGGTTCGTAGAATGCGTCGTATACGTCATAAAGCAGCTTGTCCGTTATGAGCGCGATACTTTCCGCGCTGCCGGCGATGTCGTTGCGCACGGGGTTGTCCGCGAACATTCCGCGGTAGAGTTCCATGCAGACGCGCCACGCTGGGCTGTCGAGGTACATGGTTATCTCCTGCGTGATTATGCCGCGTTCTTTTTCGACGTTTTCGGGGGTGAAATAGGGGTGCTGCACGAAGTCGAGAAGAATTTCGAGGTTCTTTTCAAAGTTCGCGGAGCAGCTGAAATAGTAGCGCGTGCTGTCGTAGGAAGTTCCCGCGTTGCAGGAAGCGCCTGTTTCAGCGAACCGCGCGAACGCCTCCTTTTCCGGGGACTCAAATAGCTTGTGCTCCAGGTAGTGCGCCGTTCCGTCGGGAATGTGCCAGGGTTTGCCGCCGTTGACAATGGCACAGTTATCGACGGAGCCGAATTTCACGGAAAACTGCGCAGTCACGGTGGAATACCCCTTCATCGGGTACAGCAGCACGGTGACGCCGCTGCTGTGGGTGTACCTGTAATAGCGCTCTCCAAGGCGCTCGCTGGTTATCTCTTCAAGCATCATTCCACCTCCTCGGGGGACAGTGTGAACACCGTGTCGAGCGCGTATATGCGTGCGGCATTCATGACCTGCTGTGTGGTGACTTTACGCGCGCCCTTGGCAAACTGTTCCGGCGTGAGTATCTCAGGGTCGGTTATCTGCGAGGAATACCACGCGGAAAGCGCAGACGGCGAGTCGTACACGGAACGCGCGCTCTCATAAAGCTCAAGCTTTGCGTGCTCCAGTTCTTCTTCGGTGATTCCGCGCATGCATACGTTCATGAATTCGCTCATGACTGCGTGCTCCGTCTTGGCGACATTTGCGGGGTCAACGCCGGAATAAACCGTGATGGTTTTCTTGAAGCGGTTGGAGAAGCTGCTGCAGTAATAGCACAGCGACTGCTTCTCGCGGATATTCGTGAAGAAGCGCGAGGTAGTCATTCCACCGAGTATCATCGAAAGAACTGCGCCGGCGTAACGGTCGGCCAGCTGCGGAGCCTTGAAATACATGCGCAGTATCGCCTGCTGCGTGCCGAATTTCTCGGATTTGCGGCAGATGACGGATTTAAGCGGGGTGGGGGTGGGTTCAAGCGTGCAGATGTCGCTGCGTGTGAGCGCGCCAAGACGTTCTGCAAACACATTTTCGCTGACGGAAAAATCACTGCAGCCTGCGCAGAATATCTCAATGCGGGAATGCTCCAGCAGGTTTCTGTACGCGGCATACGCGGACTGCGGGGTTATAGCCCCTGCCTGTTCCACGGTACCGTTTACGGGGAGCCCGCAGGGTTCCCCATCGAATGCGGCTTTGGCGCCCTGCTGAGCGGCGTAGCTGCGCGGGTCGCCTTTAACGCTTTCGATGGCGTCGATGAGTTCCTGCTTCATTATCTCGACGGCTTCTTCCGGAAATGCCCCGTTTTCAGTCACCGGGTCGAGAATGCAGTCCAGCAGCAGGTTGCAGCATTCCTCTTCCAGCTTTTCGCCGTCGAGGGTGTATCGGTCGTCGATGCTGCTGATGGTGAAAGTCATGGCGCGCCTGTCGAAGATGCAGCCGAGATTATCGGAGACAGAAGCCCCGTAAAGGTCGGAGTACTTTTCAGTCAGCCGTGTGAGATTAGGATATTTTCTGCAGCTGTCGGTGAGAATATAGGGGAGTATGGCGTAGTCGCTGCGGGCTTCTTCACCGAATTCGCCGTAGAATGTGATGGAAATGCGGTTCGTTTTAAATCTTCCGTCGGTTATCCTTGAAAAGAAAATGCCGTCGGAAAGCTGTTTTCTGTCCAGAATATTAACATCTCCTTTGATGAGTTCATGCAGTTATCAACTGTAACCTATATAGTATAGCACAATTCCGGTCATTTTTCCACCCCCTTTTGCATAATTTCACCCTCTTTTCACAGGAAACATGGCATAACTGCAGGCTCTTAGCCAAAATATATAAACGTGCGGTGTATTTGCTTCTCAAATTTATCTCAAAATATCTAAAAAAACACTTGCAAATTTTAAGGAAATATAGTAAAATAAAATGTGAAGGGCATGTATGGAGCAAAATCCGTGCATTGCCGGAGTATGTTCAATATTTTCATCATGAAAGGAAATAATAACAATGAGCAAACTGAACAAGAAGAATGTAGAAGACCTGAATGTCAAGGGCAAGAAGGTGCTTGTCCGCGTTGACTTCAACGTTCCTATGAAGGACGGCAAGATCACAAACGACAACAGAATCACCGCAGCTCTTCCCACCATCAACAAGCTGGTTGAGAACGGCGCAAAGGTTATTCTGTGCTCTCACCTCGGCAAGCCGAAGAACGGCCCGGAGGAGAAGTTCTCCCTGAAGGCTGCTGCTGACAGACTGGCTGAGCTGGTAAATACAAAGGTAGTTTTCGCTAAGGACGACAAGGTAACAGGCGACATCGCAAAGAAGGCCGTTGCTGAGATGAAGGACGGCGAGATCGTTGTTCTCGAGAACACACGTTTCCGCGGCGCTGAAGAGACCAAGAACGGCGAGGAGTTCAGCAAGGAACTGGCTGACCTGACCGACGGCATCTTCGTAATGGACGCATTCGGTTCTTCCCACAGAGCGCACGCTTCCACCGTTGGCGTAACAAAGTTCATGAAGGAGACCGCTGTTGGCTACCTGATGAACAAGGAGATCGAGTTCCTCGGCAACGCTGTTGAGAACCCCGTTCGTCCGTTCGTTGCGATCCTCGGTGGCGCTAAGGTCGCTGACAAGCTGAACGTTATCTCCAACCTGCTCGAGAAGTGCGATACACTCATCATCGGCGGCGGTATGGCTTACACCTTCCTGAAGGCTAAGGGCTATGAGGTTGGTACCTCCCTCGTTGACGACGAGAAGATCGACTACTGCAAGCAGATGATCGAGAAGGCTGAAAAGCTCGGCAAGAAGCTGCTCCTGCCTGTTGATACCACTATCGCTAAGGCATTCCCTGATCCCATCGACGCTCCGATCGAGGTTACCGTTGTTGACGCCGACAAGATCCCGGCTGACATGATGGGTCTGGATATCGGTCCGAAGACAATGGAACTGTTCGCTGAGGCTGCTAAGTCCGCTAAGACCGTTGTATGGAACGGTCCGATGGGCGTATTCGAGAACCCCGTTCTCAAGAAGGGCACCGTTGCTGTTTGCGAGGCTCTCGCAGCTGCTGACGCTACCACGATCATCGGTGGTGGCGATTCCGCTACCGCAGCTATCAACCTTGGCTACGCTGACAAGATGAGCCACATCTCCACCGGCGGCGGCGCTTCCCTTGAGTACCTCGAAGGCAAGGGTCTGCCCGGCATCGACGCTATCCAGGATAAGTAATTTACAATCATATAAGGCGGAGCAAACCTCCGCCTTATAAACTGTAAAGGATTAAATATGGAAATCATCGGTAAGAGAGTATATGAGCTGCGCGAGAGCGTAGTTGGAGAATGCTCGATAACACGCTGCAAATTCGGAAGAGAGTTCTGCGAGAATGAAATGCGTGAATGTTTGTTTGTGCGCAACGATCTCTCGATTGACAGCTTTTCCGAGTGTAATATGTCGGGAGATTCGTTCGAAAGGACAAATTTGTCGGGAGCGAACTTTAACAGAAGCGACCTTTCCGGTGCGTCTATAGAAAACTGCAAGCTAGACGGCGCAACAATTGACGGCGTGAACATTGCAGATATGCTGGAATTTTACAAAACCAATCATAAGGAGAATATTACCATGAAGAAGAATGTAAGAAAGGCAATCATTGCCGGCAACTGGAAGATGAACAAGACCCGTCCCGAGGCAAAGGCTCTGCTTGAGGAACTGAAGCCGATGGTAGCTGACGTCAAGGACGTTGAGATCGTAGCGTGCGTTCCTTTCACAAACCTGGAGACCGCGCTTGCTGCAACAGCAGGCACCAACATCAAGATCGGCG